>NZ_JBXAOE010000029.1:14580-118379 GCF_058802485.1 Cupriavidus sp. GW822-FHT02D05 | reverse complement strand
CCCAATGGTCACGTGGTGGTGCCCCTGATCGCTTTGCTCGGTGCGCGTTCGGGCATCTGCCGTTCGCGGTGCGCAGCACCACGATCCTGCCTGTCCTGGTGGTTTCGTGGTTTTGTCTCTAGCGGCGGGTGCCCGGCCATTTGATGCCCTGCCGTACCGGCGCGAGCGGCGCCTTGCTTCACCCCCCTCTGGTTTCGTGGTGGGCACCGTGGCCCGTCCGCGAGGGCCGCGCTCACACCCACGACGCTCGTCCTCCGAGACAAAACCACGAAACCAGCCACACCCGAAACGGCGCAGCACTTCGCACCGCGAACGGCAGATGTGGGAACGGGCACCGCACACGAGGTCAGGGGCTGCACGACGTAACCCATGGGTCATGCAAGTGCGATGACCTTCGAGCCGGTAGGATCGGCCAGCCAACACTCTGGGCCGTACGACGAAACCACCGCCCCACATAAGCCTGATTGCTCTGCGCCCGGCAGGGTCGGCTTTCTTCTCGTTAGTCTTCTTTGCCGACGCAAAGAAGAGTGACCGGCAGCCCCCGCAGGGGGATGTCGTATGGCTTTTGGGTGCAAAAACCGTCGCCGCTCAAAGAAACAGCAGACCACCAACAGCGACCACCCCATCATCCCATCCCCTTAATCCCTCAACCCACACTCCACCACCTCCGCCCCCACCAACGTCTTCAAAACCTGCGGATCAATACTAACCAGATACCCCCTGCGGCCCCCATTGATATAGATCCGCTCCAGCGCCAGCACACCGGCCTCAACAAAAACCGGCATCCGCTTGCGCGTCCCGAACGGCGAGGTCCCGCCCACCAGATACCCGCTATGCCGCTGCGCCACCTCCGGCTTGCAGGGCTGCACGCTCTTGTGCCCGGTTTGCCGCGCCAGGTTCTTGGTAGACACCGAACAGTCGCCATGCATCAGCACAATCAGCGGCTGCGCACGCTCGTCTTCCATCACCAGCGTCTTGATCACCGCGTGCTCGTCCACGCCGAGCTGGCGGGCGGACTCGCCGGTGCCGCCATGCTCGACGTAGTCATAGGCATGCTCGCCAAAGGCAACGCCATGCCGCTTGAGGAACTGGGTGGCCGGGGTTTCCGAAACGTGTTTGGTCTTGCTCATGATGGATGACGGATCGCAATGACCGCGCGGGCAACCTAGCCGCGCGGATGGTGGTGCTGGTGCAGCTCGCGCAGGCGCTCGCGCGCCACGTGCGTGTAGATCTGCGTGGTGGAGATATCGGCGTGCCCCAGCAGCAACTGCACCACGCGCAGGTCCGCGCCGTGGTTGAGCAGGTGGGTGGCAAAGGCATGCCGCAAGGTGTGCGGTGACAGCGGCGCGTAGATCTCGGCTTCGCGGGCGTGGCGCTTGATCAGGTGCCAGAAGGCCTGGCGCGTCATGCCGTCGCCGCGCTGGGTGACGAACAGCGCTTCGCAGGCACGCTCGCCCAACAGCGCAGGCCGGCCTTCGGCCAGGTAGCGGCGCAGCCAGTCGCCGGCTTCGGTGCCAAACGGCACCAGGCGTTCCTTGTTGCCCTTGCCGCCTACCACGCGCGCCACGCCCTCGTTCAGGCTGATCTCGATGGTCTTCATCTGTGTCAGCTCGGACACGCGCAGGCCGCTGGCATACATCAGCTCCAGCATGGTGCGGTCGCGCAGGCCAAGCGGCGTGGCGGTGTCGGGTGTCTCCAGCAGCGCCTCGACCTGGGCTTCGGTCAGGGTCTTGGGAAAGCGCGGCGGCTGCTTGGCCGGGCGCAGCAGCAGGCAGGGATCGGCCGTGATCATGTGCTCGCGCAGCGCCCACTGGAAAAAGCGCTTGAACACCGTCAGCCGCCGGTTGGCGGACGAGGCGCGGGTTTCCAGGTGGCGCGAGGCGAAGTAGCCGTTGAGGGCGCTGTCGTTCACCGCCAGCAGCGCGCAGGTGCCCGAGGCATGCAGCCAGCGCGACAGCAGCGCCAGGTCGCGCCGGTAGGCGTCGATGGTGTTCTGCGCAAGGCCGTCTTCGAGCCACAGCGCGTCGCAGAAGCGGTCGACCAGGGCCAGGTCGGCGAGCAGGGCGGGGCTGTCCTCGGTGTCTTCGGTGTCGATGACGGCGTTGCTGTCTTCCATGTCGTCGATATGGCCGCTGTCGCCGCCGTTGTCACCGTCGTCAATCTGCGCAATGTCGTTCATGCCAGCATCACCCCTTCATGGCGCAGCAGCCAGCGTTTGATATCAAGGAAGAAGCCGTCGCCGTCATGGTTGGCAAAGCCGCCGATGCCGCTGGCGCCAACCACGCGATGGCAGGGAATCACCAGTGGGAAGAAATTCGCCCCGCACGCCTGCCCGACCGCGCGTGGCGCGCTGGCGATCTGCCGCGCCACCGCGCCATAGGTGGTGACCTTGCCACGCGGCACGTTCGAGATCGCTTGCCAGACCCGGCGCTGGAACGCGCTGCCGACCGGCGCCAGCGGGATATCGAAGCGTGCATCCGGATCGGCGTAGTAGGCCTCCAGTTGCCGCGCCAGGCGTTGCGTGACCGCGTTGGCCGGCTCGACGAGCCGCATGCTCGCGGGCAGGTACACGATCTCGCGGACGAATTCGCCGTCGGTGCGCACGCCGATCTTGCCGAAAGGGGCTGGGAGGATGGCGTCGAAGATGGAGTCCATGGCAGGGGTGGGAAGCGCGAGCCTGGATTTTAGAGCATGGCGGCGGCGCCGGGATGCGCGGTGGCGTGTGGGGCGCACCGCAGAGGGCCATGCAACCACTTGACTGGGGTTTCCCCTTCCTTGAGTTCTGGTCTGGCTTATTATTTAATTCAATCTGAATTAATTAATGCCGCAGCTAGATGCACCGCCGTCGCCACTCAGCGCGCAACGTGATGCAGGCGGCACTCATAACAGCATTCGGAGACCACATGAACAGTGCCAAGGCCGGCCGCGGCGTGAATTCCGCCAGTTTGCGGCTGTACAACGAGCGCGCGCTACTGCTGGCGCTGCGGCATGCCGGGGAGGCGTCCAAGGCGGATCTCGCCCGCATCGCGCAGCTCACCAACACGGCGGTGGGCAGCATCGTGCAGACGCTCACCGAGGATGGCCTGATCCATGTGGCCGGCCGCCGCCAGGATGGGCAGCGTGGCCAGCCGGCCAGCCTGATCCGCCTGCAGCCCAAGGGCGCGTTCGGCATCGGGGTCCGGCTGGACCGTGGCAGCATCGAGTGCGTGATGGTGGACTTCGGCGGCGAGATCCTCGCCAGCCGCGCCCACCAGATGGTCCTGCCCCACCCGGAGCAAGCGCTGGCATTGGTGCGCGACGATGTGGCCGAACTGCGTGCGCTGCTTACGCCGGACGAGCGCAAGCGCCTGCTTGGCATCGGCGTGGCCCAGCCCTATAACCTCGGTGCCTGGCTGCGCGAGCTGGACTTGCAGGACGAGGCATCGCAGGCCACCTTCCGCGCCTGGGATGCCGTGGACTTTGCCGCAGCGCTGTCGGATGCCACCGGCCTGCCGGTGTTTGGCGAGAACGACGGCACCGCTGCTGCCGTGGCCGAGCTGTTCTACGGCAGCCACCACGCGCAGAGCTTCCTCTATGTCTTCGTCGGCCCGGCCATCGGCGGCGGCGTGGCGCTCAACGGAGACTGCGTGCGCGGCGTGTCGGGCAATGCCGGCGACATCGGCATGATGCCGGTGCAGCCCAGCACCCTGGCCTCCGCGCCGCGCACCGGCAAGCGGCGCGACATCCTGCTGGCGCGCGCCTCGCTCAACGCGCTGACGCGCCACCTGCGCCACCACGGCGTGACCATCGACGGCCATGCCGATCTGGAAGCGCAGGTGCGCGTCCAGCACCCGGCGGTGGCGCAGTGGCTGGACGACTGCATCGATGCGCTGGCGCCCGCCATGCAATCGGCGCTGGCGGTGCTCGACGTGCCGCTGATCATCCTTGACGCCGATATCGACGGTGGCCTGGTGCAGGCGCTGATCGAGCGCCTGCAAGGCGAGCTGGACGACGGCGCGCCCGAGGCTCGGCGAGCGCCACGCGTGGTGCGTGGCTGCTTTGGTGCCAACGCCGGCGCGGTCGGTGCCGCGTCGCTGCCGATGTTCATGAATTTCTCGCCGCGGGCCGACATGCTCAAAGGCGCATCCGCCATGATTCCGGAGGCCAACCATGCCATCGTCTGATCTGTCCGCTTCGTCTATTTCACCTATTTCGCCCATTTCGGCTGCTTCGTCCGATACGTGCGATACGTGCGATACGTCCACCAAGGCGCCGCTGCTGGCGCTGCGCAATATCTGCAAGACCTTCCCCGGCGTGCGCGCGCTGCGCAATGTCGAGCTCACGGCCTACGCCGGCGAGGTCCACGCCTTGATGGGCGAGAACGGCGCCGGCAAGTCGACGCTGATGAAGATCCTGTCCGGCGCCTACACCGCGGACCCCGGCGGCGAATGCCATATCGACGGGCAACGGGTGCAGATCGATGGGCCGCAATCCGCGCGCGACCTTGGCGTGGCGGTGATCTACCAGGAGCTCAGCCTGGCGCCCAACCTGAGCGTGGCCGAGAACATCTATCTGGGCCGTGCCCTGCAGCGGCGCGGGCTGGTGGCGCGCGGCGAGATGGTGCGCGCCTGCGCGCCCACGCTGGCCAGGCTCGGCGCGGATTTCTCGCCCGCGGCGAACGTGGCAAGCCTGTCGATCGCGCAGCGCCAGCTGGTGGAAATCGCGCGGGCCGTGCACTTCGAGGCGCGCATCCTGGTGATGGACGAGCCCACCACGCCGCTGTCCACGCACGAGACGGATCGCCTGTTCGCGCTGATCCGCCAACTGCGCGGCGAAGGCATGGCGATTCTCTATATCAGCCACCGCATGGCCGAGATTGACGAGCTGGCCGATCGCGTGACCGTGTTGCGCGACGGCTGTTTCGTTGGCACGCTGGACCGCGCGCAGCTGTCGCAGGCGGCGCTGGTCAAGATGATGGTGGGGCGCGACCTGTCAGGTTTCTACACCAAGACGCACGGCCAGGCGGTCGAGCGTGAGGTGATGCTGTCCGTGCGCGACGTGGCCGATGGCCGGCGCGTCAAGGGCTGCAGCTTCGACCTGCGCGCCGGCGAGGTACTGGGGCTGGCGGGCCTGGTCGGCGCGGGCCGCACGGAGCTGGCGCGGCTGGTGTTCGGGGCCGACGTGCGCACGCGCGGCGAGGTCCGGATTGCCGACCCGGCCAACCCGGCCGGCACTGGCGGGCTGGTCACGCTGCCGGCCGGCGGCCCGCGCCAGGCCATCGATGCCGGCATTGCCTACCTGACCGAGGATCGCAAGCTGCAGGGCCTGTTCCTGGACCTGAGCGTGCACGAGAACATCAACCTGATCGTGGCCGCGCGCGACGCACTAGGCCTGGGCCGCCTGAACCGGAGCGCCGCGCGCCGCCGCACGGCCGAGGCCATCGACACGCTGGGCATCCGCGTGGCGCATGCGCAGGTCAACGTGGGCGCGCTGTCCGGCGGCAACCAGCAGAAGGTGATGCTGTCGCGGCTGCTGGAAATCCAGCCGCGCGTGCTGATCCTGGATGAGCCCACGCGTGGCGTGGACATCGGCGCCAAGTCGGAGATCTATCGGCTGATCAACGCGCTAGCCCAGAGCGGCGTGGCGATCCTGATGATCTCCAGCGAGCTGCCCGAAGTGGTGGGCCTGTGTGATCGCGTGCTGGTCATGCGCGAGGGCGCGCTGGCCGGCGAGGTGCGCCCCGCCGGCAGCGCGGCCGAAACCCAGGAGCGCATCATCGCGCTGGCCACCGGCGCGGCCGCGCAGCCGGCGCCCGCATGGGCGGACGTGCCGCGCGCCGCCGCCGGCCATGCAACTAGCATCACGCTGCATTGAGGCAGGGCGCAGCCTGTGCGCCGCCCGCAAGAGACAGAACCATCGACGCCGGCCCGCAACGCTGCGCAGCCGCCGGCGCAGGAGACAACCATGCATGAATCCATCACACGTCCCGCCGCTTCCACTGGCGCTTCGTTGCCCGCGGCCACTCTCGGCCGCCTCACCACCCAGGAGCGCCTGCGCGCGCTTGGCATGCTGCCCGTGCTGGTGCTGCTGTGCATCGGTTTCTCGGTGCTGACCGAGAACTTCGCCGGCTGGCAGAACCTGTCGATCATCGCGCAGCAAGCCTCCATCAACATGGTGCTGGCCGCGGGCATGACCTTCGTGATCCTGACCGGCGGCATCGATTTGTCGGTGGGCTCCATCCTGTCGATCTCGGCGGTGGTGGCGATGCTGGTGTCGCTGGTGCCGCAGCTCGGCATGCTGAGCGTGCCCGCCGCGCTCTTGTGCGGCCTGCTGTTCGGCATCGTCAACGGCGCGTTGGTCGCTTTCATGAAACTGCCGCCGTTCATCGTCACACTGGGCACGCTGACGGCGGTGCGCGGGCTGGCGCGGCTGGTCGGCAACGACAGCACGATCTACAACCCGGATATCGGCTTTGCCTTTATCGGCAACGGCGAAGTACTGGGCGTGCCCTGGCTGGTGATCATCGCCTTTGCCGTGGTGGCGGTGTCGTGGTTCGTGCTGCGCCGCACTGTGCTGGGCTTGCAGATCTACGCGGTGGGCGGCAATGCCGAGGCGGCGCGCCTGTCCGGCATCAAGGTGTGGGTCGTGCTGCTGTTCGTGTACGCGGTGTCCGGGCTGCTGGCGGGGCTGGGCGGCGTGATGTCTTCCGCGCGCCTGTACGCGGCCAACGGGCTGCAGCTTGGCCAGTCGTACGAGCTCGATGCCATCGCCGCGGTCATCCTGGGCGGCACCAGCTTCGTGGGCGGCACCGGCTCCATCGTCGGCACGCTGGTCGGGGCGCTGATCATCGCGGTGCTGTCCAACGGACTGGTGCTGCTGGGCGTGTCAGATATCTGGCAATACATCATCAAGGGGCTGGTGATCATTGGTGCGGTGGCGCTCGACAGCTATCGCCGCAAGGGCTCGGCGCGCACGTGAAGCGTGCGTGACCTGACCACCGGCTACTGGAGACACGATATGTCCAAGCAATACCTGGCGGCGCTGGCGATGGCGGCAATGAGCCTGCTGTGCGCCGGCGCCGCCGCACAGAACGCGCCGGACGCCGCACCGGCGAGCGCGGCCGCGCAACGGCCGCTGAAAAAAGTCGGCGTCACGCTCGGCTCGCTCGGCAACCCGTACTTCGTCGCGCTGGCGCACGGCGCCGAAGCCGCCGCCAAGAAGATCAACCCGGATGCCAAGGTCACGGTGCTGTCCGCCGACTATGACCTCAACAAGCAGTTCTCGCATATCGATAGCTTTATCGTGTCGAAGGTGGACCTGATCCTGATCAACGCGGCCGACGCGCGCGCCATCGAGCCCGCGGTGAAGAAGGCCCGCAAGGCCGGCATCGTGGTGGTGGCGGTGGACGTGGCGGCGGCGGGTGCCGACGCCACGGTGCAGACCGACAACACGCAGGCCGGCGAGTTGGCCTGCGCCTTTCTCGCCGAGCGGCTGGGCGGGCGCGGTAACCTCATCATCCAGAATGGCCCGCCGGTGTCTGCCGTGCTGGATCGCGTGAAGGGCTGCAAGACGGTGCTGGGCAAGCACCCCGGCATCCACGTGCTCTCCGATGACCAGGATGGCAAGGGCTCACGCGAGGGCGGCCTCAATGTCATGCAGCTTTACCTGACCCGCTTCCCCAAGATCGACGCGGTCTTCACCATCAACGACCCGCAGGCTGTCGGCGCCGACCTGGCCGCGCGTCAGCTGAACCGCCGTGGCATCCTGATCGCGTCTGTCGATGGCGCGCCCGATATCGAGGCCGCGCTCAAGGCCAACACGCTGGTGCAGGCCTCGGCCAGCCAGGACCCGTGGGCCATCGCCCGCACCGCGGTGGAGATCGGCGTGGGGCTGATGCATGGCCAGGCACCCGCAAACCGCATCGTGTTGCTGCCGCCCACACTGGTCACGCGTGCCAATGTGAACGCGTACAAGGGCTGGGCCGCGCCGCGCTAGCCGGGCAGCGGTCCGCGCTCAACTTACAACCGAATCCCCTGATAGCCGATCAACCGATCAACCGACCAACCGACTGGTGAAACCATGCCAAACAATGCTGTAGGCGCAGTCCCCGAATTCGACTTCGTGCTGTTCGGCGGCACCGGCGACCTGGCCACGCGCAAGCTGCTGCCGGCGCTGTTCGATGCGCACTGCGTGGGCTCGCTGCACGCGCGCGGGCGCATCCTCGCACTCGGCAGCCAGCCGCTCGGCCAGGAAGCCTACCTGGCCATGCTCGAGTCCAAGGTGCGTCCGGCGCTGCCCGCTGCCGCCGCGGCCGAAGTCTGGCAGGCCTTTGTCGCGCGCATCCTCTACCTGCAGGTGGACGCCAACGCGCCGGAGGGTTTCGATGCACTCGCCGAGCTGGTCCGTGCCCGCGCTGCGCCGGTGGTGGTGTTCTACCTGGCCACCGGCCCGCAGTTGTTCGTGCCGATCTGCGAGCAACTGGCGCGCACCGGCCTTAACCACGCAGGCGTGCGCATCGTGCTGGAAAAGCCGCTGGGCCACGATCTGGCCTCGTCCGATGCCATCAACTCCGCGGTGGCGCAACATTTTGCCGAAGACCAGATCTACCGCATCGACCATTACCTGGGCAAGGAGTCGGTGCAGAACCTGATGGCGATGCGCTTTGGCAACGTACTGTTCGAACCGCTGTGGCGGCGCGAATGGGTGCGCGATGTGCAGATCACCATCGCCGAGGAAATCGGCGTGGAAAAGCGCGGCGCATTCTACGACGGCATCGGCGCGCTGCGCGACATGGTGCAGAACCACCTGCTGCAACTGCTGTGCATGGTGGCGATGGAGCCGCCGGCCAGCCTGTCGGAGGACGCGATCCGCGACGAGAAGCTGAAGATCCTCAAGGCGCTCAAGCCCATCGAGTTGAACGAGGTCGCCGAGAAGGTGGTGCGCGGGCAATACTGCCGTGGCGCGGCGGCCGGCGACGCCGTGCCGGGCTATGTGAACGAGCCGGCCGTCGCGCCCGATAGCCAGACCGAGACCTTCGTCGCCATCAAGGCGGAGGTTGCCAACTGGCGCTGGGCCGGCGTGCCGTTCTACCTGCGCACCGGCAAGCGCATGCAGTCGCGCGTGGCCGAGATCGTGATCCAGTTCCGCGACGTGCCGTACTCGCTGTTCCCGCGCCCGCTGGACCACGAGCCCGGCAACCGGCTGGTGATCACGCTGCAGCCGGAGGAAAGCATCCGCCTGCATTTCCTGGTCAAGCATCCCGGCGACACGCAGGCGCTGCAGCCCGCCACGCTGGACCTGCAACGCATGCTGCCGCGCGGCCAGGGCAATCGCAATGAGCGCAAGACCGGGGCTTACGAGCGGCTGCTGCTGGACGTGATCCGCGGGCGGCTCGGGCTGTTCGTGCGGCGCGACGAGCAGGCGCAGGCCTGGCGGTGGGTCGCGCCGATCCAGCAGGCCTGGGCGCAGAGCAATCTCGCGCCCAAGCTCTACACCGCCGGCACTTGGGGGCCGGCGGCGTCGAGCGCGCTGCCCTCGCGCGATGGCGCGGTGTGGCATGAAGAGCTGTGAGACGCGTTGTGAAGCCAGTCTGAAGCATGGCGACGCGCCGGCGGTTGCCGGCGCGGCGGCGAGTACAGGAGTTGATTCGATGTCCACGATGTCCCCGAAGTCCGATTTCCCAAGCACCTGGCAACGGCTTGAAGAGCATGCGCAGGTCATCCGCCATGCCCACCTGCGCGACTGGTTCGACGGCCAGCAGGGCGAAGCCCGTGGCGCCGGCTTCGTGGCCGAGGCGGCCGGCCTGACGCTCGACTACGCCAAGAACCGCGTCACCGACACCACCATGGCGCTGCTCTTCGCGCTGGCCGACGAGGCCGGCGTGAGCGCGCGGCGCGATGCCATGTACCGCGGCGAAGCGGTCAACACCACCGAGCGCCGCGCCGCGCTGCATATGGCGCTGCGCGCGTGGCCGCAGGACGGCTTTCACGCGCAGGGCGTGGCGGTGGCCGGCGACGTGGCTGCGGTGCTCTCCCAGATGGAGCGCTTTGCCGACGCGGTGCGCGGCGGCACGTGGCGCGGCTGGAATGGCCGCCGGATCACCGACGTGATCAATATCGGCATCGGCGGCTCGGACCTCGGCCCGCGCATGGTCTGCCGCGCGCTCGCGCACCTGGACACCGAAGGGCCGCGCCTGCATTTTGTCGCCAACGTGGATGGCAGCGATCTTGCCGCCGTGCTCGCGCGGCTGGACGCCGCCAGCACGCTGGTGGTGGTTTGCTCCAAGACCTTCACCACGCTGGAGACCATGGCCAACGCGCACACCGCGCGCACCTGGTTCCTGCGCCACGGCGTGCCGCACGCACAGTTGGCCAGCCACTTCGTCGCGGTCTCCACCAACCGGCAGGCGGTGGCCGCGTTCGGCATCGACCCCGCCAATATGTTCCCGTTCTGGGACTGGGTGGGTGGGCGCTTTTCGCTATGGTCCGCGGTGGGGTTGTCGATTGCGCTGGCTGTTGGCTTTGCGCGCTTTCGCCAGTTGCTCGATGGCGCCCGCGCCATGGACCGGCATTTCGCCGAGGCCGACGCGCCGCAGAACATGCCGATGATCCTCGGCCTGCTCGACGTGTGGTATCGCAGCTTCCTGGGCACCGGCAGCCGCTGCGTGGCGCCGTACTGCGAGCCGCTCGAGCTGCTGCCGGCCTTCTTGCAGCAGCTCGAGATGGAGAGCAACGGCAAGTCCGTGCAGCTCAATGGTGCCGCCGCCGTGCAAGGCACCGCGCCGGTGGTGTGGGGCACCACCGGCACCAACGGACAGCACGCCTACTTCCAGATGGTGCACCAGGGCTCGCACTGGATGCCGGTGGATTTCATCGCCGCGCTGGAGCCGGTGCACCCGATGCCGGGTCACCACGGCAAGCTGCTCGCCAACTGCTTTGCGCAAGGCGAGGCGTTGCTGCGCGGACGCACCGCGCAAGAGGTCAGGGCGCTCGGCGTGCAGGACGAAGCGCTGGTGCCGCACATGGTGTTCGAGGGCAACCGCCCCAGCAATACGCTGTTGCTGCAGCGGCTCGATCCGTATCATCTGGGCGCATTGATCGCGCTTTCGGAGCACCGCACCTTCGTCCAGGGCGTGCTGTGGAATATCAACTCGTTCGACCAGTGGGGCGTGGAGCTGGGCAAGCAGCTTGCCGCGCCGATCGCCTGCGAGCTCGACGGCGGGCCGGCGCGCCCGCATGATGCTTCCACCGCCGGCCTGATCCGGCGCGCATTGGCCGCGGCATCGGCCTGGCAAGGCTGACGCGCGGCAGCGCACGCATACGGAAAACCGAGAAAGAGGATGCAATGACAACGACATCATGGCCAGCCTACGTCGTCTTTGGCGAGGCATTGACCGATATGGTCCACCAGGGCGGGCAGGACTGGCTCGGCCTGCCCGGCGGCTCGTGCTGGAACGTGGCCCGCGTGGGCGCGCGGCTGGGCGTGCCTACCGCCTTTGCCGGTGCGATCAGCGCCGACACGCTGGGCGACCAACTGGCCGAGGCCAGTGCCGAGGCTGGCCTGGACCTGCGCTTCCTGCAGCGCGTGGAGCGCTCGCCGCTGCTGGCGTTTGTCGGCGCGCAGCACCCGCCGCAGTACTTTTTCGTCGGCGACGACAGCGCCGATCTCTACTTCGACCCCGAGCGCTTGCCGCCGGGCTGGCGCCAGGCCGCGCGCACCGTGCACTTCGGCTCGCTCAGCCTCGCGCGCCAGCCGCTCGCCGCGCGCCTGTGCACGGAAGCCACGCAGGCCAGGGCCGCGGGCAAGCGCATCGCCTTCGATCCCAACTTCCGCGCGCCCATGCGTGCGCCGGAGTATCAGGCCGTCTTTGCGCACATGGCTGGCCTGGCGGACTACATCAAGGTATCGGACGAAGACCTGCGCGGCCTGTACCCCGCGCTGGACGAACACGCCGCGCTCGCAGCGCTCAGGGCGCTGGCGCCGCAGGCGCGCGTGCTGCTGACGCGCGGCGCGGATGGCATGACGCTGTTGCATGGGGACGGTGCTTGTGAGCAGCCGGTTTTCGCCGTCGAGGTGGTGGATACCGTCGGCTGCGGCGACGCTGCAATGGGCGGATGGATGGCGGGATTGCTGCTGGACCCCGAGGCGACGCTGGCGCGGCAGGCGCGATGGGCTGCCGCTACCGCGGCGGTGGCGGCCACGCGTGCAGGGGCGTATTCGCCGGCGGTGGCCGAGGTGAGCGTGCTACTGCGCGAGGCGGTGGTTCTGGCCTCTTTGGCCTGATCGCGTTGGGTCGGCGTTGCCGTGCTTCCTGCCGTGTTCCCTGTCGTGCTCCCCTCTCCCGCGTGCGGGAGAGGGGCTGGGGGAGAGGGCGGGCGCTCGTTACGCCGTCGTGCTGGACAACACCACGGGCTTCGCTTCAGGTGGCTCCTAGCTAAGCCACCCCTCTCCCCGGCCCTCTCCCCCTGAGGGGAGAGGGAGAGACAGCCGTCGTCATGGCGCGCGGCTTTGGCCCGCTCGCCGGCTTCGGCTAGTGCCGCGGGCTTGCCGCCAACATCACTGCTCCAGCTTGATGTTCTGCACCTTCACCAGCGTCTTCATCTTCTCGAATTCCTTCTTGATCTCCGCCGCATGCTCCGCCGGGGTGTTGCCCGAAGGTTCCGCGCCGGCAGTGCGCAAGCGCTGCTGGAAGTCCTTGTCCTGCAGCGCCTTGACCGCGGCTTCGTTCAGCTTCTTGATGACTTCGTCAGGCGTGCCGGCCGGGGCCACCAGGCCGTACCAGGCCGGGTCGTTCGGCTCTTTCAGGCCGAGCTCGCCAAAGGTCGGCACGTTCGGCAGGGAGTCGATGCGCTTGTTCCATGCCACCACGATCGGGCGCAGCTTGCCGGCCTTGATGTAGGGCATCGAGGAGGGCAGGTTGTCGACCATGATCGGCACCTGGCCGGCCAGCACGTCGTTCAGCGCCGGGCCCGCGCCGCGGTAGGGGATATGGACCATGAAGGTCTTGGTCGAGACCTTGAACTGCTCGCCCAGCATGTGGCCGAAGGCGCAGGTGCCGGAGGTCGCGTACGAATACTTGCCCGGATTGGCCTTGAGCACAGCCAGGAACTCCTTGTAGTCCTTGGCCGGGAAGTTCGGGTTGACCGCGATGACGTTGGCCACGTTGGCCAGGTTGGTGACGGGCTTGAAGTCCTTGATCGGGTCGTACGACAGCTTGGGGTTGCAGGCCGGGTTGACCGCCATGGTGGAGACCGTGGAGATGCCGATGGTGTAGCCGTCGGGCGCGGCCTTGGCGATGGCGTCGGCGCCGATCGAGCCGCCCCCGCCGGCGCGGTTTTCCACCACCACGGGCTGGCCCAGGATGCGGCTCATCTGGTCGGCCGCGCCACGGCCCACGATGTCCGTCGTGCCGCCGGGCGCAAACGGGATGATCAGCCGGATCGGCTTGGTCGGGAAGCTTTGCGCCTGCGCCACGGAGGCTGCTGCTGCCAGGCCAAGGGCCAGGGCGATTTTGCTGGTTTGCATGAGATCGTGTCTCCCGTCAAAGGACCGGGCGGGGATATCCGCCCAAGGTAAAGAACGCCGGCGACGCTGCCGCGGTGGCGGGGCTTTGAAGCCGGCGGCGTGAGTTCTGGCGGGCGGGCCTGGAGGCCGCCCGGGGGCTAACCGCCCAGGAGCCCGCGCTTGAGATCCCGGTCGACCGGATGGTCGCCAAGGAAGATGCGCAGCACGGCCTGGTAGAAATCTTCGCCCGGGATCGGCTTGCCGCGCGGCGTGCCGTTGATGGCGACCACGGTGCCGCCATCGGGCGAAAAGTCAAAATTGATCACATCGCCCTTGCGGGCGGTGCCCATCTGCTCCATGGTCTGGCGCAACTGGAACAGGCGCTCGGACAGCCTCTGGAACTGGACCTCGCTGTGGTTTTCGCGGAGCCCTTCGTTCAGGGCCTTGATAAAGGCATCGGGTGGCACCTCGCGCAGCGGCCGGATCTGCAGGCGCTTGGGGCCGTGGGCGCCCAGCACCACGGTCGCGTTGCGCGCCTTCTCCTGCAGGTAAAGGGCGGCCACATAGCCTTTGATGATGAACATCGAGCGCAGGCCGGTGCCGTTGAGCTGCAGCTCCTTGCCGCCGACCCGGGTGGCGTCGTCGATCCGCATGCCCTCGATTTCGTTGGCGCGCGCGCGCTCCGGCGGCATGGCCAGGGCCGCGCCCACGCAGAGGGTGAGCGCCAGCAGGCTTGCGCGGCGGGCGAGCGGTTCGCACGCGAACGGGGTACGACGGGAAAACATAAAGGCTGGACGGTACGACGGAACGTGCCATAGTCCACGATTTCTGAAACAATACCAATTGGTATCTGCCCTAGGCTGCACTTGGCGTGCGCGGCGGCCATCACAATAACTAAAACCAAGCGATGTCTTCTGCTCTCTTGTTGGTGCCGGATTTCAGCCTGATCCTGATCGGCTGGCTGCTGGTGCGCTATTCCCCTTTCGACCGCGCGTTCTGGGCTGGGGTGGAGCGCCTGGTGTACTTCGTGCTCTTCCCCGCGCTGCTGTTGCAGTCCACCAACAGCGCCAAGTTCGATTTCTCCTCCACGTCGGCCATGCTCGGCCTGGCATTGTTGACCACCGCGTTCGGCATGGTTGGCGGCTATGCCGTCAAATGGGCGATGCGGCTGGCGCCGCTGGATTTCGCCTCCGGCCTGCAGACCGCATTCCGCTTCAATTCCTATATCGGGCTGGCGTTGGCCGCGCGCCTGGGCGGCAGCGAGGGCCTGGCCATGATGGCGGTGATCGTCGGCTGCACGGTGCCGCTGTGCAATGTGGCCGCGGTATGGGCGCTGGCCCGTCACGGCGAGACCCGGCTGTGGCGCGAGCTGGCGCGCAACCCGCTGATCCTCGCCACCGCAGGGGGCTTGCTGACCAACCTGGTGGGCCTGCACCCGCCCGAGGTGGTGGGCATGACGCTGGCCCGGCTGGGCTCCGCGTCCACCGCGCTGGGGCTGATGACAGTCGGCGCGGGTCTGCAGATGAGCGGGGTGACGGGGGCGGTCGGGCCGGTGGCGTGGTGGAGCGGTGTCAAGCTGGTGGCCATGCCCTGCTTTGCCTGGGCGGTGGGGCGCTTGCTGCCGCTGACCGAGCTGCAGTCGCAGATCGCGGTGCTGTTTGCCTCGCTGCCGACCGCGTCGAGCGCCTACATCCTGGCCGTGCGCATGGGCGGCAACGGCCCGATGGTGGCGGCGACGATCTCGGTCATGACCGTGGCGGCCATCGTCACCACGCCGTTCTGGCTGTCTCTCGTCAGTTAGCTCGTCAGTTAGCGGGCGCCTGGGCCAGCGCCCAGTCGATATGCTCGCGCACCAGCGGGCTGGCCTCGGCCTGGCGCGCGCCGAGCGCGGCGCGGATGCGCGTGGCCAGCGCCATATCGCCGCTGGCGATGGCCGCGCGCAGGCTGTTGCCCAGCCCTACCGCCAGGTTGCGCAGCCAGCGCTCATGGCCGATGCGGCGGATCGGGCTGCCTTCCAGCCGCTGGTTGAATTCCGCCTCCGTCCAGCCGAACAGCTCGGCCATGTCGGGCGCGTCGAAGCCATTGCGCACGTCGAAGTCCGGCAGGGTGGCGCGGTGGGCGAACTTGTTCCACGGGCACGCCAGCTGGCAGTCGTCGCAGCCGTACACGCGGTTGCCCATTGGCGCGCGCAGTGCCTCCGGGATCGCGCCCTTGTGCTCGATGGTCAGGTAGGAGATGCAGCGGCGCGCGTCGATCCGGTAGGGTTCCAGGATGGCCTGGGTCGGGCAGATATCGATGCAGCGGCGGCAATTGCCGCAGTGGCCGGGTTCCGGCGCGTCGGCGGGGAAGGGCACATCGACCAGGATCTCGCCGAGGAAGAACATCGAGCCGCCATCGCGGTCGAGCAGCAGCGTGTGCTTGCCGCGCCAGCCCAGCCCGCCCTGCGCGGCCAGCGCCACCTCCATCACCGGCGCCGAGTCGGTGAAGACACGATAGCCGAACGGGCCGATGGCGGCTTCGATGCGGCTGGCGAGCTGCTGCAGGCGGTTGCGCAGCACCTTGTGATAATCGCGGCCCCGCGCGTAGAGCGAGACCATGGCAGTGGCGGGGTCGTCGAGCCGGGCAAGTTCATGGGCGCGCCAGTCGTGCGGGCCCGCGGCGGGCAGGTACGGCATGCGTGCCACGATGGCGCGCACCGTGCCGGGCACGAGTTCGGCGGGACGGGCGCGCCGCAAGCCGTGGTTCGCCATATAATCCATGTCGCCGTGGTAGCCCTGCGCCAGCCACGCCAACAATCCTGCTTCAGCCCGGCTCAGATCCACGTCGGCAATGCTGAGCGCATCGAAGCCGAGCTCCGTGCCCCAGGCCCGGATCGAGCCCACCAGCGCCTCCAGCCCGGCAGCGTCCGTGCCTGCATGCACAACGGACGACGCCGGGGGCGGCGCAAGGCCAGGCGTTGCCCCGTGGGCGGCGCTGCTGGCAGGAGGGGGCGAGGCGGTTGGCGCCTGGGCTGCTCGGTCGATCATTCCCGAATTGTACGCAATGCCCCTGCTCCAAGAACGCACACTCAACCTGCCTGACGAAGCGGCCACCGCCCGGCTGGGCGCGGCGCTGGCCGAGGCCGTGCGCAAGCTGCCGCCCCAGACCGTGCACCTGCAGCTCTCGGGTGACCTTGGCGCCGGCAAGACCACGCTGTCGCGCGCCATCCTGCGCGCGCTAGGCCACGCGGGCAAGGTGCGCAGCCCCACCTACACGCTGTGCGAGCCGTATTCGGTCACGCGCGCCGATGGCTCGCCGCTGACCGCCTACCACTTCGACCTGTACCGATTCGCCGATCCGGAGGAGTGGGCCGATGCCGGTTTTCGTGATTGTTTTGCCGAACCGGCCGTGAGCCTGGTGGAGTGGCCGGAGAAAGCCGGGCGCTTGCTTGGGGAACCGGACCTTCACTTGTTGCTCCAATCGGACATCAGCGACGCCGATGACGCGGCCGAACGCCGTATCGTTACGCTTCGTGCCTATACTCAGACTGGACTTACCCTGCTTTGCGCATGCTGATCAAGCGACTCGCCACCGACCGACCCGACGATATCCAGCTGGCCCGCCGCAAATGGCTGGCGCAGTGCCTCAAGGCCGGCGCCGGCAGCGTGGTGCTCACGCTGGCCGGGCCACAGATCGCCTTTGGCGCCGGCATCGTCGCGGTGCGGGTCTGGCCCGCCGAGGAATACACCCGCGTCACCATCGAATCCGATGAGCCGCTAGCCGCCGTCCACCAGATGATCCACGGCCCCGACCGGCTGGTGGTGGACATCGATGGCCTCGATCTCTCGCCCACCCTGCGCGAGCTGGTGGCCAAGATCACCTCCAACGATCCCTACATCCAGACCGTGCGCGTGGGCCAGAACCGGCCGCGCGTGGTGCGGCTGGTGTTCGACCTGAAGGAAAGCGTCTCGCCGCAGGTGTTCACGCTGGCGCCAATTGGCAGTTACCGCAACCGCCTGGTCTTTGACCTGTACCCCGTCAATCCGCCGGATCCCTTGTGGACCCTGGTGCGCGACACCGAGGACAAGCAGCGCAGGTTTGCCGCCACGCAGCCCCCGGCCGGCGCGGACGGCGTGTCCGGCGCGCCTGCCTCCGGCGAGGAAGACGCCATTGGCGCACTGGTGCGCAAGTTCGAGGACAAGGGCGCCAACCCGGTGCCGGCCCTGCCACCGATGGCAGCCGTCAAGCCCAGGCCGCCGTCGCCTTCCTCACCAGCCGTGCCATCGGCACCGCCGCTGGCGCAGAACAACCCGCCTGCGGCCCTGCCTGCCAACAACCCGCCGGCGGACCGTTCCTTCAAGATGCGCCGCCTGCTGACCGTCGCGATCGATCCCGGCCATGGTGGCGAGGATCCCGGCGCCACCGGCGCGTCCGGATCGCGCGAGAAAGACGTGGTGCTGCAGATCGCGCAGCGGCTGCGCGCCAAGATCGACTCCCAGCCCAATATGCGCGCCATGATGACGCGCGACGCGGACTTCTTCGTGCCGCTCAACGTGCGCGTGCAGAAGGCGCGCCGGGTGCAGGCCGACCTGTTCGTGTCCATCCACGCCGATGCCTTCCTCTCGCCGGAAGCCAAGGGCGCCTCGGTGTTCGCCTTGTCCGAGCGCGGTGCGTCCAGCACCGCCGCGCGCTGGATGGCCAACAAGGAGAACGCCTCCGACCTGATCGGCGGCGCCAATATGGGCAACAAGGATGCGCAGGTGGCGCGGGTGCTGCTGGACTTGTCCACGACCGCGCAGATCAATGACAGCTTGCAGGTGGGCAAGGCGGTGCTGGCGGAGATCGGCGGCGTCAACCGGCTGCACAAGGGCAGTGTGGAGCAGGCGGGCTTTGCGGTGCTGAAGGCACCGGATATCCCGTCGATCCTGGTCGAGACCGCTTTCATCAGCAATCCCGAGGAAGAGCGCAAGCTCAACGACGAGAGCCACCAGGAGCAACTGGCCAACGCCATCCTGCGTGGCATCAAGAACTACTTCGCGCGCAATCCGCCGCTGGCGAAGAATCCGTCGGTGTAAGAGTAAGAGGCGGCGCCTGAAAACAAAACGGCCGGCAACATCGTTGCCGGCCGTTTGCCATGCAGCGCGCTGACACTCTGACACTCAGGCGCGGGCGGTAGCCCCGTCGGGCAGCGCGTCGCGGCTGGCGTAGCGCGAGGCAATCACCGAGCACACGATCAGCTGCAACTGGTGGTAGACCATCAGCGGCAGCACCAGCAGGCCCAGCGCCGGATGGCCGGCAAACAGGATCTTGGCCATCGGGATGCCGTTGGCCAGGCTCTTCTTGGAGCCGCAGAACACCGCGGTGATCTCATCTTCCACCGAGAAGCCGAGGCGGCGCGCGGTGAAGGTGGTGGTGGCCAGGATCACCACCAGCAGCACGGCGGCGAGCGCCATCACGGCACCGATGGTTTCCCAGCTGTACTTGTGCCACAGGCCGGCGGCGGTGGCGTCGCAGAACGACGAATACACAATCAGCACGATCACGCCGCGGTCGATCTTGTTGGTGATCTGCTTCTTCTTGGCCAGCCAGCTGCCGATCAGCGGGCGGGCCAGCTGGCCGAGCGCGAACGGCAGCAGCAGTTGCAGCGCCACGCCGGTCAGCGCCTTGCCCAGCGGCATCGAGGCGCCGCTGGCGCTGATCACCAGGCCCATCAGCAGCGGCGTGACGGCCATGCCGATCAGGCCCGAGATGGTGGCATTGAAGATCGCGCCGGGCACGTTGCCGCGCGCCATCGAGGTCATCGCCACGGACGACGACACGGTGGATGGCAGCGCGCACAGGTAGAACACGCCCAGCAGCAGCTCGGCGGGCAGCATGTTGCGCAGGCCGAACATCAACGCCAGCCCGACCACCGGGAAGACGATGTAGGTGAAGCTCTGCACGAAGGCATGCAGGCGCCAGTGGCGCGCGCCGGCCACCAGCTTGTCGCGCGACAGCGCGGCGCCGTGCAGGAAGAACACCAGGGCCACGCCCAGGTTGGTGACCATGCCCAGGTGCAGCGGGCCGTCGCCGGCGCCGATTTGCGGGGCCAGCAGCGCGATGCCGATGGCGCTCAGCATGATCAGCACGAACCCGTCGATCAGGTCGTAGATTTTCTTGAAGGGTGAGAGGATGGCGGACATGACGGCAAGGTTGGATTAGGGTTTCGCCTAGCATTGGACGTCAGTGACGCCTAGAATGCAAATTCATTTATCGCATCCATTCATCTCATAGACGCATGAATTACACGTTGCGCCAGTTGCGGGTCTTCCTCGCCGTGGTCGGGCATGGCAGTTTCAGCCGTGCCGCGGACGCTGTTGGCCTGACGCAGCCCGCGGTCAGCCGGGGCGTTGCCGAGCTGGAAGAGGCACTTGGCGTGCGCTTGCTAGACCGCACCACGCGGGAGGTGGTGGTGACCGACGCGGGACAGGCCCTGGCGCCTGCCATCGAGCGCCTGCTTGGCCAGCTGGACGATACGCTGGAAGAAACGCGCCAGCTTGGCGAGCGTTATCGCGGCCGGGTTGTGATTGCCAGTGCACCCACGATTTCCGCGCGGCTGATGCCGCTGTACGTGTCGACCTGCGCGCGCCAATATCCGGATATCCGCCTCAGCGTGCGCGACAACGTGCAGGCCGACGGCCTCGAGCAGATCCGCGCGGGGGCCGTGGACTTTGGCGTATTGATCGATCCGTTGGCGCCGGAAGGCTTGACCATCGCGCCGCTGGCGACCGATCCGTTTTGCTTCGTGTGCCGGCGTGATCACCCGCTGGCCAATGCCGACTCGGTGCCGTGGTCCGCACTGGACGGCATGCCGCTGGTGCTGCTGGATTTCGCCTCGGGCAGCCGGCCCCTGATCGACCGCATTTTCGCCAGCCATGGCGTGGCGCCGAGCGTGGTGCAGGAGCTGGGGCATTCGGCCAGCGTGTTTGGCATGGTTGAGGCCGGCATCGGCGCTTCGGTCCTGCCCTCGTTCTCGCTGCCGTTGCCGGCGGAGTCTCCTCTGGTCTGGCGGCCGCTCACGCCGCGCGAGGAGCGGCGCATCGTCATGGTCTGCCGGGAGGACCGCTCCTTGTCGCCTTCGGCCGCCGCCGTGTGGCAGATGGTACAGAGCCTGCCATTGCCGGCCGAGCCGGCCATGGCGCAATGACGGGCACCCGCCTGGCTTGGCTGCTTAGCTGCTTAGCTCCTTAACGGCTTAACTGCTTAACTGCTTAACTGCTTAACTGCTTAACTGCTTAACTGCTTAACTGCGCGTTGCCGTGACCATCACCGCTTCCAGCGCAAAGCTGCCGTCGGCCTTGACGAGGTAGTGGTCGCGTACTTCCGCCGGCGCCAGTTGCCACAGGTGCTGGATGGCGGCTACCGCCACGGGCGGCGTGCGCATGCGCTGCACCCAGGTGGCGAACTCCAGCTCGATGCGCCAGGCCGGCGAGACGCTGGCCGTGAAGCCCGCAGCCTCCAGCATCGCTTTCCACTCGGTACCGGTGTAGTCGCGGATATGCGACGGGTCGCGCAGCAACTCCACCGATTGCAGCCAGGTATCGGGCAGCGGGTCGTCCGAGCCGGCGATATCGATCAGCACGACCTTGCCGCCCGGCTTGAGCACCCGGTACATCTCCGCCAGCGCCGCCGGCACATTGCGCCAGTGGTGAGCGCTCATGCGCGAGATCACCGCGTCGAAGCTGGCATCGTCAAAGGGCAGCGATTCCGCGGCGCCCTGGCGGGTGCGGATGTTCGCCAGCCCCTTGTCGCGCGCTGCGCCTTCCACAACCGCCAGCATTTCCGCCGACAGATCGTAAGCCGTCACTTGCGCTGCAACCCCCGCTGCGGCAAAGCTGGCGTGGCCCGCGCCGCAACCCAGGTCGAGCACCTGCGCCGCCGGCAGCGCCGCCAGTTCCTGTGCAAGCTGCTGCAGGTCCGCGCCCTGGGCGTGGACCGCGCTGGTGAGGTAGGCGCTGGCGGTGGCGCCGAACTGGGCGGCAACGAGTTCTTGTTGTTGCATGTGGCTCTCCTGGCGGCAATGGCCGCTAGTGGGTTCTGGTGACCGGGGACCGGGGGATTGGTGACGGGGGCTTGCCCGCGTAACGGGTTCGACGTACTGTAGCAGCCTGTTTTCCCGGTACAAGTCAGGGTTTTATCCTGGTATAAAACGCACCAGCTTTTTAGTTTTTAAGTTTTTGAGCTTTTGCCTGGCTATCTGCATTGCCCGCTCAGCCCTCCATGACAGAATACGCGCCCCCCGATCCCGCCAAGCCACACGAACTCACGCGCGAAGCTGTGCTGGGCCGCTTCCTGCGGGCGCACCGCGAGCGCCTTGCCCCGGCCGAAGTTGGCCTGGCCCCCGGCCGGCGGCGGCGCACGCCCGGCTTGCGCCGCGAGGAGCTGGCGCAGCTCGCCGGCCTGAGCGCCACCTGGGTGACGTGGCTGGAGCAGGGCAGGCCGGTGGCGCTATCGGCCCGCGCGCTGGCCAGCCTGGCCGGCGCACTGCGGCTGTCGCGCGCGGAACGGGCCTACCTGTTCGAGCTGGCGGGCCGGCGCGACCCTATGCAGGCGCAGGACGAACACGCGCCAGCAGCTGTCCTCGCGAGCGTGGAGGCCATCAACGGCCCGGCCTACCTGCTGGACCGGCAATGGAGCGCGCTAGCTTGGAATGCCGCCGCCGCCGACCTGTTCGTGGGCTGGCTCGATCCCGCCAGCGAAGACCGCAACCTGCTGCGCAGCATGTTTTTATCGCCGGGTTTGCAGGCATTGGTGGAGGACTGGCCGCACCGGGCGGCGCGGCTGGTGTCGGAGTTTCGCGCGCACAGCATCCGCCATGCCGACGATCCGCCGATGCGCGCGCTGGTGGAGGGCCTCATTGCCCAGAGCCCGGTGTTCCGGGTCGACTGGCTGTCGCAGGATGTGGAAGAGCGGCAGGGCGGGCGCCGCGGCTTTCGGCATCCAGTGCGCGGGCTGTTGCATTTCGAGCAGCTCACGCTGGTGCCGGCTGCCGCGCCGGGCCTGACGCTGGTGATGCTGATGCCGGCGTGAAGGGCGGCCGGCAAAGGCCGGGACGGCGTTACTTCGGCTGCATGCGGATGGCGCCGTCGAGCCGGATCACTTCGCCGTTGAGCATGGGGTTGGTGATGATGGACCCCACCAGCTTCGCATACTCGGCCGGGCGGCCCAGGCGCGACGGGAACGGCACCATTTTGCCGAGCGCGTCCTGCACTTCCTGCGGCATGCCTAGCAGCATCGGCGTCTCGAACAGCCCCGGGGCAATCGTCATGCAGCGCACGCCGTCGCGCGACAGGTCGCGCGCGATGGCCAGCGTCATGGCGACCACGCCACCCTTGGAGGCTGCGTAGGCGGCCTGCCCGATCTGGCCGTCGAAGGCCGCCACCGATGCCGTATTGATGATCACGCCACGCTCGCCTTCCGCGTCGGGCGTGTTCTGCACCATGGCCGCGGCAGCCAGCCGGATCATGTTGAAGGTGCCGATCAGGTTGACGCGGATGGTCTTGTCGAAGGCGTCGAGCGGGTGCGGGCCGTTCTTGCCCACCGTCTTGTTGGCGGTGGCAATGCCGGCGCAATTGACCAGCCCGGCCAGGCGGCCCAGCGCGGTGGCTGCCGCCACGGTGGCTTGCCCGTCGGCCTCGCTGCTGACGTCGCAGCGCACGAACTTCCCGCCCAGCTCGGCGGCCAGCGCGGTGCCGGCGGCTTCGTTAAGATCGGCGATCACCACCTTGGCGCCCGCGGCGGCCAGCATGCGGGCGCTACCCTCGCCGAGCCCGGAGGCGCCGCCGGTGACGATAAATACGTTGTCGCGGATTTCCATCGTTGTCTTCCTCGCTTGGATGTGTGGTCTTATGGTTTTCTGGCGCTGCAGATACGGCATGTTGGCATAACGTTTACGTAAACGTCAATTCGGCGATGCTATCTCCGCGGATGGCGGCGGCAATAAAAAAGGCGACCCGAGGGTCGCCTTTTTTACCTGCAGCGCTGAATGCGCGGCTTACTTCAGTGCTTCGAACACACGCGAAGTGATATCTTCCACGCTGCCAACGCCCGCGATCTTGCGGTACTGCGGCGGTGCCACCTTGGCGGCGGCGTCGCCATTGGCGGCCCACTTGGAGTAGTAATCCACCAGCGGACGGGTTTGCTGGGAGTAGACGTCGAGGCGCTTCTTGACGGTCTCTTCCTTGTCGTCGTCGCGCTGGATCAGCGCTTCGCCGGTGATGTCGTCCACGCCTTCCACCTTGGGCGGGTTGTACTTGACGTGGTAGGTGCGGCCCGATGCCACGTGCACGCGGCGCCCGCTCATGCGCTCGATGATGGCATCGAAGGGCACGTCGATTTCCAGTACGTAGTCGATCGCCACGCCCGCTTCCTTCATGGCCTCGGCCTGCGGAATGGTGCGCGGGAAGCCATCGAACAGATAGCCGTCCTTGCAATCGGCCGCCTGCAGGCGGTCCTTGACCAGGCCGATGATGATGTCGTCCGACACCAGGCCACCTGCGTCCATCACCTTCTTGGCGGCCACGCCTAGCGGCGTGCCAGCCTTCACCGCGGCGCGCAGCATGTCGCCAGTGGAGATTTGGGGGATGCCGAACTTCTCGCAGATGAACTGGGCTTGCGTGCCTTTGCCGGCGCCAGGCGCGCCCAACAGGATCAAACGCATTACGGGTCCTCAGAGTTTTGAATCTTGTATGGCAGGGGGAATGGAAGGAGGGTAACGCCGAAACTTGACGCGAGGCTTACCAACGCCGTCGGGACGGCGCGCCTCAGGTCGGAGTCTGGTCTGTTGACGACCGGCACGCTGACGCCTCTGCCGCTGGCGGCGGGCGGGTACCGATCGGGCTCACTTTTCATCTCCCCACCGAGCCTTGGCCGGGCGCCCGGGCGCCCGACGGCTCTGTATCGTCAAGCATTATGCCATGAGGCGGCGCGAAATCGGCTTGCCGCTGCGGTGAGATCTGTCATGACTTATGTCGTAAGTCATGCGATGACCGCCGCAGCCGGCGGCCATCGCCAAGTGCGCTCAGGGGCCTTCCTGCGCCATGGCCTGCGCCCAAAGCGCACGCACGCGGTCCAGGTCGGCCTGCGTGTCAACGCCCGGCGCGGGCACAGCCGCTGTTTCCAGCACGCCGATGCGCTCGCCATGCCACATCGCACGCAGCTGCTCCAGGGCTTCCGTCTGCTCCACCGGCGACAGCGCCAGCGTGGGAAAGCGCCGCAGGAATCCGGCGCGGTAGGCGTACAGGCCGATATGGCGCAATACCGGCATGGCCGGTAATGCCACCTGGGCGGTGGCTGCCGCCGCGGCCGGCACGCCGGCCCAGGCGTCGCGGGCCCAGGGGATCGGCGCGCGGGAGAAATACAGCGCGCGGCCGGCGGCATCGCACACCACTTTCACCACATTGGGGTTGAACACCTCGGCAATCTCGCTGATCGGATGCGCGGCGGTGGCGATGGCGCAATCGGCATGGTGCGCCAGGTGCAGCGCCACCTCGTCGATCAGGCTGGGCTCGATCAGCGGCTCATCGCCCTGCACATTGACCACGATGGCGTCGTCCGCCAGGCCTAGCCATGTCGCCACTTCGGCCAGGCGGTCGGTGCCCGAGGGGTGGTCGGCACGCGTGATCACGGCTTCGATGCCATGCGCCGCGCAGGCTGCCGCCACTTCGGGCGCGTCGGTGGCGACCACCGTGCGCTGCGCCGACGAGGCATGGGCGCGCTCGGCCACGCGCACGATCATGGGCTTGCCGCCGATATCGGCCAGCGGCTTGTTGGGCAGCCGGGTGGAGGCCAGGCGCGCCGGGATGACGACGGTAAAAGCGGGCAGCGACATGGTGCGAGCCGCTTATTCCGGCGAGACCAGCCGGCCCGGCACGGTCTGGCGTGCCTCATCGGCCAGCATGATGGGAATGCCGTCGCGGATCGGATAGGCCAGTTTGTCGACCTGGCAGATCAGTTCCTGGGCGGCGCGGTCATGTTCCAGCTTGCTCTTGCACAGCGGGCAGACCAGGATTTCAAGCAGCCGGTTGTCCATCTTGCGTTTCCTTGGTGTGGCCGGCGGCGGTCGCGGCGCCCGGCGCTGTGGGAGCGGCCTGGGCATGCGCGGCGACGGCGCGGCGAATTTTTTCGATCAGGCCCGCGTCGATCACGGGCGTGGTGGGGACGACCCAGATCCGCGGGTCCAGCGGGTCACTGAGGCGCTCGCATTTTACGGCATCCTTCTCGGTGATCAGGATCGCATCGGCCGCTTGCGCGACAGGATCGCCGGCGAACGGGTCTTCGGCGAAGTCGTAGTGGTCCGGCAGGGGCATGGTGTCCGGCGCGAGGCCGGCTGCGCGCAGGCTGGCAAAGAAGCGCTCGGGGTTGCCGATGCCGGCCGCGGCCAACACGCGCTGCCCGGCAAACGCCGACAGCGGCTTGGCCATGGTCGGGTCGGCCAGCTGCCAGGCATCGTCCAGCACCAGGCGCATGCCATAGACATCCGGCTGGCTCGGGCTGGGGCGGAAGTCCGGGTCGTTGATCAGGGTGGCGTCGCGACGGCGCGAGAGCGATTCGCGCAGCGGGCCGGCCGGCAGCAGCAAGCCGTTGCCGCCCATGCGCGAATCGAACATCACGATCTCGAAGTCGCGTTGCAGCTTGTAGTGCTGCAGGCCATCGTCGAGCAGCAGCACGTTGACGCCGGGATGCGACACCAGCATGGTCTGCGCGCACAGCGCCCGGTCGGGGAAGACCCAGACCGGCACGTCGGTGGCGCGCGCAATCAAGAGCGGCTCGTCGCCCACGTCCTTGGCCTGCGAGGTGGGCTTGACCCGGCGCGGATGCTTGAGCTTGACGCCGTAGCCGCGCGAGACCACGCCCGGGCGCAGGCCGGCCTCGGCCAGTGCATGGGCCAGCGCGATCACCGCGGGGGTCTTGCCGGTGCCGCCCACGGTCACGTTGCCGACCACCACCACCGGCATCGGCAGGCGCGTCGAGCTGTACCAGCCGCGCCGGTATGCCAGGCGCCGCCAGCCGCTGACCAGGCCGAACACCCACGACAGCGGCAGCATCAGCCAGGCGAACCAGCCGCGGCGTTGCCACTGGGCGGTCACGAAGTCGGCAAGTGTGTTGCGGGGAGCGGGCATGGGCGTGGTAGGCAGGGCTGGGCGGTAATGCTGCGTTGAAAAGAGCAGGCGTGGGGCCGGGGACGGTAGCACGGCGCGCCGGCACGATGGCCTCATCGCGTCATCGCGAGGCCGCGCAAGCGAGCTACCCAGTCATTATGGGCACCTTGCGGCGCCCGCCGCAAGGTGCGGCTCGCAGCGGGGGATTGCATCCCCGCGCCGGGCCGCTCAGCGCGCCTGCGAGCTCTGCGTGGCGAAGGTCAGGCGGGGCAGCCCGGCCAGGCGGGCGGCTTCCATGACGTTGATCACGGACTGATGCGTGGCCTGCGCATCCGCATTGACGATCAGCACGGGCGGCTGGCCATCGGCCGGGCCGGCTACCTCGCGCAGGCGCTGGGCCAGGCTGGTCACGTCCTGCTGGTCCATGACCTGCTTGTTGATCGAATAGACACCCTTGGCGGATACGGATACCACGATCTCGCCGGGGCGCTGCTGCGCCTTTTCGGCGTCGGCGGTCGGCAGCTGGATCTGCAGCTCGGTATAGCGCGAGTACGTGGTCGTGATCATCAGGAAGATCAGGATCACGAGCAGGACGTCGATCAACGGGATGAGGTTGATCTCCGGTTCTTCACGCCGCTGGCGGGATCGGAAGTGCATGGCGTATCAGGCGCGGCGCTGCGGCAGGATGGCGTCCAGGAAGGCGGTGGCGCGGAATTCCAGCTCAGCCACGTAATCGTCCACGCGCCGGCGGAAGTAGCGCCAGAAGATCAGTGCCGGAATCGCGATGATCAGGCCGAAGGCGGTGTTATAGAGCGCCACCGAGATGCCATGTGCCAGCTGCTCGGGGCTGGCGCCGGCGCCACCCTGGCTGCCGAAGATCTCGATCATGCCGATCACGGTGCCCAGGAGGCCCATCAGCGGTGCGACCGAGGCGATCGTGCCTAGTGCGTTCAGGTAGCGCTCCAGCTCGTGCGCCACGGCGCGCCCGGCTTCCTCGACCACTTCCTTGGCGGCATCGCGCGACGTCTGGGGCTGCAACACCACATGGCGCAGGCCAGCGGCCAGCACGCGGCCCAGCGGGGAGTTCTGCTCCAGCGTGTTGACCACCTCCGGCGTGGCGCGGCGCTGGTGCGCCACCGACAGAGCTTCGTCATACAGCTTGGGCGGCAGCACCTTGCTGCGCTTCAGGCTGAGGAAACGCTCGACGATCAGCGCCAGGGCGATGACCGAGGCGAGCAACAAGGGCCAGATCGGCCAGCCGGCAGCTTGAATGATGGAAAACACGTGGAACCCCGAGTCAACGGCTTGTGTGCTCATGCCAAGCGCCGCGGCCGTGCGCGCGCTGGCTATGTTCGAAAATGTTCGAAAAAATCAGGCGCCACTCTAACCCGCAGCACCGGGCGGGGCAAGACGCAGCATCGCGGTGTGTCTGCCGCGCATCGTGCGCGCAAGGCGCTGGAGGCGGCGACTGGCGGGATGTCCACATGGAACAGGGACAGTGCTGTGGATGAATTGTGGACAGAGGGCTGACAAGGCGGTCAAGTCACTGATTGATAAGGAAAAATTGTGTGCCGCTTAAAAAACGGGCAAACGGCGGGTGACGAGGACATCCTCCGCGCGCGCGCGAACCGCGCAAAACCGGAGTCCGCTCTATCCACATTAAAACAGGACAGTGCTGTGGACCGTTTGTGGACAGGCGCCTGAAAAGAATGCTAAGTCATTGATTGGAAAGGCGGGTATACACGGTGCCTAAATAATGTGCAGGGCACGCCAGATGGGCTTCGCGGGGGCCTCCAACGCCCCGTGAATGAAAAAATCCCGCCATGTCTCCCCCTTTCCACATTCCGCCGGGACAGTCTTGTGGACGGGTTGTGGAAAACTATCTGAGAAGCTACTTAAGTCATTGATTGAAAAGCGCTTCATACGTGCTGATTAAAAAATGGGCAACAGCCATTTGCACGGTGTTATCCAGTCTCCGTGCTCATGCTCAGGACATGGCCATGCCATGTCGCGACAAGGAGGCCTTGCGATCTCTTTTGGCTGCCGGATGGGCGTTTCCGGCGGGCAGGAAATAGTTCTCCACAGGCAGCGCGTTCTACCCAAGGTTGTCCAGAGTTCCTGTGGATAACTTTGTGAACAAGCCGGGGGTGCGGCCGGTAAGTGTTTGACGCATAAGGGGTTTGCTTACATTGCCTAAAAAATAAGACAGCCGAAAGCGCATAAGAATCAAAGGCTTGTGTCAAGTCATGGGGCTTTGCGGGGTTATTGCCTCCCCCACCCCAAGAGACTTGACAGACCAGTTATGCTGTGGACATGTCAATTCCACGCCGCTTGCCCGGCCGTGCGCCATGTCAGAACCGCTGAACTTTTCGCGTGAAACCCAGCCTACGGCCCCTCCCGGGGCGCGTGAGGCGATTCCCGTCGGAGAGCTGAACCACGCGATCGCCCAGGTACTGGAACGTAGTTTCCCGCTGACCTGGGTCCGGGGCGAAATCTCAAATTTCACACGCGCCGCCAGCGGCCACTGGTATTTCTCGCTCAAGGACGCGCGCGCCCAGATCCGCTGCGTGATGTTCCGCGGGCGCAACCAGCATGTCGACTTCACGCCGCGCGAGGGCGAGGCGGTCGAGGTGCGGGCGCTCGTATCCATGTATGAGGCGCGCGGCGAGTTGCAGCTCGGCGTGGAGGGCATGCGCCGCGCTGGCCTTGGCAATCTGTATGAGGCATTCCTGCGCCTGAAGGAAAAGCTCTCGCAGGCCGGGCTGTTCGCGCCCGAGCGCAAGCGGCCGCTGCCGGTCCACGCCCGCACCATTGGCGTGATCACCTCGCTGCAGGCGGCGGCCCTGCGCGACGTGATCAGCACGCTGCGCCGGCGCGCCCCGCATGTGCCCGTCGTGGTTTACCCGGTGCCGGTACAGGGCGCCGGCGCTGCGGCGAAGATCGCCGCCATGATCGACACCGCCAGCGAGCGCAACGAATGCGATGTGTTGATCCTGTGCCGCGGCGGCGGCAGCATCGAGGACCTGTGGTCGTTCAATGAGGAGAGCGTGGCGCAGGCCATTGCGCGCTGCGCCGTGCCGGTGGTCTCCGGCGTGGGCCACGAGACCGATTTCACCATCGCCGACTTCGTCGCCGACGTGCGCGCGCCCACGCCCACCGGCGCCGCCGAGCTGGTCAGCCCGGACCGCAGCCATATGCTGATGCAAGCCAGCCGCGCGCGCGACGCGCTGGCCCAGTGCATGCAGCGCCAGCTCGACCGGCGCGCCCAGAACCTCGACTGGCTGGCCCGCCGCCTGCGCAGCCCGCAAGCGCAGCTGCAGGAGCGCCGCCTGCAGGTCGACAACCTCATGCGTCACCTGCGCTCCGCGCTGCGCGATACCGTGGCCGCCCAGCGGCACCGCCAGCAGGTGCTGGCCATGCGCTGGGCGGCTGGCCGGCCCGATCTGGCCCAGGCTCAGGCAGAGTTGCGCCGCACCGCGCTGCGCCTGCGCGACGCCACGCAGCGCCAGGTTGAGCGCGCCGGCCAGCGCTGGCAGCGTGCCGCCGGCACGCTCGAGGTGCTGGCGCCGCAGCGCACCCTGGAGCGCGGCTATGCCGTGCTGCTGGACCAGCGCGGACGCGCCTTGCGCTCACCGTCGGAGCTGCGCGCGGGCACCGTGATCGAAGTCCACCTGGCCGAAGGCGTGGCCGATGCCAGCCTCGCCAGCGTTCAGCCCCGGCTGGTGGAACGCTAAGCCCGGCGCGCGTCGGCGGACCGCCGACAGCGCTTGCATATCGATCAAACTAATATGATCGAAGGGGCTTTGTTTGCCGCGTTTGCGCGGGTATGGCAAGTCCCCTACAATCGACAATTCCTGATCTTCAACCCCACAGAAAGAGACAGAACAATGGAACATACTCTCCCCCCGCTGCCTTACGCTCATGATGCGCTCGCTCCGCACATCTCCAAGGAGACCCTGGAGTTCCACCACGACAAGCACCACCAGACCTACGTCACCAACCTGAACAACCTGATCAAGGGCACCGAGTTCGAAAACTCGACGCTCGAAGAGATCGTCAAGAAGTCCTCCGGCGGCATCTTCAACAACGCTGCCCAGGTGTGGAACCACACCTTCTACTGGGACTCGCTCAAGCCCAACGGCGGCGGCCAACCGACCGGCGCGCTGGCCGATGCCATCAACGCCAAGTTCGGCTCCTTCGACAAGTTCAAGGAAGAATTCACCAAGACCGCGGTCGGCACCTTCGGTTCGGGCTGGGCCTGGCTGGTGAAGAAGGCCGACGGCTCGCTGAACCTGGTCTCGACCTCCAACGCCGCTACCCCGCTGACCACCGACGCCAAGCCGCTGCTGACCTGCGACGTGTGGGAACACGCTTACTACATCGACTACCGCAATGCCCGCCCGAAGTATGTCGAGGCATTCTGGAACGTCGTGAACTGGGACTTCGCCAGCAAGAACTTCGCTGGTTGATCTGGCGAGCGGTTGCCGCTGCACAAGACATTGAAAAATGGCCCCTGGGATTCAGGGGCTTTTTTTTGTCTCGATGGCGGACCCGCGTCAGCGTTGGGGGCGCTACCCATGCCGGCGACCGCGGCAGTCGCTCGAAACAATACATTCTGGTGTCTCCGAGCATACTTAAAGATGCATCGAACGATGCGCTCCCCCGAACGGTTGGAAGATCACGAATTGTCCTGCGCCCAGCGCTCCACCAGCTCGGCGGGGATTGCCTGGAACACTTCATCGAAGCGCTTGCCGGTCAGCCGCTCGGCTTGCCTGAGCAGTAGCGCCACGGGGCTGCTGGGTTCATGTAGTTCGAACCATTGACGAGCGGTGCGCACGCCGGCCAAGGCGGCATCGCGGTCCCGCGGCATGGCGGCGGCGGCATGCTCGGTGGTCGCTATAGGGGAAAGACCACCTGCGGCACCGTCGCCTGTCGAGGCCGCGACGCTCAAATCGGGCCGCGGCGCGACGGCCACGACATTGCCCGTCATCGTGCCGAGTAGCTTGAGCAGCGGGCTCAGGTCAGGGCGGTCGTTCTGGAGGTTGGCTTTTGCCCAGTCGTCGATGGCAGCGGCATATCCTGCGGCTTCGTCCAATGCGAGGAGGGCGGGGCTGTGCTGCTGGCGCAAATCCTGCAATTGCAGGCGCACCGATTCCGGCGCCGGGGCGTCCACGGGCCGTGGCACACCGAGCGAACGCTCGACGTCCCGGACCTGCAGCCGTAGTGCGGCATTGCCCGTGATCGTCAACGCCCGCACGTCCCGCATCAGCCCGTCCGGGTCGGCCAGTGCGGCCAGTGCGTTGGCGCGCATGGCAGGATCGGCTTCGCCATCGACCATCAACTGCGGATGGATCGCATCCGGCCATTTCGTCAGCAGTTGCGCCAGCGCCTCGAGGCCGTCTCTCAGCCCGGCCGTCTGGGCTAGCCGAGTACGGCACCGCAGCTGCAGCACCAAAATGCGGATGTCGCGCGTTCGCAAGAGCAGGCGCTGGCAGTCGCGCTCCAGCTCGGCCCAGTTGCAGGCTTCCGGCTCACTGACGAAGTCGCCGTACTGTGCGTCCGCCTTCGGAGCGGCCTTGGCCAGAAGCACGACGAATTCAGGGTCGTACTCCAGGTCATCGCCGCATGGCCTGTCGGGAGAGACCGGTTCCAGCAGCTCCGGGAAGGGAAATTCAGGTCTTGGCGCCGGCACGGGCTTGGTTTTGGCTTTCATGGTCAATGTGTCGCGTAGTGTTCGGGCTCGAACACCATGCCGGTGATGGCGCGGCTGCGATCCGGTTCGCCCAGCCACGTAGACCAGCCCAGGCGTTCCTGTGAGCCCAGGATGGTGGGTGGCGCCGAGTCAGGGATCACCTGCAGCTCGGCTTCCCAAACGAATTCATGGCCTACGAAGGCGCGCACCCATTCAATGAGCGTCGGCAGGTCCCGGCCGTTGGGCGTAAAGTTCAGGTACTGCTGCAGCCCGAGCGGACCGATCACCAGGCGGAACTTGTGCTGCCGGTCCGGTACCATCTCGCCAAGCATGGCGCCTTGCCCCATGACGCTGGGGGCGCCCGGATGCCCCAGGCGGCTGTGTTCGGCCGGATCGATGGCGATCCAGTGCAGCACATATTCTTCCAGCCTGACGGATACCCCGAAGAAGTGCGAGAGCGTGGCCGCAATGCCATCGGGATTGCGTGCTTCGCGCACCTGATGCGCACCGGCGGCGAGCCGCGCGTGCGAGGGCAGGGGACTGTGCGCGATCTCTTCGGCTTCGTTGCCCGTCAGCCAGCCGATATAGCGGGAGAACACCTCGTCGTCGCGCCGATCGAGGCCCGCTGCGGCTTGCGAGCCTGCCCAGGCACGGTAGAACTGCGTGAAAGCGCGATGGTGGAACAGATCCAGAAAATCCGCGGTGGTGCTGTCCCGGTGTGTTTCACTGCGCTCCCGTACGATTTCCGTCAGGTGGATCGGCAGTGCCCCATTCGGCCCCAGCATGCCCAGGCCAAACAACTGCACCTTGAGCCGGCCAGGCAGCGGCTGCACCTGCGCGATCTCGCGGGGCGCGAATGTGAGCGCGGCCTGCTGGCCAGCCCGGAATGGCTCGTCGCGCGGCCGGCTGGCCTGCCCGATCGGGGGCAAGTCAGGGTGCCGGGCGGACAGATGCCGCAGGAGCCCCAGAAAGCTCAGCTTCCACGGCGCCTGGCCGGCGTAGCTTCCTGGCGGCGCCGGGGCCGTTAGCGCTGGCGGCGCGTTGTCGTCGTGTCCTTTGTACATGGCTACACGGCGCTACGGCCGCCCATGCGCACGGGCCAACGATGCACCAGGCCGCGTTGCATCGAGTGCAGTTCGGTCTGCGTGAAGACGTTGACTGACACGTGACGCGCCAGGAAATGCTCCAGCACCACGCCGAACAGGTATGGGCTGATGCCGGAGAAGCCGCCTTCGTCCACGGTAAGCTGGCACTGGATACCACGGCCGTAGATCAACGGGCCGTTGCCCGGCAGCCGTCGCATGACCGGCTCCACCTTCGAGCCGATCAGGCTCTGGATCTGCGCCTGGTGCGCCAGATCGTCGCTCGCCACGAAAAGCCGCAGCATGTCACGCAGACCCTGGCCGCCCGAGCGATGCTCCAGGTCGGTCAGCGACAGGTAGTTGAAGCCCAATAGCCGGATCAGCCGCCAGGCCATTTCGCCGTCCGCATAAGGTGGCCGAGGTGCCGACGGCGCGCGGATCAGGCCGATCCCGTCCACGGGGATGGATGCCGCCGGGGTCAGGTCGTGCAGGCCATTGCGCGGTACCAGATTGGGCAGGTCGCGATTGGTGGCCAGCGACTCCACCGACAGGTAGCGCAAGGTGTCCGGGTAAGGGGCCTCGTGCTGGTCCACCAGCGACACGAACAGCTCGGTACCGACGTATGCGGTGCGAGTGCCGTACTTGCGAGCCTGCTCCGAGAGCATCCGGCGCTCGCGCCGCAGGGAAAAGTAGCGGCCGTGATTACCCTCGTCACTGTTCAGCGTGGCAAAGAGCGGCTGAAAGGCGATGCTGGCGCTGTGCTCGGACTTTTGCCCGGATAGCTGCTTGACGGTGTAGATTTCGTAGTCGAGCGGATGCTGTCGGTCGGCGACCAAATGGAAGTCGGTGCGCCCGGGTGTGATCTCGATGCGATCGGTGCGTTTCGGGAACAGATTGACCACCGGTGTGCAAAAGAGCGCGAACTGATCCCGGTCGACCTGGCTGGTCAGATTGCCAGGCGGCTTTGACAGCAACACGACGATCTCGGCCTCCTTGCCGCGGATCCGGCCGAACCCTTGTGCCAGCTTGTTGAGGCCGAAGAAGTAGAAGCGCTGCGGGCATGCGAAATACTCATGCAACAGGTTGTGCCCAAAGAAGTTGTTCCACGGCAACGGCAGCGCGCCCTCGCCCGGACCCATGCCCACATAGCTGACGGCATCCTCTGTCACCGCGTAGGGGCGTTCGCTCATGGCGCCGGGCTGTCCAATCAGCGTGGCGACGCCGGCGCTGTGCAAGAGCTCGAACAGGTGCGAGGCGATCTGGTCGTCCCCGCACAGATAGACTGGCAACTGGTCCAGGCCGGGCAATTGATCGAAGTTGGCCTCGCGCGTGCAGCGCAGGCGTAGGCGCAGCGCTCCCTGTACCGTCAGGTGGGCAGGCACATAGCGCTCCAGCCCGCGAATGTCCGGTGGAATGCCAGTGAGCCGGGCTTCGGTGATTTCGAGCGGCCACAGCGTCAGCGGTTGCGTGGTCCTGAACTGGCAGGCCGTCTTCTCGCCCGGCGCCGGCGCGGCATCGAGCTGCGCGCCGCGCGGCACCTCCACGCCGCGGGCAAGATTTCCCGCGATCCGGCTGGGGCGGAACTGTGCGACAGCAATCGACGGCGTCGGCGCAACGTAGTTCGGGTAGACCACCTCCAGCAGCCGCTGCGTAAAGCGCGGAAACTCCGCATCGAGCTTGATCTGGGTGCGCGCCGACAGAAAGCAGAACGCCTCGATCAGGCGTTCCACATAGGGGTCGGCCACCTCGGTGCCATGCATGCCCAGGCGCCTCGCCACCTTCGGGTGCTGATTGGCGAATTCCCCGGCCAGCTCGCGCATGTAGACGAGCTCGCGGTTGTAATAGTCGAGCAGTTGCGGATCCATGGCGTCAGGTGGTGTGAATCGATTGGACGCTCATCCGGCTGGTTTCCAGGTCGAGCGAGCTTTGGGCAGTGAATGCCATCGGGTACGGGTCCATATGGATCAGGCCCTTGATCTCGAAAACCAGGGTGTTGTAGCGCTGCGGCGCGTCTTCCTTCAAAAGCGGCTTCACGTCCAGCGAGCCGGGAATGAGCCGGGGCTCGAAGTCCAGGATGGCGCGCCTGACGATGTTGACGATGTCGTTCCACTTGTGCTCGGACAGGTAACTGCCGGCGACCGGTGGTACCCCGTAGTTGATCGTCGATGCCGCGGCAGCGGGATAGAGCTCGCGGTCAATCTCATCCTCGCGGTTGGTGGTATTGAGCAGATAGGTGAGATCGCGCTGGATGATCTCGCGCATCTGGGCGCGCGTGACGGTGTATTCGTTCGCGCTTTCGGTCTGCCGTTGGGGCGCGTCGTCGCGCAGCCGGTCAAAGAGCGTCGGCAGCAGCTGCGTATTCGGGCGGCGTGGTACCCGCGGCGGGCGGTGGTCAGCCATGCCCGGCTACCAGAGTGAGGGTCGCCACATCGAGCATGGCCACATCGCCCGCATCCGTCATCCAGGTCTTCTGGCCGAATCCGATGACACCGGTTTCGCCCACTTCGGCCCAGTTGGTTTCGCGGGCGAGCCGGATGGCGTCGCTACCCTGCTCAGAGTTGGGGTAGCGCACCGGCATGAAGCCACGGCTGACCACACCGTCGGAGAGCGTCACGGTGGCCGGGCGCCACAGCAGATCGAGCAAGCCGGCAGGCTCGGCCAGCTCAAGCTTGTGCATCTGGGCAAAAGGCAGCCAGGCGTAACGGCCCCCCGCCACGATTTCGCAGGTCGGGCCCAGGCGCGTGTCGGTGTCGGTGATCCACGCGAAGCGCACACCGTCGTGCATGCCGGGCGAGGCCGGGACCTCCGACAGTGCCAGGTTGCGGCTGCTATCGGCGGCGGCGATGTCACCGGCTTCGGTTTGTACGAGCGCGACGTGCAGCCCGGACATCCAGGCCGGGGCCGGCAGCAGGGTGCCGGGGGCGCGCCGGCCTGCGAAGACCTCGCGCCGGAACACCTCCGCGCGGATCAAGTCGCGGTAGACATGCGCGGTTTGCGCAAAGTCGGGTGCGAGCTGCGTGGCCACCTGCAGTTGCCGGAGCGCGCGCGTCCAGTCGCCAACCACGCACAGCCACTGGAATAGCTGCCAACGGAAGTCAAATGAGCCGGGCTGCAGGCGCACCAGGCCTTCCGCTGCGCAGAGCGCGCCGGCGGCCGAACCGGTTCGGCGCAGGACTGAAGATAGCCCGGCGTCGCGTGTGCTTTCGGGGGCTTGCGTATCAAGCGCCATGATCGGGCTCCGGCGTTGGCATTGGCGTTTGCGTTTGTGCCTGTGCCTGTGCCTGTGCAGGGCGGTAGGCGCTATCCATCGAGACGAGGTGGTGTTCGCGGCGGGTAAGGGGAGCGGCGACGTCACGGCGCCTGGTGGGCACGATGTCCCCTGCGAAGAGCCAGAGCACGTCCGGCGCAGGCGGGATCACAAAGAACGGGTAGTCATCCAGGGTCTGCGGGGAGCCAATCAGGGCGTTGATGTGGCCGGCGGTGGCAAGCATGTCCATCAAGCTGTGGGTATGGTCGGCCTCGCGTGCGAGCCTCTGCAGCGGGTTCCGAGCGGTCTCCGCCGGTACAACCGATGCCGCCCCAGTGGTGGCCCCCGGGTGGGCGCTCAGGTAGTCGGGATCGCGCAGCGCCGCCTCGGCCTCGCGTTTGAGCTGCTCGATCACGTCAGTCCGATCGGGGGCAGCAGTTTGCGCTGTGCGCTCGCCAGCGGCTGGTCTCAGCACCGAGAACGGATCGGCAGTGCCCGGGTGCATTCCGCCGAGCGCATCCCAAGGCCAGGGCGTATCGCTATCGCGGTCGAATCCGGGGTCGGTGGCGCCGGTCCCTGCCGGGAGGGGCTGCGAGTCGCTCATGACCTTGCCTCGCTAGTGATAGGTTCAGGAATGGACCCGATGATAATCGAAAATCACGGCTAGACAAAATGCAAACGGATGTCATTAATTGCGGTCTGCGCGATGGCTTTGAATTAAGGATCCGTTGTCCTAATGTTTTTAGGACTTGTCCTATAAAAACGCCGCTATTGTCCTATAAAACGCCGAAATTTTCGGAATCAATATTGGGAAATTTCCGAATCTTTCATGTCTCGGTTCGTGAGCGTCGTAAATTACTGCGCCTCCATGCTGGACGTGATAGACGCACACGTATTGGTCACTTGGGGCTATTTGACTACCAAGGATCCACGGCGATCAGGCTTCCTGTCTGGTCACGGAAGCCGCACTGCGATGATCACGGAAGGGGTTTACGCATCTAATGTTTTTGCCATATCCTAAAAAGGGGTTAATCAAGAACTCCATCGCAAGAACTCCATCGGGCAAGCGCAGTCGATCGCAGTCGATCATTCAAAAAAAGAGCAAGGCATCAAATGGACATTTCGCGTCAGGCGCTGTTCGGCCGACTCAATCCCACCCTATTCAAGGCGATCGAAAGCGCGACCGCCTTCTGCAAACTCCGCGGCAACCCGTACGTGGAGCTTGTGCATTGGCTGCACCAGTTGCTGCAGGCCCCCGATGGCGACCTGCAGCGGATCCTGCGCCATGCCGGCGCCGACCTGCCCGCCCTGGAAGCCGACCTGACGCGCGCGCTGGGCTTGCTGCCAGCCGGCGCCACGTCGATCAGCGACTTCTCGTTCCAGATCGAGTCCGCCATGGAGCGGGCGTGGGTCTACGCGACACTGGCCTTCGCCGATGACCACGTGCGCGGCGCCTACCTGCTGAGCGCACTGCTCAAGACGCCGGAATTGCGCCGTACGGTGCTGGGCATCTCGAATCAGTTCGCGAAGGTACGTGCCGATGACCTGGTCGAAGCCGTTCCCGCGTTGGTCGCGCAGTCGCCCGAAAGCCGGGAAGCGGCCTACGACGGCAGTGGCCTCGCACCGGCCACGCCTGGCGAGGCCAGCGGCGCCTTGGCGCCCACGGGTTCCGGCAAATCTGCCCTTGGCCAGTACTGCCTCGACCTGACCGAGGAGGCCCGCGCCGGCCGGCTGGATCCGGTGATTGGCCGCGAGCACGAGATCCGCACCATGACGGACATCCTGCTGCGCCGCCGCCAGAACAATCCGCTCTTGACGGGAGAGGCTGGGGTTGGCAAGACCGCCGTCATCGAGGGACTCGCCCAGGCCATCGCTGCGGGCACGGTGCCGCCGAGCTTGAAGGATATCCGGCTCCTGAGTCTCGACGTCGGGGCGCTGCTGGCCGGCGCCAGCATGAAAGGTGAATTCGAGGCACGGCTGAAAGGCGTGCTGGAGGAAGCCGCCAGGTCCCAGAAGCCGGTGATCCTGTTCGTGGATGAAGTCCACACGCTGGTCGGCGCCGGCGGCCAGGCCGGCACGGGCGACGCTGCCAATCTGCTCAAGCCGGCGCTGGCGCGAGGCGCGCTGCGCACGATCGGTGCTACCACCTGGAGCGAATACAAGCGCCACATCGAGAAGGATCCGGCGCTCACGCGCCGGTTCCAGGTCCTGCAGGTGATGGAGCCAGAAGAAGCCAAGGCTGTCGCCATGGTGCGGGGGCTGGTCGCCACCTTCGAGGCGCACCACCGGGTGTTCATCCGCGACGAAGCGGTGCGTGCCGCCGTCAAGCTCTCCCATCGTTATATCCCCTCCCGGCAGTTGCCGGACAAGGCCATCAGCCTGCTCGACACGGCTTGTGCCCGCGTGGCGCTGTCACTGCACGCCCCACCGGCAGAAGTCGAGCACCTGCGCCAGCAACTGGCCGCTGCCGACGCCGAATGCGCGCTGCTCGCCAAGGATGCCGGCTTCGGCAAAGCAGATGCCGAGCGGATAGCCGGCGTACATGCCCGGCGCGCGCAGATCGATGCCGACCTGGCGCAGGCCGAAGCGCGCTGGGAGCGCGAACGAAGCCTGGCGAGCGACCTGGTCGCACGCCGGCAGGCGCTGGTCCAACCCCCGGCGATCGAGCCGGTGATCGAGCCAGCGAGCACGGCGCAGCCTCAGCAGTCTCTGGCTGAGCTCGAAGCCGACCTTCGTGCGGCGCAAGGGGAGGCGCCGCTTGTGTACACGGAAGTGGACGAAGCCGTGGTCGCGGCCATTGTCGCCGACTGGACGGGCATCCCGGTTGGGCGCATGGTCGCGGACGAGGTGGCCACGGTCATGCGGTTGCCGCAGACCCTTGGCACTCGCGTCATCGGCCAGGACCACGCGCTGGCCCAGCTCGGCGAGCGTGTCCAGACCGCCCGTGCGCAGTTGACCGATCCCGGCAAGCCGGTCGGCGTGTTCCTGCTGGTAGGCCCCTCCGGCGTCGGCAAGACCGAGACGGCCCTGGCGCTGGCCGATGTCCTCTATGGCGGCGAGCAGAGCCTCATCACCATCAACCTCTCCGAATTCCAGGAGCCGCACACTGTGTCGACCCTCAAGGGCGCACCGCCAGGCTATGTCGGCTACGGCGAAGGGGGCGTGCTGACCGAAGCGGTGCGCCGCCGGCCCTACAGCGTGGTGCTGCTTGACGAGGTCGAGAAGGCGCATGCCGACGTCCACGAAGTCTTCTATCAGGTGTTCGACAAGGGCTACATGGAAGACGGCGAAGGGCGCCACATCGACTTCAAGAACACCATCCTGCTGCTCACCAGCAACGCTGGCTCGGATCTCCTGGCGAATCTCTGCGAAGACCCGGCGCTGATGCCGGAGCCCGCCGCGCTGCGTGACGCGCTGATGCCGGAGCTGCGCAAAGTCTTTCCGGCGGCGTTCCTCGGCCGCCTGGTGATCGTGCCCTACCTGCCGCTTGCCGCCGAACACCTCGGGCGCATCGTGCGCCTGCACCTGGGCCGCGTCGTGGCACGCATGCACGACCAGCACGGCATTGCGCTCACCTATGGCGACGCCGTGGTCGAGTTCATCGTGGCGCGCTGCCCGGTTGGCGAAACCGGAGCTCGCCGTTTGATCAGCTTTATCGAGCAGGTCGTCCAGCCGCAACTGGCTCGCCTGTGGCTGTCGGCGATATCGGAGAAGCGCCAGCTGGCCGCGATCGACATCCGGCTGGCGGGAGAGCCGCCAGATGCGCCCGCACTGACCTATCACACCGAGTACCGTGCCGGCCACGACGCTGTTGGGCCGGAATATCCCGAAGCCGAAGCGGCCTGACGCCGTGCGGCACGTCCTTGCAACCCCTCTTGTCACCCGTTGAGGAGACCTATGTCTGTTGTGAACAGTTCGCAGAAATTCATCGCGCGCAATCGCGCGCCACGTGTGCAGATCGAGTACGACGTTGAGGTCTATGGCTCGGAGAAGCGCATCGAGTTGCCCTTCGTGATGGGCGTCCTGGCCGATCTGTCGGGCAAGCCCGCCGAGCCGCTGCCGCCGGTCGCCGACCGCAAGTTCCTCGAGATCGATATCGACAACTTCGACGAGCGCATGAAGGCGATGAAGCCTCGTGTTGCGTTCGCGGTTCCCAATACGCTGGCCGGCGGCGGCCAGCTGATGGTCGACATGACGTTCGAGAGCATCGAGGACTTCTCGCCAGCGGCGGTGGCCGGCAAGGTCGATGCGCTGCGGCAATTGCTGGAAGCCCGCACGCAACTCGCGAACCTGCAGACGTACATGGATGGCAAGTCGGGTGCCGAATCGCTGATCAATCAACTGCTGCAGGACCCCGCGCTGCTGCAGTCGCTCGCCAAGGCGCCCAAGCCCCAGGCTACCGATGGCGACGCCCAGGCGTCCCAGTCCTGACCGGAACGGCTTCTTGCCTACCTGAACAACCTTATCAAGCAAGGATTCCATGGCTTCCGCCCAACAAAAGCAACAGCAAGCCCTCGCGACCGTAGAGCAATCGGACTTCGCCGCACTGATCAGCCGCGAGTTTTCGCCCAAGACCGACCAGGCCCGCGAAGCCGTCGATCTCGCCGTCAAGACCCTGGCCGAGCAGGCGCTCGCCAGCGCGTTCACCATGAGCGACGATGCGTACAAGAGCATCGAAGCCATTATCGGCGCCATCGACACGAAGCTCTCCGAGCAGATCAACCTGATCCTGCACCACGAAGCCTTCCAGAAGCTGGAGTCGGCCTGGCGCGGCCTGCATCACCTGGTCTCGAACACCGAGACCGACGACAAGCTGCGCATCCGCGTGATGGATGTGTCCAAGGACGACCTGCGTCGCACGCTGCGCCGGTACAAGGGCATCGGCTGGGACCAGAGCCCGTTCTTCAAGCGCATCTACGAAGAGGAATACGGCCAGCTCGGCGGCGAACCGTACGGCTGCCTGGTCGCCGACTACTACTTCGACCACACCCCGCCCGACGTGGAACTGCTGGGTTCGCTGGCCAAGATCTCGGCGGCCGCCCATGCGCCGTTCATTGCCGGCGCATCGCCGTCCGTGCTGCAGATGGACTCGTGGCAGGAGCTGGCCAATCCGCGCGACCTGTCCAAGATCTTCCAGAACCAGGAATACGCGCCGTGGAACAGCCTGCGCAACTCGGAAGACGCACGCTACGTGGGGCTGGCCATGCCGCGCTTCCTGTCGCGCTTGCCATACGGCATCAAGACCAACCCGGTTGATGAATTCGACTTCGAGGAAGACACCGACGGCGCCGACCACCGCAAGTATGTGTGGAGCAACGCCGCCTACGCAATGGCGGTGAACATCAACCGCTCGTTCAAGCTGTACGGCTGGTGCACGCTGATCCGCGGCGTGGAGAGCGGTGGTGTGGTGGAGAACCTGCCGTGCCACACCTTCCCGACCGACGATGGCGGCCTCGACATGAAGTGCCCCACCGAAATCGCCATCTCCGATCGCCGTGAAGCCGAGTTGTCGAAGAACGGCTTTATCTCGCTGGTCCACCGCAAGAACACTGACTATGCGGCCTTCATCGGCGCGCAGTCGATGCAGAAGCCGGCCGAGTATTACGACGCCGACGCGACGGCCAACGCCAACCTGTCGGCACGGCTGCCGTACCTGTTTGCCTGCTCGCGCTTCGCCCACTACCTGAAGTGCATCGTGCGCGACAAGATCGGGGCCTTCAAGGAGCGCGAGGACATGCAGCGCTGGCTCAACGAATGGATCATGAACTACGTTGACGCCGACCCGGCCAACTCCTCGCAGGAGACCAAGGCCCGCCGTCCGCTCGCGGCCGCCGAAGTTGTCGTCGAGGAAATGGAAGGCAACCCCGGCTACTACAGCGCCAAGTTCTTCCTGCGCCCGCACTTCCAGCTCGAAGGCCTGACGGTGTCGCTGCGACTGGTGGCGCGCCTGCCATCGGTCAAGGACGCTGCCTGAGCGTCGTCCGAAGCCTGAAATGTACCGGTAGTCCCACATCAGGCACCCCCGCCCCTGATCCCTAGGGGGCGGGGGCCTTGTTGTGGCTCTTGTCTGCAGTACCTGTCTTAACGTGAAGGAGTTTTGCAATGGCACAGGACATTTTCCTGAAGATCAACGGCATCGACGGCGAGTCGCAGGACACCTCGCACAAGAACGAAATCGAAGTGCTGGCCTGGGACTGGAGCATCGAGCAGCAGTCCACCATGCACGCGGGCAGCGGCGGCGGCGCCGGCAAGGCGACCGTGTCGGACCTGTCCTTCGACCACTTCATCGATCGCGCTTCGCCCAACCTGATGAAGTACTGCCTGACCGGCAAGCACATCAACGAAGCGGTGCTGGTCGTGCGCAAGGCCGGCGGCAATCCGCTCGAATACCTGAAGCTCACCATGACCGACGTGGTCGTCACCAAGGTGAGCCCGAAGGGTTCGGTGGATGACGAGTTGCGCATGCGCGAGAAGGTCTCCCTGTCGTTCTCCAAGATCAAGCAGGAGTACGTGGTGCAGAACGCCCAGGGCGGCAGCGGCGGCGCCGTGACCGCGGGCTACGACATCAAGGGCAACAAGGAAGCCTGATTGTCTTGACCGTGCCCGCCGGCCACGCTTGACGTAGCCGGCGGGATCGCTGACCTGATCTGACCATCAACGGACATGGCTCTCTCACTGCGCTTCGATGACCTCTGGCATGCCTATCCGAAGCCCGAGCACGGCGACGAGGCCGCCCTGCGCCGGTCCCGGCTGGCTTTGTTCCGCCAGATTGGCTGGGAAAGCCGCGTTGACGATCCGGCCTGTGAGAACGCCTGCGCGATCCGAATGAGCCTTGCGTTAATGGCGTGCGGCGTCCATGTGGACGGCAACGATCCGATTCTGCTCGGCCGGTACAAGGGCATGAAGATCGAGACCAGCCGGGCACGCCTGGCCGAGCGGCTGAGCGGTCCGGCTTACCTGGGCGCCCCTCGTCGGCTCGATGTCACGAACCTGCGGGGTCTGATGACATGGACCGAGCAGGGGATCATCGCCTTTGACGAGACGCCCGGCTACGACGGCGGGCACATTGACTTGCTGCGAAATGCCTGGCTGGCCTCGGCGTTCGAATCGCATGACCTGCATCGTGTGCTGGCAGCTTCGACGCGGCGCATGGCGTGGCGCGACAACAAGCTCGGCTACGAGGACATGGGCTACGCCGACATGGCCGATGCGGATGGCAGCTACGAGTTCCGCTCAACGCTTTACTTCTGGCCACTGGCCTGAGAGATGACCTCATGAGCATGCGAAATGACGTGGAGAACCTCATGGGAAGACGGCGCCGGACAGTCAGCGTCTCCAGTGCAGCCATCCCCGATCTGCTCGGGCAGCCGCAGCTGGAATTTGTGCGGCTCTCCGGCCATGAAGGCTTGAGCGAACTGTTTACCTACAAGGTCGATCTGCGCGCGGTCTCGCCAGCGGCCGAGCAGTTCCTCGCCGAGGCGGACCCCGATGAAATGATCGGGCGCGAGATGACGGTGACGATCGAGCTCGATGGCATGGGCACGGGCCTGCTGGGCGGTGTTGGTGCCGGGCAGCGGGAGATCACGGGTGTCATCTCGGAGATCGAACAGGTTGGCGGCGCTGCGGAGAATCGCCTGTACCGGTTCACGCTGCGACCCTGGCTGTGGCTCGCCACACAGACTTCGGATTTCAAGCCCTTCCAGAAGAAGACCGTCATCGAGATCCTGGATGAGGTCCTGGCGGACTATCCGTTCTCGGTGGAGAAGCGTCTTGACGTATCGATCTACCCCAAGCTGGTCTGGGAAGTGCAAAGCGGGGAAACCGATGCCCATTTCATCCAGCGCCTGACCGAAGAATATGGCATCACGTACTTCTTTGAGCATGACGGTGGGCACCATCGGCTGATCCTGGCCTCCGAAACGGGAGCGTATCGCAGTTTCCCCAGTGAGGCCTATCACACGCTGCCCATCTATCCGCATGGATTCAAGGTGGATCAGGAACATCTGGTGCGCCTCGATCCGGTCAACCGCTTGCGCACGGGCAAGGTCACGCTGAATGACTATGACTTCCGCAAGCCGCGGGCGAACCTGACCACCGACAACAGCCAGCCACGCGAAACCGGCTTCGCCGACTTTGAGCGCTACGAGTACCCGGGCGACTATGTCGAGCCGGCGGTAGGCGACATGCGGGCGAGGATTCGCATGGAAGAGCGCCGTGCCCGGGGCCGGCGCGTGCGCGGTGTCGGTGCCTTGCGTGGCGTGGCGCCGGGCTGCACCTACACGGTGAGCAATCACGGCAATCCCGCGTTGAACCGGGAGTTCCTCGTGACCAGCACGACGTTCGACCTGGAGGACGTCGGCGGCGAGTCCGGCAGCCGGCAGCGGTTTGCCTGCCGCGTGGCTTTTGAAGGCCATCCCACCGACGAAGTCTTCCGGCCGCCGCGTACGGTCGGCAAGCCGCGCGTCGCCGGCCTGCAGCGCGCGGTCGTGACCGGGCCGAAGAACCAGGAAATCTGGTGCGATGAGCACGGGAGCGTGAACATCCAGTTTGAATGGGACCGCTATGGGAAGCACGACGAGAACTCTTCACCGTGGATTCGTGTCGTCAACGGCTGGTCCGGCGAGCAGTTTGGCGCCATGCATATTCCGCGTATCGGCCAGGAGGTCATTGTTGCCTTCCTCAATGGCGATCCGGATTGCCCGCTGATCGTCGGGCGGGCACCGAACCAGCTCAATATGCCGCCGTGGGCGCTGCCGGGGCAGCATGCGCTGTCGGGGATTCGAAGCAAGGAGTTGTTTGGCGGGCGCCACAATCACCTGTTGATGGACGACACGCAGGACCAGATACAGGCGCAACTGTCCTCCGATCACCAGGCCTCGCAGCTGAATCTGGGCTATCTGACCGGGGTGCCCGACAATGCCGGGCGCAAGGACAAGCGCGGCGAAGGCTTTGATCTGCGCACCGACGGCCACGGTGCCGTACGCGGCGGGAAGGGCTTGTTCTTTACCGCGGAAGGGCAGGCCGCCGCAGTGGGTGGGCACCTGTCGCGCGACGAGTTCATCCGCTGCATGGAAGCGGCGCTGGAGGCGGCCAGGTCGTTGGGCGACTATGGCCATGCGCATGAAGGGCTGGCCGCCGACACCGAGCCGCAGGCCAGGCTCACGCAGGCCGTCAAGGAATGGCACGCTGGCGCCAACAATCATCAGGATGCGCCAGGCGAGGGAGGTCAGCCCCTGATCGGAGCCTATGCGCCGGCGGGTATGGCGTTCGCCACGCCCAAGGTGCTGACTACCTATGCCGGCAAGCATATCGACACCGTCTCCAGGCTCAACCAGCACCTGACGGCGGGGCAGCGGTTCATCGTCAACGCGGGTCAGGGGATCAGCAGCTTTGCGCACAGCGGTGACATCCGCACCCTTGCCCACAAGGGCAATGTCATGACGCAAGCGCAGGGCGGCAGCGTCATGACCAATGCGTTGAACGACATCACGATGACGGCCACCCATGGCGCGATTCTGCTCAACGCCAAGGCCAGCATCACCTTCATGAGCGGCAATGCGGGTATCCGTATCGCCGATGGCTGCGTCGATGTCTTCGGGCCGACGCGCGTGCACCTTAACACCGGAGACTTCGACGTGCCGGGCGCGCAGAGCATCCATGGTGCCTTGCCGCGATTCGAAGCCGCCGATACGGGCCGCTTGTTCCGACTGGTGCGCCCGCTTGACAACCAGCCGGTGGCGAACATGCCTTACCGGATCGTGAAGGCAGACGGCAGCGTGGTGACGGGAGTCAGTAATGCCAAAGGCGAAACGGATCTCTACGCATCCGACGCGGCGGAAGCGCTCTCGATAACGTTCGGTAAAGAGCCGTCCGGCGATGGCGGACCGGTTGCCGTGCAAATGCCGCAGGCAGGGGCGAACGGCGAGGGGACTGAACGTGCATAGATTCTCAGCTGGCGCGGATCGGGACGTCTCCGAGGGCTGGTTGCGCGATGTCGACCGCGAGAAGTTTCCACGTTCAGCCCTGCCATGACGCACCGCCAGTTTCCGTCCGTCGCCGCCATGACCATTTCCATTGCATCGTGAGCCACACATGATCCAACAAGCCGACTACAGTGCCGAATCACTGACCCTGCCCGGAAGCCCGCGGCAGGATGTGGACTATCCCGCGCGCCTGCCCGGCGTGGTGATCTACGTGCATGGCGTCAACTCCATGGGCGAATGGTTTGACGACAGCGAGGCCGGGCTGTGCGCCGGCCTCAACACCCGGCTGCAGCGCAACACCGATCAGGTGTTTCGCCTCAGGGGCAGCGGGCAATTGCAGCCGGCCACCTATCAGGGGGAACTGAGCGACGACGGCTTCATTCCCGACGATCTGAGTGCCGACAGCTTTGTGCAGGCACCCGGCTACAGCCCGGTGATCCGCTTCCGCTGGGGTTACAAGGCGAGCAAGGAGGAGCTGGCGACTTTCGGCGGAAACACCCTGCTCGATGAGGCAGACGCCTGGGGTGGCGGCCCGTTCGCCAACGGCTGCTCGGCACTGCCGGACATGTTTGGCGGCGGTGCCGATACCGGGCTGTTTCTCGGCGTGGCGTTGCAGGATATGAACCCCGGCGACCGGCTGATCTATGACTGTCCGCCTCGCCACTACCAGGCCTTTGCCGCCTGGCGCCTGGCCAAGCTGGTGGCGCGCGTGCGCGAGCTGCACCGCGCCCGGTACGACGGCAAGGACTGCCCGGTCACGGTGGTCTGCCACAGCCAGGGCAATATGATCGGCATCGGCTCGGCATTTTTCGGCGCTAATCACCCGGATCTCGGGGGGCTGGGCGTGGCGGATACCTACGTGCTGGCGAACGCGCCCTACAGCCTGCAGAAGATCAGGATCGACAATTTCTCCCAGTACGACCTGACGACCATGCGCGGACGGGTCAAGCACGAAGCGCGCGTCCAGAGCCTGGCGGCCTTTTTCGACATGGTGCGCAATGGGCCGGGTAGGCATGCCGATGACAAGGAAGTCAACCGCGAGGTCATGAACGGCGCCCCGCGCAACGGCGACGCGGCATGCAAGGCGGACAAGGACCGCACTGCACGCGCCACGCGCAAGCGGGTCTTTCTCTACTGCAATCCACACGACCGGGTGATCTCGGTGTCGACGGTGCAGGGCGTGGGCTGGCTGGGCCTGAGCGCGGATGAAGTGAAGGCCACCAAGGCCGAGGGCGTGCTGTACCAGCGGGTCTGGGCGCAGGCGATCCTGCCGGGCGGAGAGCCGTTCAAGGTGGGGGCCTGCTCCGGATTCGGTTACAACTACTGGAAACATACGATCGGGGCCCGGCTGGAGCAAAACCAGTTCTGGGAGCCCCAAGCCGACCTGCTGGGCATCCAGATCCAGGAGATCTGGGAGGACCCGCGCCGCAGCGTACTGGGCAAGGCCGCGGTGACTGTGGTTGGCGGACTCACGCATCTTGTGCTCAAGGGCATCACTGCCGCGGGAGGCAAAGTGGCGTATGCCAACGCAGACCCGGAGAAGCAGTGGTCGGTGGAGGTCAACGCGCCCGCGGTACCCAGTGGTGGCATCGAACCCCGCGCGCTCTACCTGGCGCGGGGGAACGGACAGAAACGGGAAGGCGAAACCCCGAGCGGGCTCAAGACGGCCACCGGCGCGGACGACCCGCGCGTGAGAGGGCCATTCAACCGCTACAAGGAGTCTGCTGCCGACGCCTTGAATGCCGCCCGTGCGGCGGGCAGCGATGACCCTTATGCCGGGCAGCGTGCCAGCGGACATGGCGATGCCGCCAGCGAAGCCGGGATGCGCTACGAGCAGAACGCGGCCATCCGGCAGAAGGCGCGGCGGCATATCTACGCCGAGGATGGCAGCCTGCAGTCGGACTCGCCCTACAGCGAGGAAGATGTGAAGAAGCTCAACGCCAAGCAAAACGGCGAAATCCGGAACACCAGGTTTGGGGACTATGCACAAGAGACCCGCATGGGCCTGTTGGCCAAAGGCGTGGACCAGCAGGCCACCAACCACTCGACCATCCTGACCAACCCGGTGCATAGCGAACATGTGCTGGCCTATGACGTGGATGTGGGGGTGTGCTACTTCAACGCGGCGGAACTGAATCAGTTACGGCGTATGGCCGATTGGCGCTGGTGCATGCCAAAGAAGGACGACATCGGGAGTGACCAGAAAGTGGATAACGAACATGAGTACTACCTGTCTGCGAAGGTAGGTGGCAGGGGCCTGGGGGAATTGGGCAAGTACAACAGCCAGCTAGTCGAAGAAGGGGAGCGAAATTGCCTTGAGACATTGCGGATCAATGGCGAACGCAACACCTGGCCACTGCAGGCCAACAATGACGCGGGCGGCAATGGCCCCCGCGTCGCCTAGGTGCCGATGATGTGCCTGCTGCCCAATTCGCGCCGTCTCCGAATGCGCCTTGCCGCCAGGGTCGTGACGTGCCTCTGTCTAGTTCTATCTGCCTGTCAGTCCGGATCCCACATGTCCAACTATTCCCGCAAGCCCGTGGCATGGCCGCGCCCGTCAGCCGCTGCCGCCAATACCGATCCCGCCACCGCGCCGGCCGCGCTGGTGCTGGGAGTGCAATGGCTGAACCCGCTGATGCGTCGCAGCTACCCGACCCAATGGAACCTGCTGTGGGCGCAGGGGCTGGCGCAGCCCAATGCGAACGACACGGAGGCCAAGCGCTTCAAGCTTGGGGACGCCGTGGGCCGGCTGATGAACGGGATTAGCGCGGGCAGGCGCGTCGAGGACATCCCGAATCTTCAAATCAACTATGGAGAGGGCCTGCGCGATTTGCTTGATAACCCACTTCGTACGCTCGATACCTACGCGATCGACCCAAACTACTTTTATTCGGTGCGCCAGGGGACTGACCGGCCGGACTACATGGACACGCGCGTCTTTGCCGGCATCGCGCAACGCTGGATCGGCACGCCGACCTATCTCAATGAAACGCCGAATTCGACCGAACGCGAGATATTGCGGATGCAGAGCCGCGCGGGCGTGCCAGCGCCAAGTGTGATCGCCTACGATGCGGCGCACGCTGAGGAACGCATGCGCGATTACTGGGTCACCATGCACACGGGCTTGGGGGGTAAGCCGGAGCGTGGCGTTTCCACATCCGTAGATATGATCATCGGCGAGCGCACCCTGACCATCAACGCAGTGCGCCGGCTGGTGTTCGACAGGGTGGCCCAAGCTGCCTCATGCGAGAGCGTGCTGCTCAATCCGACCGGCAAGCTGCCCACGGTGACGGTGGCAGCCGGCACGGAAACCGTGGGCTTCTATACGCTGCGGGAAGCGCTGGTCTACCTGCAAGCCAATCCGAAGCGCTTGGTATGGGTCTGGAACATGGATGCACCCAACTATCCGCTGGGCGCGCAGACCAACGAGAACTCGGCCTTCCTGATCCTGGGGCATCCCAGTGCGGACTGGGGCTACGCGCCGCTGGCGGCCATCTATGCGCCGCAGCAGCGCGAGGGCGGCATCCACGCCAACGCGGCCAATCCCGGCGGGGCATGGAATGACCTGCTCAAGGCAGCGGCCGCGCAGGCGTCGCAGGCCAGCCCGGTGCAGCGGGTCTATCACGACGTGCATCCCAAGTCGCCGCAGATCGTGGCGCAGACCCGGGCCTTGCGCGAGGCGCTGCATCGTCAGTGGCCGGATCTGGACCAGGCCGATGCGGTGCACAGCGTATCGGAGCAGATGGTGGGGCCAGCCGGCGCGGCCAGCTTCGCCGTCAACGCGGCGTTTGCGGCGGCCTATGCCAACCAGAGCGGCAAGAGCGCGGTGGTGACCAGTCTGGCCAACCCGGACGATGCGTGGGCGGTGCTGATTGCGCCGCCGCCGGGCTGGCAGCCGCCGGTGAAGACATGGGACCGCGCGCGTGGCGAGGGCCGTGCGTACTGGCCGTGGTTTGGCAAGCGAGCAGGGTGACGATGAGGCAAAGGGATATCCGCACCTTCGTGCATCGGGGCAGACGCCACCTTGTCGCGCGCGTGTGCATTGCGACAAGTGTCTGTTTCTTGCTGGCCGCTTGCAAGTCGTCCGGCGTCAACTATTCCCGCAAGCCCGTCGCATGGCCGCGCCCATCAGCGGCTGCCGCCAATACCGATCCCGCCACCGCGCCGGCTGCGCTGGTGCTGGGGGTGCAATGGCTGAACCCGCTGATGCGTCGCAGCTACCCGACCCAATGGAACCTGCTCTGGGTGCAGGGGCTGGCGCAGCCCAATGCTGACGACACGGAGGCCAGGCGCTTCAAGCTTGGGGACGCCGTGGGCCGGCTGGTCACCGGGATCAGCCCGGGCAGGCGCGTTGAAGATGTCCCGAATCTTCGGATCAGCTATGGGGAGAGCCTGGGCGATTTGCTCGATAACCCACTTCGTACGCTCGATACCTACGCGATCGACCCAACCTATTTTTATTCGGTGCGCCAGGGCACTGACAGGCCGGACTACATGGACACGCGCGTCTTTGCCGGCATCGCGCAACGCTGGATCGGTACGCCGACCTATCTCAGTGAGACACCAACTTCGAGTGAACAGAGGGTGTTGGGCAAACAGAAAGCGGCCGGCGTGCCGGCGCCAAGTGTGATCGCCTACGATGCGGCACACGCCGAGGAACGCATGCGTGACTACTGGGTCACCATGCATATAGGCCTGGATGGCAAGCCAATGCGCGGAGTACCGGCGTCCGAGGAGATGATCATCGGCGAGCGGACCCTGACCATCAACGCAGTGCGCCGACTGGTGTTCGATCGTGTGGCCTTTGCGGCCTCGTGCAAGAGCGTGCTGCTCAATCCGAACGGCAAGCTGCCCACGGTGACGGTGGCAGCCGGCACGGAAACCGTGGGCTTCTATACGCTCCGGGAAGCGCTGGCCTACCTGCAAGCCAATCCGAAGCGCCTGGTATGGGTCTGGAACATGGATGCCCCCAACTATCCGCTGGGGGCGCAGACCAACGAGAACTCGGCCTTCCTGATCCTGGGGCATCCCAGTGCGGACTGGGGCTATGCGCCGCTGGCGGCCATCTACGCGCCGCAGCAGCGCGAGGGCGGTATCCACGCCAACGCGGCCAATCCCGGCGGGGCATGGAATGACCTGCTCAAGGCAGCGGCCGCGCAGGCGCCGCAGGCCAGCCCCGTGCAGCGGGTCTATCACGACGTGCATCCCAAGTCGCCGCAGATCGTGGCGCAGACCCGGGCCTTGCGCGAGGCGCTGCATCGTCAGTGGCCGGATCTGGACCAGGCCGATGCGGTGCACAGCGTATCGGAGCAGATGGTGGGGCCAGCCGGCGCGGCCAGCTTCGCCGTCAACGCGGCGTTTGCGGCGGCCTACGCCAACCAGAGCGGCAAGAGCGCGGTGGTGACGAGTCTGGCCAACCCGGACGATGCATGGGCGGTGCTGATTGCGCCGCCGCCGGGCTGGCAGCCGCCGGTGAAGACATGGGACCGCGCGCGTGGCGAGGGCCGTGCGTACTGGCCGTGGTTTGGCAAGCGAGCAGGGTGACGATGAGGCAAAGGGATATCCGCACCTTCGTGCATCGGGGCAGGCAGGCATCAGGCAAGAGCCATCTTGCCGTGCGCGTGTGCATTGCGACAAGTGTCTGTTTCTTGCTGGCCGCTTGCAAGTCGTCCGGCGTCAACTATTCCCGCAAGCCCGTGGCATGGCCGCGCCCATCAGCGGCTACCGCCAATACCGATCCCTCCACCGCGCCGGCCGCGCTGGTGCTGGGGGTGCAATGGCTGAACCCGCTGATGTGGCGGGACTACCCGACCCAATGGAACCTGCTGTGGGCGCAGGGGCTGGCGCAGCCCAATGCGAACGACACGGAAGCGAAGCGCTTCAAGCTTGGGGACGCCGTGGGCCGGCTGGTCACCGGGATCAGCCCGGGCAGGCGCGTCGAGGATATCCCGAATCTTCAGATTCGCTACAGGGATGGCTTGGGCGATTTGCTCGATAACCCACTTCGTACGCTCGATACCTACGCGATCGACCCATATTATTTTTATTCGGTGCGCCTGGGCACCGACCGGCCGGACTATATGGACACGCGCGTCTTCGCCGGTATCGCGCAACGCTGGATCGGCACGCCGACCTATCTCAACGAAACGCCAAATGGGCATGAACGTGGGTTCCTGAAGGAGCAGGAAGACATGGGCATCCCAGCGCCGAGCGTGATTGCCTACGATGCGGCACACGCCGAGGAACGCATGCGCGACTATTGGGTCACCATGCACACGAACTGGAAGGGGGACCCCGAGCGCGGCGCGCCTGCGACTCAGGCGATGGTCATCGGCGAGCGGACCCTGACCATCAATGCAGTGCGCCGGCTGGTGTTCGACAGGGTGGCCCTAGCCGCCTCGTGCAAGAGCGTGCTGCTCAATCCGACCGGCAAGCTGCCCACGGTGACGGTGGCAGCCGGCACGGAAACCGTGGGTTTCTATACGCTCCGCGAAGCGCTGGCCTACCTGCAAGCCAATCCGAAGCGCCTGGTATGGGTCTGGAACATGGATGCCCCCAACTATCCGCTGGGGGCGCAGACCAACGAGAACTCGGCCTTCCTGATCCTTGGGCATCCCAGTGCGGACTGGGGCTACGCGCCGCTGGCGGCCATCTATGCGCCGCAGCAGCGCGAGGGCGGCATCCACGCCAACGCGGCCAATCCCGGCGGGGCATGGAATGACCTGCTCAAGGCAGCGGCCGCGCAGGCGCCGCAGGCCAGCCCCGTGCAGCGGGTCTATCACGACGTGCATCCCAAGTCGCCGCAGATCGTGGCGCAGACCCGGGCCTTGCGCGAGGCGCTGCATCGTCAGTGGCCGGATCTGGACCAGGCCGATGCGGTGCACAGCGTATCGGAGCAGATGGTGGGGCCAGCCGGCGCGGCCAGCTTCGCCGTCAACGCGGCGTTTGCGGCGGCCTATGCCAACCAGAGCGGCAAGAGCGCGGTGGTGACCAGTCTGGCCAACCCGGACGATGCATGGGCGGTGCTGATTGCACCGCCGCCGGGCTGGCAGCTGCAGCCGCCGGTGAAGACATGGGACCGCGCGCGCGGCGAGGGCAGCGCGTACTGGCCGTGGTTCGGCAAACGAGCAGGATGAGAAACGGGATGCAGGGACGGTAGCCCAGGCTGCCGTGTAGAAACCAGACAGACAGGAGTCTTTCATGTCCGCAGACATCATTACAGTAGGCGACATCACCACCCATGGCGGCGTGGTGATCAGTGGTTCGCCGACCAGCAAGATCAAAGGCAAAGCGATTGCCCGCCTGGGCGATCTGGTGCGATGTCCGCAGAGCTACCCCGACGGGCGCCCGCACGGCATCAACCGGATTGTGCAGGTGGCCGGGCGTTTCAAGGTGGGCGGCATACCCGGCGCCTGCGCGGGCGACCTGACCGAATGCGGCTGCGCGCTGATCGGCAGTCATGAGGCGCGGGCATGAAGGCATTCATGAAGCCATGGCGCATGGCCCCGGCGGGCGCCGGATGGGTTCGCTGGCAGTCGGCAGCCGGCGTTGTGCTGCTGTCGCTTGCTGCCTGCTCTACCACGCCCGCCCAGCGCGAGCAGATGAAGCTGGATCTGGCGGTGACCGCCAAAGACACCGTCAATCCCGATGACAAGGGCAGGCCGTCTCCGGTCCTGGTTCGCGTCTATGAACTCAAGACCGACGGCGCCTTTGAGAATGCTGACTACTTCTCGCTGGAGACGGCAGACAAAGCGCTTCTGACGCAGGATCTGCTGGCGCGGGACGAGTTCATCCTCCGTCCCGGCGAGTCACGGGACATCGAGCGCAAGCTCAACCCGGATACGCAGGCCCTCGGCATTCTGGTTGGCTACAGGGAGCTTGGCAAAGCTACCTGGAGAGCGGTCCACAAATTGCCACCGGCGCCGGAAGCGGCGTGGTATCGCACGGCAATTCCCGCGCGCAAGGTCAAACTGCAAGTCTCGTTGGACCAGCAGACCATCACCATTTCCAAACCTGATTGAATTCATGAGCTGGTATAACAAGGTCATCTGGAGCGAAGGACTTTTCCTGCGCCCACAACTCTTCCAGCAGCAGGAGCGCTATCTGGAGCACTACGCACACAAGCGCAGTGCTGCCCTTAGCCCGTTCTTCTGGGGGTTCCATCAATTCGCCATTGATACCGAGGCGCTGGCGCTGGGTAAGCTGGTGGTTTCAGGGGTTGCCGGCATCTTCCAGGACGGAACACCGTTCGAGGCGCCTGGGCATGCAGCGTTGCCGGCGCCACTGGCGCTGCAGCATGAACACCTGGATCAGATCATCTATCTGGCGGTACCGATTCGGACGCCAAACGCCGAAGAGACGAATTTCGAGGATGGTGCGGATTCCCTGGCACGGTATCGAGCCTTCGAGAAAGAACTGCTGGACGCAAACTCCATTGCGCAGGGGCCGAAGCTGGTGCAACTGGCGAACCTGCGTCTGCGGTTGCTCCCCGGGAAGGAACTTTCAGAGTCCTGGCTTGGACTGCCACTGGCCAGGGTGACCGAGATCCGGGCAGACGGCAGTGCCCGGCTGGATGCCGGCTTGATTCCACCGGTCAACGTCTATACGGCCAGCACGCTACTGAATACCTGGCTTACCGAGATCCACGGCCTGCTGCACTTGCGGGCCGATTCCCTGGCGCAGCGCTTGTCCGCAGCCACCATGCGCGGCGGCGATGCAGCGGAGATATCCGAATATCTGATCCTCCAGCTTCTGAACCGGTACGAGCCGATACTGACCCATCTGCTTGCCGCGAAAGCGGCATCGCCGGAGCTTCTCTATGTACACCTGGCGGCGCTATCGGGAGAGTTGTCGACTTTCGTGCGTACCGATACGCGGCGGCCTTTGCGGCTCGATGCCTACCGTCATGATGCCCCCCACCTTTGCTTGAAGCCATTGATCGAAGATCTGCGCTTCCTGCTCAATGTGGTCCTGGAGCGGGCGGCCCAGCGCATTGACCTTGCGCCGCGGCCAAACGGGATCCGGCTGGCCGTGATTGACCCGAACGACTTCAAACGCTTTGGCACCTTCGTGCTCGCCGTGACCGCTCAGGTTCCGGCGGACGTGCTGCAACAGCAGTTTCCGGCGCAGACGAAGGTCGGCCCTTCCGATCGCCTCGCGGGCCTGATTCACTCTCACTTGCCCGGCCTGCCGTTGCAAGTGCTGCCCGTGCCGCCACGGCAGATTCCGTTCAATGCCGGCCACATCTATTTCGAGCTCTCGCAGCAACATCCGCTGTGGGAGCAGATTGAGCGCTATGGTGGCCTGGCGATGCATGTGGCTGGGAATTTCCCTGGGCTGCGCATGGAGTTGTGGGGGGTGCGACAATGAAGAACCAGCCGACGTTCTCCGCAGATAGTCCGGTCGGTGATCTGGCCGGGCAAGCGCCATCGGGGACGAATCAAGCGGAACCGCATGCCGCGCAGCAGGAGCCAGCGCCGCGCACTTTCCATAAGCCGGTCGAGCAACGGGTCGAAGACATCTTGCGCGCAGCCAACCCGCTGCTGGCTGCGGCGAGGCCGCTGCTGCGCGCGTTGGCGGACCTGCCGGCATCGCTGCGGCAAGACCAGATGGTGACCCTGAAATCGCTTCTGGTGCGGGAAGCACAGGATTTCCAGGCGATCTGCGAGCGCGCCAATATCCGGCGAGAGCACATCCTCGCGGCGCGCTACAGCTTGTGCACGGCGCTGGACGAAGCGGCCAATGGCATGCCGTGGGGCCAGCATGCGTGGGCTGACAACAGTCTGCTGATCCAGTTGCACGGCGAGAACGGCGGTGGCGAAAAGGTGTTCCAGGTGTTGGGCCGCCTGGTGGACTCCCCGACGGAGCATCTGGACGTGATCGAGGTGATTTATCACGTGCTGTCACTCGGGTTCCAAGGCCGCTATGCCGGCCACACTGATGGTCATCGTCATCTCGATACGATCAGGCAAAAGCTCCTGCACCTGATCAGTGGCGCGCGCGCGAGCGTGCCGCGCGACCTTTCGCCGCATTGGCGCGGCGCGGATGCCGGCCGGCTGAGCCTGTTGCGCACGGTACCGGTTTGGGTCACGGTTTCGGTCCTGGCCCTTGCGGTCTTTGGCCTGTTTACCTGGTACAAATACCAGCTGCTGTTCCGCACACATGATCTCGAGCAGCAGATCCTTGCCATTGGGAAGATCACACCGCCGGAGCCGCCCAAGGCGCTGCGCCTGGCAGAGTTGCTCAAGGACGAGATTGCGCGTGGGGTCGTCAGCGTGCAGGAGGATGCGACGCGTAGTGCTGTGACCTTCCGCGGCGACGACATGTTCGGCGGCGGGCGGGCCGAGGTAAGCGGCAAGATCTTGCCGCTGCTGGACAAGGTCGCAGGGGAGATCAACAAGGTCTCCGGCAAGGTGACCGTCATCGGCCACAGCGACAACGCTCCCATCAAGACGGCCAGGTTCCCCTCGAATCAGGCGTTGTCCGAGGAGCGTGCCGCGACCGTGACGGAGTACCTGGCCAGCAAGGGCGTGGCCAAGGGGCGCCTCGAAGCCATTGGCAAGGGCGATACCGAGCCACTTATCGACAACAAGACGCCGGCAGCCCGAGCGAAGAATCGCCGGGTTGAGATCGTCGTTACGCAGTGACCGGGGTCAAGGCATGGAATTTCTGAAACGTATTGGGGGCGCGCTCGTCTCCCGGCAGACGCTAGCACTTGTCGCCGTGCTTCTGGTGGCGGCAGCCATCTGGTTTATCGGACCGCTGCTTGGATTCAATGGCATGCATCCGCTGGCAGGCCTCGGCGCGCGCGCCACGGCCATCGTGCTGTTGCTGGCGCTGGCGCTTTTCTGGCTGCTTGGCTGGCCGGTGTCCACGATCGGGGTCGCCGCGCTGTGCCTGCTGATCTGGCACGCGGGGCCGTTACTTGCCGTCGGGGCCAGCCATCCGCTGGCGCCGAGTTCGGTTCGTATCCTGCTGATCTCGGCCATTGTCCTCGCGTTCGTTGCGTACCTGCTGTACCTGCTTTGGCAGCGTGCACGTACGGATGAGACCTTCGTCGCGAGCCTGCTGAACTTTGGCGGGAAGCGCCAGGAGGTGGTCGCCAAGGATGAAGTTGCCGCGCTCAACACCGCCATCCAGACTGCGCTGCGCCAGCTCAAGGGCATGCGCACCGGCAGCCGGATCGGCCGATTGTTCGAGGGACGGCGCTACCTCTACGAACTGCCCTGGTACATGATGGTCGGCGTGCCAGGGGCTGGCAAGACGACAGCCTTGTTGAACGCCGGGCTGCAATTCCCGATTGCCGAGCAAATGAGCGCGGCGGCTCGCGCACGGCAGGGCACAGAGCAGACGAATTGGTGGTTCACCAACGAGGCGGTCCTGATCGACACGGCAGGCCGCTATACGGCGCAGGAATCGGGTTCGGCGATCGAGCTGGCCGAATGGAAGGGCTTTCTTGGCCTGCTGCGAAAACACCGTGCCCGCGCCCCGATCAATGGTGCGCTGGTGACGATCAGCGTGGCGGACCTGCTGCGGCATTCCGCCGAGGAGCGGGTTGCCGAAGCGGCCAGGATTCGGGCGCGCCTGGCCGAACTGCGTGAGGAACTGGGCATCCAGTTCCCCATCTATGTGCTGGTGACCAAGCTCGATCAGCTTGCCGGCTTTACCGAGTACTTCCAGTACCTGACCAGCGAAGGGCGGGCCCAGCCTTGGGGCTTCACCTTGCCGGTCGCGGGCAGGCGGCGGCGGGGACAGCCGGCAGTGAATGCCGCTGCGCAGTGCCGCGAGGAGATGCGGTCGCTGGTGATGCGGCTGGAGGCAGGGCTGGACGGTCGACTGTATGAGGAGTTTGACCTGAGCCGGCGCAAGGCGCTCTACGCCTTGGAGGACGAACTCGAGAGCCTGACAGAACCGCTCGTCGCGATGCTGGAACAGATCTTTCTGGATTCCCGCTACGACGATACCGAGCGAAACTCCATGCTGCGCGGTGTGTACTTCACCAGTGCAACGCAGACCGCGCAGTCGGTTGTCGCTGATGCCAGCACACTGATCCGGCAGGTACTTCGCACGACGAAGCCAGGCGCGCAAGCAGCGGAGGACGCCGGCGCGAAGGCCACCGGCAACCGCAGCTACTTCCTGCAGGATGTTTTCAATCGCATCATTGTGCCCGAGGCGCACTTGGTGAAGCCGAACCTGCGCTGGGAATTCCGCTTCCGCCTGCTGCGGCTGCTCGGCCACGCGCTGGCACTGGTGATCTTCCTTTGGCTTGCCGGTGCGCTCTATAACAGCTTCGGCCACAACCATAACTATCTGGACGTGGTGCAGGAGAAAGCCAAGGGGCTGGCCGCGACGGTGACGGCGTTCTACAAGAAGCCGCAGCCGGATACGATGCCCGAGGTGCTGGCTGCGGCCCGCGACCTGCCCGCCTACGCCAGCCTGAATCTGGCCGATCCGTCTGTCGACTGGCGGTATGGCCTCTACAGCGTGCCGCCGGTGCTGGGCGCTGCGACCCAGACCCATACGAGATTGCAGGACAACCTGCTGGTGCCATACCTGGTACGCCGGGTCGAAGCCGTGCTGTCCACCGCTGTCGATCAGCGCGATGCCAAGCAGACCTACGACACCCTGCGGGTTTACCTGATGCTGCACGACAGGGACAAGTTCAACGCGTCCAACTTGCGCAGCTGGCTGCAAAGCGACTGGGCAACCGGCAACGGGGCGGAGGCCTTCGGTGGTCGGGTGGCTGTGCTCGCGCATTTGGACAGCCTGCTGGATGGCAGTCGTCCCGTGTTGTCGCCATACGCAAAGAACGAGGCGCTGATCCGCTCGGCGCGGGATTTCCTGGATGGAAATACTTCCGTCGAACGCCTCTACGACCGCGCCAAGGCGGCCATGATGGAGGAGGCGCCACAGGATTTCACGCTGGTGCGCGCGGTCGGGCCGCAGGCTGGCACGGTCTTCACCCGAGCCAGTGGTGAGCCGCTGGAGCGGGGCATCCCTGGGCTCTTCACCTACGCCGGCTACCACGACCTGTTCAATGCGCGCCTGCCGGAATTCGTCGGCAAGGCACAGGCGGTTGATACCTGGGTCATGGGAAGGGGTACGGGGCTCGGCGCTCAAAAAAAAACGCTTGAGAGCGCCGCGGGCAAGCTGACCGGCAACGATCCCCTGACGCGCGAGATTCGACGCCTGTACCTGAGCGAGTATGCGCGGCACTGGGAGGAATTCCTGGGCGATATCCGGACGGTGACCGGCAACAACCTGGCCTTTGACCTGGAGATCCTGCGCAATTTCGCCGCGCCGGACTCCCCGCTGGCCCGGCTGGGCCGGGCAGCGGTGCAGGAAACCACGCTGAGCCGTCCGGTGGATCCCGAGGATAAGTCCCTGGCGGAGAAGGCGCTGTCCGCGCTGGACAAGAAATCCGACAAGGTCAACGCGCTGACCGCCCGCGCCGAGGCTCGCCAGGAGCGCGAGGTGGTCGACAGCCGCTTCGCCGCGCTGCGCGAAGTGGTGACTGGCCAGGCCGATGCCGCCAACCCGGGGGCGCAGGCTGCCGCCGGGAAGCCGCAGCTGGATACGATAGCCGGCATGGTTAACGCCTACTACACCAGCCTGGTAGTGGCCAACAATGCGCTGAACACCCGGAACCTGCCGCCCCCGTCAGAGGCTGGGGCGCAATTGCGCATGGAGGCGGCCAAGCTGCCGGCGCCCTTCAAGGCGGTGTTGGCCGATCTGGTCGTGCAGGGCACCCGGGATGTCAACAAGGGCGTTGGCGACATCCTGATTGCCCAGATGGACGCTGTGATCGGCGAAAGTTGCCGCAGTGCCGTCGACGGCAAGTATCCGTTCACGCCGACGTCGATGCAGGACGTGGATCCGGAGGATCTTGCACGCGTCTTTGCTACCGGCGGTGTGCTGGACGACTTCTTCCAGAAGGTACTGGCTCCACACGTGGATACCACCATCTCGCCGTGGCGCTACAAGTTGACCGCGCCCGATGTGCCACCGGTGGCCGGCCCGAGCCTGGTGCCGTTCCAGCGCGCCAAGGAGATCCGGGAGGTGTTCTTCCGTGATCCGGGCGCAAAGAAGATGGCCTGGAAGGTCGACCTGAAGGTCATAGAGCTCGATCCCGAAATCGTCGAGCTGAACATGGATTTCGATGGGCAGAGCCAGCGCTACGTGCACGGCCCGGTGATCCCGCTCAAGGTGACCTGGCCAGGCCCGCGCGGCGGGCAGGGTGCCGAAATCACCGCCAGCCCGCGCATCCGCCCCGACACCTCGACGTTGACAGCCAACGGCCCGTGGGCCCTGATGCGCGTGATTGCCAAGGGTAAGCTGGCCGGCTCGGCGACAGCCAGCCACTTCGTGGCCGAGTATGACTTTGACGGCCGCAAGGCGAAGCTCGACATCAACACCGGCAGTCTCGCGAATCCATGGACCACCGCCCTGCTGCAGGGCTTCCAGTGTCCGGGGAGATCGGGGTGATTACGGCACCGTCGATTTTCGGCAAGCTGCCAGCGCAAGGGGACTTTGTTCGCCACAATGCGCCCCTGGCCCAGGTGGCGATGTGGCGGAACTGGTTCGACCCCGGGCAGACCGAAGTCCCGGTCCGGGCGCCAGCGCTTTCCATCGTTGGCCAGGCGCCGCATTGGTTGCATCTGACGCCACCCAGCCTCGCGGGCCAAGCCCGATTGCGCGCGGCTGAGCCGTGTCATTTCATCCTGCGCACGCGAGGCCTGAAGTTCCCCAGCGAGGGCAGCTACCTGATTGGTGTCATGGCCGCGTCCCGAGACCGGGTGGGGCGCCGCTACCCGCTGGTGGTCTGGCAGAGCGTCAGCGCTCAATGGGCCGAGCAGCTGCTCGGCGCACCGGCGCACTGGCTCACCGATCTGGTGCAGTTGGTGCATAACCACACCCGCCTGCCGGACCGAACGGGCCTGGCCGCGGCAGTCGATGCCCTGTGGGCCAACCATCGACCCGGCTGGCGGGGTCGCATCCAGGTGTCGTTCAAGCGCCTGGCCGGCGCACGGAATCAGGCCGCCTCGGGGAATTTGCTCAGCGACAGCTTCACTGGGCCCGAAGCCATCCGTGACGACTGGCCGCCGCACCTGTTGCGCAGTGGCAGCCTTGGCAGCGTCTGGCAGGCCGGTACTGGCTGCGCCATGGAAATCGACGGCGTTCCGGCCATGCGCCACATTGTGGCCGGGCTTTGATTTCATTCCTCGACCACGCGCGGCCACGCTCTATAAATTGCTGCTTGCGGGCAACTGCCTGTCGGAGTGCACACATCAGCAGCGGTATGGAACGGCCCGCAGCATCGGCACCTTGTTGATCTTGCTTATCCTGCCGGCGGCCAGTTCGGGCCCGCTTACGCAAACAGATCCATGCCCTGCACCAGGCGCTTCGCCAGCCGTGGCTGCCGAAACTGATCCAGCCACCATTCGAGCGCGCGGCCCTCATGGTCGCCCCGCCACGCCACATACAGCGTGTTGGGCTCGCGCGGATCGGCCGTGCGCTTTTCCACCAGCTCCCCACGCTTGAGCAGCGAAGCCACGCGGTGCCGCGGCAGCCAGCCGACGCCCAGCCCCTCGCGCTGCGCCAGGATCTTCGCGCGCATGCTCGGCACGGCCAGCGAGGCTTGCCCGCCCACCAGGCCGTAGGCCCGCCCTGCGGTACCGCGCGATGAATCGGCCACAGCCACGCCCCGGTGCGCCGAGATGCGCTGGCGCGTGAGCGGCTCGGCTACGCTGGCAAGCGGGTGGCGCGGCGCCACGGCAAAGACCCATTCGACCACGCCGAGCTCGAACCAGCGCAGGCCGGGGATGGCGGGTGGCTCATTGGTCGCGCCGACGATCACATCGGCGCGGCCGTCGCGCAGCGCTTCCCAGGTGCCGCTGAGGACTTCGTGGGTCAGGCGCAGCGCCACGCCGGATTTGAGCGCATCGAAGCTGCGGATCACCGGCATCAGCAATTCGAACTCGAGCACTTCATCCGTGACGATCCATAGACGATCTTCCCAGCCGCTCGCCACCTGCCGCACGCGCTGGGTCATGCGCGATACGTCCTGCATCAGGCGCGCGGCCTCTTCGGCCAGCAGGTGGCCGGCAGGGGTGAGTTGCAGGCGGTAGCGGCGGCGGTCGAACAGCAGGGCGTCAAAGCGGCCCTCCAGTTGCCGGGCGGCGTGGGAGACGGTCGATGGCGCCTTGCCCAGGCGCGCCGCGGCGCGCGAGAGGCTGCCGCTGTCCCGGATGGCTTCCAGCAAGGCCAGTTCGTCTTCTGACAACATGTTCAACTCCGTCGAACGAGTTCATCGGGAAAATCGTACGGCAAAACACATGTGCCGGCGCAATATTCGTCGCAATGCTTCACCCGATTCCCGAAACCCCTTTGTTTGCAAGCGCCGTCGGCCAGGAGAGTACGTCCAGCCATGGCACAGTCACCGGAGAAAAGTCATGGCTCTCATTCATCGCATCGCAAGCTACGCCGGCGCCGCATTGCTGGTGTTCGGCGCGCTCGCTGCGCCACGCGCCGAAGCCGCTGCCGCCGCCGTCGTCTCTCATACGATCAAGGCGAACGGCGTTGCCTTGCACTACCTGCAATCCGGGCGCGGTAGTGGCACGCCGGTCGTGCTACTGCACGGCTACGCGGAATCCAGCCATATGTGGCTGCCGCTGATGGCGAAGCTTGGTGACAAGCGTACCGTGATCGCGCCGGACCTGCGCGGCACGGGCGACTCGGCGATGACCGAGTCGGGCTACGAGAAGAAGAACCTGGCGCAGGACATTCACGCCATGGTCCAGGCTCTCGGCTATCGCAAGATCAACATTGTTGGCCACGATATCGGCCTGATGGTGGCTTACGCTTACGCCGCGCAATACCCGGACGAAGTGGAAAGCGTGACGCTGATGGACGCGTTCCTGCCCGGCGTGGGCGACTGGCAAAAGGTCTGGCTGCTGCGCGACAAGTGGCACTTCAACTTCTACGGCGACACGCCGGAGAAGCTGGTGAAGGGCCGCGAGCGTACCTACTTTGAACACTTCTGGAACGATTTCGCCGCTGACCCGAAGCACTCGGTGTCGGAGGCAAATCGCCGGATTTATGCTGCCAACTACGCCAAGCCGGGCCGGATGCGCGCGGGATTCGAGTTCTTCCGTGCGTTCCCGCAGGATGCCGAAGACTTCGCGGCGCTGGCAAAGCACCCGCTGCCGATGCCCATGCTGGTGCTGGCGGGCGAGAAGGCTTCGGGTAGTTTCCTGATCGACCAGGCGCGTCTCGTCGCCACCCATGTGCAAGGCGTGATCGTCAAGGGCTCGGGGCACTGGCTGATGGAAGAAGCGCCAGGGCAGACCATTTCAGCTATCGTGCAGTTCATCGACGCGCCGTCGCAACCCGTTAGCGCCGACTAAGACGCCTACCTCACCGCATCAAAAAAGGAGTATCGACATGGGACTGCTCGTCAACGGCAAATGGCAAGACCGCTGGTACGACACGGCATCCACCGGCGGCCGCTTCGTTCGCAAGGACGCTGCCTTTCGCAACTGGGTGACGCCCGATGGCGCCGCCGGCCAGAGCGGCACCGGTGGCTTCAAGGCCGAGGCCGGGCGCTATCACCTGTACGTGAGCCTGGCCTGCCCGTGGGCGCACCGCACGCTGATCATGCGCACGCTCAAGGGGCTGGAAGAGATGATCAGCGTATCCACGGTGCACTGGCTGATGCTCGGCGAGGGATGGACGTTCGCCGAGGGCGCGGGCGTGGTGCCGGACACGGTCAACGGTGCGCGGCTCTTGCACCAGGTCTACACCGGCGCCGATCCCGACTACACCGGGCGCGTCACCGTGCCCGTGCTGTGGGACAAGCAGCGGGCAACCATCGTCAATAACGAGTCGTCAGAGATCATCCGCATGTTCAACACCGCCTTCGATGGTATTGGCGCCAAGGCGGGCGACTACTATCCGGCGGTGCTGCGCGCGGAAATTGACGAGGTCAACGCACGGGTATACGACACGCTCAACAATGGCGTCTACAAGTCCGGCTTTGCCACCACGCAAGATGCATATGAAGAGGCGGTGACACCGTTGTTCGATACGCTCGACTGGCTCGAGGCGCGGCTCGCCACGCGCCGCTTCCTGCTGGGCGACCGGCTTACCGAGGCCGACATCCGCCTGTTCACAACGCTGGTACGCTTTGACGCGGTTTATGTGGGGCACTTCAAGTGCAACCTGCGGCGCATCGCCGACTATCCGAACCTGTCTGGCTTCACGCGCGACATCTACCAGTTGCCGGGGATTGCGGCGACGGTCAATATCGACCATATCAAGCGGCACTACTATGAAAGCCACCGCTCCATCAATCCGAGTGGCGTGGTGCCGGCGGGGCCGGTGCTGGATTTTGCCGCACCGCCGGAGCGCGCGCGGCTGGCGGCGTAAGGCCGTTGTCCGTTTCCTTTTCGTTAGCCGAGACCACGCCCATGACGTTTCATCGCCAATTCCTGCTTGCCTTGCTCACATTGGCAGCCGTTGCCACCGCCCCCGTCGCGCTGGCTGCCGCCGACGATGGGCCCGCATATGGCCCCGAGCTGGAAGGCTTCGACTATCCGGCGCCGGTGCAGCAGTTCGCGTTCACCTCGCAAGGCGAGGCGATGCAGATGGCTTACATGGACATCAAGCCAGAGCGCGTCAACGGCCGCACCGCGGTCTTGCTGCATGGAAAGAACTTCTGCGCGGCGACCTGGGGGGACACGATCAAGGTACTCAGCACGGCCGGGTATCGCGTCATTGCGCCGGACCAGATCGGCTTCTGCAAATCCAGCAAGCCGGCGCACTATCAGTACAGTTTCCAGCAACTGGCGCGCAACACCCACGCCTTGCTGGAATCCATCGGGATCCAGCAGGCGACGGTGATCGGGCATTCCACGGGCGGCATGCTGGCGATGCGCTATGCGCTGATGTACCCGCAACAGACGGAGCAACTGGCGCTCGTCAACCCGATCGGCCTGGAAGACTGGAAGGCGTTGGGCGTGCCATCCTTGTCGGTGGATCAATGGTATGCCCGTGAGCTCGCCACCAACGCTGACAAGATCCGCAGCTACGAAAAGGCTACCTACTATGTGGGCACGTGGCGCCCCGAGTACGAGCCCTGGGTGCAGATGCTGGCGGGCATGAACCGCGGCCCGGGCAAGCAGCAGGTGGCCTGGAACTCCGCGCTGATCTACGACATGATCTTCACGCAGCCGGTCGTGTACGAGTTGGGCGCGCTGAAGACGCCAACCTTGCTGCTGATCGGCGACAAGGACACTACGGCCATCGCCAAGGATGCAGCACCGCCGGAAGTCCGCGCGAAGGTCGGCAACTATCCGGTGCTGGCGCTGCGCACCTTGAAGGCGCTGCCGAATGCCAGGCTGGTGGAGTTTCCGGCGCTGGGCCACGCGCCGCAGATGCAGGATCCAATGGCGTTCCACAAGGCGCTGCTGGATGGCCTGGCGGCGCTGCCGGCAAGCCGGTAGCGTGAATGCCGAAGGCGTGCGGGGGGACGGCGGCTGAGGGAATGAATCCTGCATGGGGGGCAGGGCAGGGCCGCTTTGCCCGTGGCTGTCACGCGCAGGCGGTTGCCGCCGCCAGATCAGATCCCTGGCCTGTCGTTACCGAACAAGAACACGCCATCTTGCACTTTCTCCGACCCATGCAGGCCGCGTTTTGTAAAAAATGCAGTGCTATCGCCGCCGTTCTCAGTCGATCCGCCGCACACGAAAAGTGCGCGCCCGGGAGACACGTTTGCCTTCGTCATGTCGTGTTCGCTGCGGTGACGCTCGGCGTGCCGGCAGGCCATGCCTTTGCCGAGCAGACGGAGGCGGCATCTGCGGTCGAAGTGGCGCAGTGCGGTGATCTGCTCACCATCGTGCGCGATAGCCTGGTCAAGGAGGTGGAAGTGCCTTGTGCTCACCCTTCGCCAGCGACATGCAACGAACGCAAGCGTCCGCTGCTGGCCATCACCGCCTATATCCGCGAGCGCAGCGCCAACCGAGGCGACGATTGCGACACGCTGCTGGAAGTGAATCGCCGCCTGCGCGCCTTGCCGCCAAAGCGCTGACAGGCCGCGCCGTGGTGCTACCATGCGCGCAGCTTGCTAGCCTGGGCATCAGGCCCGGGCGGCAGAGTTCGACTTTTGCAGGAGAATCTGGATGGATCCGACAGTAGTGATCAGCACCTTCGAGCGCATCGCCAACGACGACACGGTGGAGCTATCGGTGGACGATGCCGTGGCCGGCCTGGCCGCGCTGCTTGCCAGCGAGCCGTTTTCCGACGCGGCGCGTGCGCTGCTGGAGACGGTGGGCGCCACGCTCTATCGCGTGGGCCTGGATGGCTACGAAGGCTGAAGGGAAAGTGGGCGGCGCGCGCGCCGCTCCAGGCATTTCAGTAGACAGGCGCCTCGCCTTCGGGGCGGTGCTTGAAGCGGCGATGCACCCAGTAGTATTGCTCCGGCATGGCGCGGACCTGCTGCTCCAGGAACGCGTTCATGCGCAGCGCGTCGACCTTCTCGTCGCCGGAGGGGTAGCCCGCCAGCGCATCGAATATCTTCAGCTTGTAGCCGCGGTAGCCAGGCAGGACAGAGGTCGTGAAGGGCACGACGCGCGCGCCGCTGAGCGCGGCGAGGCGCGACACCGAGGTGAGCGTGCAAGCGGGGACGTTGAAAAACGGCACGAATACCGAATCGCGCAAGCCAAAATCCATGTCTGCCGCGAGCATCAGCGGCGTGCCCGACTTGAGCGCGCGCAAGGCCTGGCGCACGCTGCCATTGCGCGGGATCATCTCCGTGCCGAACCTGCCGCGCTGCTGCTTGGCGAGTTGTTCCAGCAACGGGTTCGACATCTTCGAGTAGAGTGAGGCCACCGGATGCTTGATCGAGTAGAACATGCAGCCGGCCTCGATCGCCACGAAATGGAATCCCAGGAAGATGGTCGGGCCGGCCTCGGTGTTGCCGAGCTCGATGGCGGACTCCAGCTCGACCAGGTCATTCAGCTTGCCGGCACAGCCATACCATTGCACCCCGCGTTCCAGGTAGCTTCGAATCACGTGGCTGAAATGCGCCTGTCCCAGGGCATGTCGATGCGCTTCGCTCTGGTCGGGAAAGCAAAGCCGCAGGTTGGTCTGCACCACGCTGCGGCGCCGGCTTGGAATGCGATAGAGCAGGGCGCCCAGGCCCATGCCGACGCGGGCGCACACGCTATAAGGCAAGGCGGCGAGCAAACGCAGCAGGCTGACGGTGAAAAATAGTCCGATACGCTGGATCATCCTGTTCCTGAAGGGTTGCCGCGAGGCGTGACGCGCGCCGCCGCGGCCAGGTGGCGCGGGCGTGCAGCGCTGTCTCGCGTGAAAGACGCGGCAGTGGTGGTGATTGCCAGCTAATGGGCTTGCGGGGCTTGTTGGGCCCGTCTTGGTGGTGTGGTGCTACGGCGCCGCGTCGATGCAGGCGCCTGCCTGGATCATTGAAGGTCCGGGACCGGCGCCTGCTGCGGCGCTAGCTGCCAGCCCTGCGCATCGACGTTCTTGCCGTCGCGGTAGATCCAGCCGGTGCCGCAGGCCTGGCACACAAAGGTACTGACGGTCATTGCAGGGCGGCGTGGCACCTTGATGCGCTGCGTGTCGGTGATCCTGAGCAACGCATGGCCTGGCGAGCCACCACGGTTGGTGTCGATGGCGAGGCAGGCTGGGCAAGGCGACATGCGGAATCCGACGGCGGAAGGTGGGTGACTGTAGCACGTTCATGCTGCTATAAACCGCCGCCGCGAGCTTGTATCTGTTCGCGCACGTGGGCGCGCGCGATGCGTGGCGCGAGGTGTGGAAAAGACCGTGCCCGCAACCAATGAGGCACTTTTTTCTTCAGTAAGTTGACATGCCTATCCCAGCCCTGTATAAACGTTGGTGCAGGATCTTTCAAGCGGTTACTCAGATGTTATGGATCGTCCCCTCCAAGCGGCGATTCGTTTGCTCCATGTTCCTTCCTTGATCGTCATGCCTGGTGAGCATCAGGCTCATCCAGAACTTTTAAGGTTTAAAGGATATCCAGCATGGAAACCGGTACCGTCAAGTGGTTCAACGACTCCAAGGGCTTCGGCTTCATCACCCCTGACGCAGGCGGCAACGACCTGTTCGCGCATTTCTCGGAAATTCAAGGCGGCGGTTTCAAGTCGCTGCAAGAAGGCCAGAAAGTGCGTTACGTCGCAGGCGTTGGCCAAAAGGGCCCCGCAGCGACCAAGATCGAGCCGATCTAATCGAGCCGATTCGAATCGCCTAGAAAGAAGCCCCGCTTAGCGGGGCTTTTTTTTTACCGACCGGGAATCATCGAGGTGCGCAAGCGCATAAAACATCATGCCTATGGTCGAATCCATCCTTCTAGCCGCCGTCCGGGTCTCGTCCTTCGAAGGCCAGCAGCCGCTGACCAATGCGAGCGGATTCTTCTTCGAGCGCGATGGCCGGCTCTTCGTGGTGACCAGCCGCCATGTGGTGTTCGACGAGCCAAGCAAGCACCACCCGGACCGTATCGAGATCGAACTGCACAGCCAGCCGGAAAACATGGCCGACTCGATCGGCTTTTCGATTCCGCTGTACCGTGACGGGCTTGCCGTCTGGCGCGAAGGCGAGGACGGCGGTGGTCCGGTCGATGTCGCCGTGGTGGAGATCGAGCGCAAGGCGTTGCCGCCCAAGCTGCTTTACCGGGCCTTCACGCCGGAACATCTGGCGCAGCCTTCCGACCGCGTCGAGGTGGGCGACTCCCTGTTGATCGTTGGGTTTCCCCTGGGTTTTCATGACGCGCTCCATCATCTGCCGGTTGCGCGCCAGGCCGTGGTCGCGTCCGCGTACGGATTGCGTTTCCAGGGCCAGGGGTTTTTCCTGACCGATGCCAGGACTCACCGCGGCACCAGCGGCGCGCTCGTAGTCTCGCGCATGCGCGATGGCCGGGGCGACAAGCTGGACCTGCCGTGGATGCTGCTCGGCATCCACTCGGCTCGCTTCGACGTCGGCTCGCGCGACCTGGCGGAGGACGAAGTGCTTGGGCTGAACTCTGCCTGGTATGCGGACATGCTGCTGACCCTGACCGAGCCCGTGGCGGCAAAGCCCGCGCGGACCGCGCCTGGCGCCGCCGCTACTCCCGCTGCTGCTACGCCCCCCGTTGCTGCTGCAGCGGCTATTGGCAATGCGGCAGCCATGCCGTCGGTTGCCCCGGCGGCTGCTCCCGCGCCAGTCCCGCCCGCTCGGCCAAAATAAAGGTCATGGAGCGGCTCCTAATAGGAGTAGAAGGAGTAGAGTGGGACTCAGTGGAACTGTGGAGTGCATCATGGACGTCAATCCGATTGCCAGCTACAAAGGGTTCGACTTATACCCTCTCGTGTACAAGCACGCCGTGGTGCGCACCTGGCCGGAACGCAGGCCGGACCGGACCTTCGATGCCGCCGTCGTGATCTGCCGCGAAGGTGGCGAGCCCGAGGGAACGCAGGCCCGTACGTTCCGCCTCGACACAGTGCCGTGGGACAACGTCGGCGCTGCGCGCCGTGGTGTCGTTCGTTACGCCGAGGACATCATCAACGGCGCGATTCCCGGGCAATCCGTCGTCTCGCTCTGACGCCTAGAGCGAGATGCGGCAATGTCCGTCGTTGCACGAGGATGACGCAGGCGCGCCTGTCATGTCCTCGCCTGTCCATGGCTTGGCCGAGCAGCCAGCCACCGCTGCGTCGTCGCCAGTTGACGAGATCCCCGGGATGTCCTGCTTGTCCATCGGACCGACGGCGCGCCGATCGTTCGTCGGTGCATCGTCATGCTAGATCTCGTTGCCTTCGTGAAGCCCGTCCTTGACGAGATCACCGGGCAAGACGTCAGGATCTGGCCGGCGGGGCAACGCGTGGTGACGGCAAACTGGCAGATCCCTGATGCCAGGAGCTTTACCTGGCCAGCCAGGGCGCTTGAAATAGAGATGGCGCAGGACGTCGCGGAGCAATTGAGCAACGCGGACCAGGACGCCTTATATCAACTACAACGCAGCCTTGACCGGTATCTGCGCGCACGCCTTGGCGTCCATTGCAAGCAGGACAAGCCAGGGAACGCGATCGTGATTGTCGTCGATCGCCTGATGGCTCCCTAGCTTGCCCGCGTGCTGGCGCATTGGGCCTAGGCATTGGCCATTGCGAGCGAACCGGCACAAGGCCAGCCGCGGCATCAAGCCGCCTGGAGCACTACATGAACAATACGCCTTCCGCCTGCTACAAGGGTTTCGACCTCTATCCGCTGGTGTACAAGATCCAGCCCGCGCAATCCTGGCCGAGGACCAAGCCGGATCGCAGCTTCAACGCGTCCGTGGTGATCTGCCGCGAAGGCCATCGGCCCGGCAGTGAACGCACGCGCGTGTTCCGCCTGGAAAGTACCCCTTGGGAGAATATCGGCACGGCGCGCAGGGGTGCCGTGAAGTTCGGTGAAGATATTATTAACGGGCTGATCCCCGGGGAGTCTGTCGCTACGCTGTAACGCTGCGCCGGCAGAATCTGGCCCAGTAGCGCGGCGTTGCCCGTGCTTGCCGTGATGCAGGTGTTGCCAACTGGTATCGTAGGGGTGGCCCGGCCACCGCCAGGCAATGGGAAGCAAGAGGAAACGGGACCGCGCCGTGCAATGCCCGCCCTGCCGGTCTACCTGTCAAAACCTGCCGTGCGCAGTTGCGCCGGCGCCGCGAGCGCATACGTCATGAACAAGGTTGCCACACCATCCAACTTCCTCTGCACGCTACCGGGGCAAGGCAAGGGCATCGCCTACCATGTAGCCGTCAGCTTTCTCGACTCCAGTCATCCGACGGGTGTGCGCTTCACCAGTTTTGTCGGTGACGGCAGGCGTTCATTCGGGGTTCAGGCCAACGAGGCGGCCTTGGCGGGCGAAATGGTCGACAGCTTCGAGGCATTGTGCCGGCTGGCGATCGGGCAAGCGATTCGTGACAACCTCTATGACAAGGCTGGCGAAGGAGACTACGTGCTGGACCTGGGCGCGCAGCCTTTCGAGGGCGAATTGCGCCCGGTTGGTTCGCGCGTTGGTGTCAGCATGCCGCGCATGCGGTTTCCTGGCTGAGTCATCGCGTTGCCTGGCGCTGGCACGGGCGCGGGGAGCGCCCGGGAGATCGTGCTGGTCCGGACTGCCTGGCTAGACGCCGAATGCCGGGCTGCCGAAGCGGGCCAGCAGCGATTCGATCAGTGCCATGTCTTCGGTCTGCGGCGTCCTGTCTTCCGTGGCTCGCGACGGGCCGCAATAGGTTGCGCATACATGCCTGCGCACGGTTAGCACTTCATCCGCGGGGCGCTCCACCGTGACTTCCGGTCCCGGCACGTGGCGATAGCTTCCGCCTACCCAGCCACCTGGCGTCAGGTGCATCTCTTCCCATTCTTCGCTGATCGACATGTTTCTTCCTTTCGTTAGAGGGTGGGAGGGGCCGCGGGCCAACAGCTTGACGGCGCGGCAGCGTATCCGGCCGACCAGTATCAGTACTTGTGGCGGTAGTTGATCCGGCCCTTGGTCAGGTCGTAGGGCGACATTTCCAGCGTGACGCGATCGCCGGCCAGGATACGAATGCGGTTCTTCTTCAGGCGGCCGGACGAATAGGCCCACACCTGGAAACCATTTTCCAGGATGACGCGAAAACGGTTGTCCGGCAGTACTTCCGATACTTGTCCACCAAATTCCACTAGTTCTTCTTTAGCCAAGGATGATCCTTTTGCAGCAAGACCTGCTGCACAGTAGGTTGAGACGCATGCGGGTTGCTTTTCGTGTGGCCGGCTTATTGCAGGCGCATATCGGCAGCGACGCTCTCGGCCGCGCGTCGGGCGGCCTGTTTAGCCTGGGCTTCGGTGCCATGCGTGGCATGGCGCATCGAGACGTTGGCGACGATGCATTCGGAGCCGTTCTTGTATTCGGCGATCAGATAGGTCGCAAACCACACGCCTGGCTCTTGTTGTATCGGGTAGACCGACACCGTGTACGGATTGGCGCGGTTGGCGCGGGTGGTGCTATTGGTGCGATTGATGCTTTGATTCAAGGTGTTGCCCTTATGCGGGCGGACGATCTGAGGCAACGTTGAGCGCATCTCATGGTGCGCCGCGTGCTCTCTTCTGGCGATCGGTCGCCGTGTTTGCGTTGTCCAGCAACGTCAGATCTCGCGCATTTGCGCGGGAAAGGCAGCTGGTGATGAGTGGACCGTGCTTGCGCAGGCTGATGCGCCAGGTACATGCGCACAGGTTACGGAGCGGACATGCCGCCGGGTCGGGAGGGTGATGGGCGGTTGTCGCCCTGAACGAATCGGGTGTACGCCCGACAGGCTGCCGTTAATATTTTGATGATGTCTGGCAGCCGGCACGTTTGGGCCGACGAGAAGAGGGTCGGCGAACGGCCAAGACTGACAATGATACCATTTTCCGTCAATCGGCGCTCGCCCGCGGATTTGCGCGTACGATAGACATGGCGTTGCGCATAGCGCCCCTCGTGGCGCTGGTGTGGCCCGGCGCTACCTGTCGTATCACGGGAAAGCCGGTGCCCGATGCCCGGCAGGCCGTAACTGAACGAGGTGATCGATGCCGGAGAGTTTTTTCTATCAGGGCCATTACGTCAACCTGGAGTTGACGCAGCGCACTTTCGGGCAATGGAACTGGGTCTATACCCTGGATACGCACGGCCGTTTTGAAAACCAGGGCAACGCGTTCAGCTCGCGCGAGCTTGCCATGGCGGATGCCCTGGAGAACGCCAAGGCCCGGATCGAGCGCCTGGGGCACTAGTTACGTGGCACCAGGCGCCTGGCCGCCTTACTTCCCCTCGTCGGGAATGTTGTATTGCGCCTGCAGCGTGGCCGTGAATGGCCGGATCTTCTCGATGCAGGCCGCGCTGTCGCCGCCCTCCATGGTGGACAGATTCCAATTGCAGCCGCCTGCGTCCGGCGCATGCCAGCAAACGTCGCCGAAGCAGGCGCCGCTGCATTCCGCGAATTTCTGCTGCTCGGCGCGAATCATCGCGCGCAGTTCCGCCTTGTTCTTGATCTGTCGGTCCATGGTCGTCTCCTGTTTTTTCGTGGGGAAGTCTTGCTGGGCGTGGCTGCGGCCAGGCCGGTCAGGGCGGCCGCGCGATGGACTGCAATTCCGGGCGAATCGAGGGGGCGGGATTACTTGCGCTTGACGAAGGTGGACATGTCGTCGATGACGGTCCTGGCATAGGACACGGCCAGGTCGATGGCATCGTGCGGCGTGTGCGCGACATGCTCGAGCAAAGGTGGCACCAGCCTGAGCGAGCCGCTGTCGCCGCTGACCTGCGTGATGGTCACGGTGGCGAGAAAGCTCGCCCGTGCGAGTTCGGCATTGGCGCTTTCGTCGAACGAGCGACGTACATTGGCCGAAACCTTGAACCCCTTGTAGATCGCATGATTTTGAGACATGTTGATCTCCTTTCTTCAACGAGCATACGCTGTTTGCCCGGTGGCGTCCGATTTACTTGGCGGGGCCATGGCACGCGGTTATCAGGCGGCGGCCGAAGGCGATTCTCCTGCTTCCGTCATGCGCAGGCGCCTCGCGCGCGATATTTCCCTGAACGCTGGAGTAAGCGGGTATGCTGGATCTGCCGCCTGGCACGCAATGCAGTAACCCACTCGTGGAGACACACCATGGCCAAAGGTCAATTACGCGGCAATCGCGAAACCAAGAAGCCCAAGCAACCCAAGAAGCCGGTCGCGCCCGCAGCACCGTTCGGTGCCGTCCAGTCGCGCGTCGGCAATGATGGCGCAGCAGGCAAGAAGAAGTAATCAAGGCGCAAATCAAGGCGCGAGTAAAGCGCAAATAATGCGCAACTGAAGTGCGACTGAGACGGAACGTCAGGCTGGACCGTGTCATCTTGCGTTGCAGCAAGAAGCGCGGGGTGCCGCCGCTGCCGGCGTGCTCCCGTTCAGCACCTGACGCTCACCCGAGGCGGTGGCGGTGACAAGCTGCCGCCGGGGCGTTCGAGACACCGGGAGTGCAAGATGAGGCGTGACATGTCCTTCGCGGACCGCGTGCTGACGGCACTGCGCGCTGACAGCCAGGCGATGATGACGGATCTCCAGCTCGCCAAGGCGCTGGGCAATGCCGATGCATCCAAGCTCAGCCACCATTTATTGCTGCTTCAGGATTCGGGCCTGGTCGCCAAGACCGCTACCTCCGGGTGGCGCCTGACCTGGGCCGGCCACGACCGCGCGGAAGCGCGCAGCGTGGCCTAGCAGGCATCCGGCCGGCCGCCAGCCCGGCCGCACAGACAAACCAAATCCCCCGCTATAAAGTACAAAGCCCGTGGCTATTGCGGCACGGGCTTTGTCACGCTATTTCTTGTCGGCGGGCTGTACCGCTTGCGGGTCAAACTGGCCGGGCTGGGAGGTCCTGCGCTTTTCGCCGGGTTGCTGGAAGTGTGTCTTCCAGGGTGTGGTCGGCGCTGTTTGCTGACCAGGTTGCCTGGGACTGTAATTCATTCAATACCCCCATCGATGTCCGTCCGTGCCGGACCGGCACTCTCCCAGTGTAGGCTTGTGCCGGCCCTTTCCCTAACGCTGTTACCGATGAGGCGCCCGCCCGCGGCGGCGTCGCCATGCCGGCGTCATTCCTCCTGGAATGCTTCCTCGCGCTTGGCCTTGATCGACGGCAGGGCAACGATGCAGACCAGCAGCCCGGCCGCGATCAGCAGGCCGAGCGACAACGGACGGGTCAGGAATACGGTGAATGTCCCCCGCGACAGCAAGAGCGCGCGGCGGAAGTTCTCCTCCATCATCGGCCCCAGCACAAAGCCCAGCAGCAGCGGCGCCGGCTCGCACTTGAGCTTGATGAACAGGTAGCCGATCACACCGAAGCCAGCCGCGGTGAAGACGTCGAAGGTCTGGTTGTTGACCGAGAACACGCCGATGCAGCAGAACACCAGGATGGCCGGGTACAGGTAGCGGTAGGGCACCTGCAGCAGTTTGACCCAGATGCCGATCAGCGGCAGGTTCAGGATGATCAGCATCAGGTTGCCGATCCACATCGAGGCGATCAGGCCCCAGAACAGCGCGGGGTTGCTGGTCATGACCTGCGGGCCCGGCTGGATGTTGTGGATGGTCATCGCGCCCACCATCAGCGCCATCACGGCGTTGGGCGGAATGCCCAGCGTGAGCAGCGGGATGAAGGAGGTCTGCGCCGCGGCGTTGTTGGCCGATTCCGGACCTGCCACGCCTTCGATGGCGCCCTTGCCGAATTCATGCGAGTACTTGGAAGTCTTCTTCTCCAGCGAGTAGGCCGCGAAGGAAGCCAGCGCCGCGCCGCCACCGGGCAGGATCCCGAGGATGGAGCCGAGCGCGGTACCGCGCAGCACCGCTGGCGCCATGCGCTTGAAGTCCGCCTTGGAGGGCCACAGGTTGGTGACGTGATCGGTAAAGGTTTCGCGGTTTTCCTTCTGCTCCAGGTTGGCGATGATCTCGGCAAAGCCGAACATGCCCATGGCCAGTGCGACGAAGTCGACACCGTCGGTCAGCTCCGGTACGTCGAAGGAGAAGCGCGCGGCGCCCGAGTTCACGTCCGTGCCGACCAGGCCCAGCAGCAGTCCCAGCACGATCATGGCCACGGCCTTGGGCAGCGAGCCCGAAGCCAGCACCACGGCGCCGATCAGGCCCAGGCACATCAGCGAGAAATACTCGGCGGGCCCAAACTTGAATGCCAGTTCCGACAGCGGCGTAGCAAACGCGGCCAGGATCAGCGTAGCCACGCAGCCGGCAAAGAAGGAGCCTAGGCCGGCGGTTGCCAGCGCCACCCCCGCTCGCCCTCGCCTGGCCATCTGGTAGCCATCGATGGTGGTCACCACCGACGACGACTCACCCGGCAGGTTAACCAGGATGGCGGTGGTGGAACCACCGTATTGGGCGCCGTAGTAAATGCCGGCCAGCATGATCAGCGCAGCCACCGGGGGCAGCGTGTAGGTCACCGGCAGCAGCATGGCGATGGTCGCCAGTGGCCCGATGCCGGGCAGCACGCCGATCAGCGTTCCCAGCACGCAGCCGAGAAAGCAGTATCCAACGTTCTGCAGTGTCAGCGCCGTGGAGAACCCAAGGGCCAGGTGTTCGAATAGTTCCATGAGGCTGTCTCCCTCGCCTGCAGTGAAACCCGGGCCGCGCATCTGCGGCAAGGCAGGCACGGCGGACCAGGCTACGCGCGGTATTTTTTGCGGAATTGCGCGCGAATCGGAGGAAGCTGGCGCGGCGCGAGGCTACGCTGGTTTCCGCCACAGATCGTCATCGACAGCAAGCGCGCGCGCTTAGGCGCACCCCAATGGCTTACCAAGCACAGTAGGCGCGAGTGCTTTCATCCGCCTTTCAGTGACGGCAGCTGCGGGTATGTCCCGATACGCCTGAGTGATGCTTAAGTGACGCCGAAGTGACGCGTGAGTGATGCCTGAGATTCCTTGCGCCCGAAAAGCAACGCCCCGGCCAAAAGCCGGGGCGTTGTCACATGGCCCGCCGCTCGCCTGGCAGGCAAGCGGGCGCACTGCTTACTGCTTCGTCGTGTCCTTGCCCATGGTGTCCTTGCCCATCGAGTCCTTGCTCATGGAGTCTTTGCTCATGCTGTCCTTGCCCATCTTGTCCTTGCTCATCTTGTCGTGGCTCTTGCTCATCTTGTCCTTGCTCATCTTGTCTTTGCCCATGGTGTCCTTGCCCATGGTGTCCTTGGCCATGCTGCTGTCATTGCTCATGGCATCCTTCTTCATGGAGTCCTGGGCAAAGGCATGACCCGCAAACAGCATCGTGGTCGAGAGCAGGGTGGCTGCGAAAATTTTGTTCATGAAGATCTCCTTGGGTTGGTCAGTGTGCAGGCCGGCATCATGCCGGCCAATTTCAAGCGGATCAGGATCCGCCGAACCAGTTGTATCCCTGGTCTTCCCAGTAACCGCCGGGATACGTGTTGGTGACGTACAGCGCCATGATGTGCTTGGGATTCTTGTAGCCAAGCTTGGTCGGCATGCGCAGTTTCATGGGGAAGCCGTACTTGGGCGGCAGCTTCTCCCCGTCGTAGGTAAAGGTCAGCAGCGTCTGCGGATGCAGCGCGGTGGGCATGTCGATGCTGGTGAAATAGTCGTCGGCACAGCGAAAGCCCACGTACTTCGCGCTGGTGTCGGCACCCACGCGATGCAGGAATTCCGAGAAGGGCGTGCCACCCCACTTGCCGATGGCGCTCCAGCCTTCCACGCAGATATGGCGCGTGACCTGCGAGGTCTGCGGCAGCGCGTAGAGCTGCTCGAGCGTCCACGGATCCTTGCGCGCCACCATGCCGCCGACCTCCAGCCGGAAGTCGGCACCGTCGACCTCGGGTACTTCGTCCTCGCCGTAGAAGGCATTGAACGGGAACGGCCGCGTGATCATGGACTCTGCGTAGGTGGGCGCGAGCCGCTTGGGGTCGAACAGCCAGCCTTGCACGCGATCGTTGAAGCGCGATACCGCGGTGAGAAAGCGCTCCACCGAGGCGTCGTCGCTCAGGCTGCAACCCGTCAGCATCGACAGCCCGCCCAGCGTGATGGCGCGCTTGGCGAACAGGCGGCGCGACGGCATATCGAGTTCGCGCACGGCGTCTCGCAGGATCAGGCGTCGGTCTAGCGTGACGATGGGTTTGGATTTGTTCATGGCGGTTCTCCGCGATGCGGCTCTGTGGATTCAGTTCTGTGGATGCGTTTGCGTGAACACGGCCGGCGATCAGCGGCCGCGCAGCATGATCAGCAGCGTGCGCGGCACCAGCGCCACCATGGCCACATGCACCACGATGAACAGCACGATGGCGCTCATGCACACGAAGTGGACCCAGCGCGCCGCGTCATAGCCGCCCATCAGGTCGCGCAGCAGCGGGAATTGCACCGACTTCCAGATTGCCAGGCCGGACAGCACCGTGACCACGATGACCACCACCACGCCCAGGTACATGGCCTTCTGGGCTGCGTTGTATTCAGCCAGGTCCGGGTGCGCCAGCCGGCCGCGCAGCGCCGCGGCGATATCGCGCAGCGCGGCGGGCACCGACAGCGGCAGGAAGCGGCGGCGGAACCGTCCGGTGAGGACGTTCATCAACAAGTAGAACAGCCCGTTGGCGACCAGCAGCCACATGGCGGCGAAGTGCCACTGCAGTGCCCCGCCCAGCCATCCGCCGAGCGTGATGCCCTTGGGGAAATGCAGGCCGAACAGTGGCGACGCGTTATAGATGCGCCAGCCGCTCATCACCATGATGATGACGGCGATGGCGTTGAGCCAATGAGTGATGCGCACCCATGCCGGCTGGATGGAGGCGGACGTTTGTCCGCGGCGGCCCTGTGCGGGCCGCGATAGCTGGGAGGCTGTGTCCACCGTCATTCTCCAATGTTCCGTGGCGCTCGCAGGTGCGGCTGCAACGGTTTATGTGCCTTTGTCGACGGTGGCGGCACGAACTTACACGCGGGACGGAAATTTTTCCTGGCACGCGGGCACGTCGGCAACGGGTGTCCCCGGAGTCACTCAGCGAGCTCGGCGAAAGAAGGTACGGACTGCTGGGCGACGCATGGACGGCTACCCGCACTCTTGACATTAGCACTCCGCCCGCGAGACGCCAAAGGCGATCGATGCCCGCCTCCCACGGCCCGCTACAATGCTGGCGGGCCGCGTGGCCAGCGCTGCCCCACAGCGCGCGCGCAGCCCGGCCTGCCCGCAGCCGCATACGGCCGCCGCCCCGACACCATCCACGGACCCCAGGACCTCCGCATGCCTTTGACCGCAGAGCAGCTTATCGAATACATGGACTTCGCCGCAGGCCTCGCGCAGGCCGCCGGCAACGCCAGCCTGCCGTACTTCCGCAGCGCCCCGGCGGTAGAGGACAAGGGCGGCCGGCACTTCGACCCGGTCACCGCGGCCGACAAGGCAGCCGAGCGCGCCATGCGCAACCTGATCCTGGCGAAATACCCGGAGCACGGCATCCTGGGCGAAGAAGAAGACCGCGTGGCCGGCACCTCGCCGCTGACCTGGGTGCTCGATCCCATCGACGGCACCCGTGCCTTCATTACCGGGCTGCCGCTCTGGGGCACGCTGATCGCGCTCAATGACGGCCAGCGCCCGGTGATCGGCATCATGGACCAGCCGTTCACGCGCGAGCGGTTCAGCGGCGATGGCAGCCAGGCATGGCTCAACGGCCAGCCCCTGCGTACCCGGCCGTGCGCCGACCTGGCGCAGGCCAAGCTGATGTGCACCACGCCGGAGATGTTCGAGGACGCGGCGCAGTTCGCCGCCTTCCGCCGCGTGGCGGACGCCGCCCGCATGCAGCGCTACGGCGGCGATTGCTACGCCTACTGCATGGTCGCGGCAGGCCATGTGGATGCCGTGGTCGAGGCCGGCCTGAAGGCCTACGACGTGCAGGCGCTGATTCCCATCGTGCAAGGCGCTGGCGGCGTCATGACCAGTTGGACCGGCGGGGATGCGCAGCAGGGCGGCACCGTGGTGGCCTGCGGCGACCCGCGGCTGCACCAGCAGATACTCGCGCTGCTGAATGCGCCTGCTTGAGCACTCCCGTGGCCCTGGCGTGCCGGCCGGGCTTGCTATCATGCTGGCCGCAACGTCCGGCGCGGAAAAAAGACGGCCCAGCCAGCACGGCCATCCCGGCCCGGACTTAACCATGCAGTAGGGAAGAAACCAGAAACATGATGTCAAACGCTTGCGGCCTAGATTTCGGCACGTCCAATTCCACGGTGGGCTGGTGCCGGCCGGGACAACCCACGCTGTTGCCGCTCGAAGATGGCAAGCTCACGCTGCCCTCCGTGATCTTTTTCCATTCCGAGGATCCGCTGGTCAGCTACGGCCGCGCCGCGCTTGGCGACTACCTGGCGGGCTATGAAGGCCGGCTGATGCGCTCGCTCAAGAGCCTGCTCGGCACCTCGATGATGGAGGACAGCACCGAGGTCATGGGGCAGGCCATGCCGTTTCGCAAGCTGCTCTCGCACTTCATCGGCGAGCTCAAGCAGCGCGCCGAGACCTCGGCCGGCGCCAGCTTCGACAAGGTCGTGCTGGGCCGCCCGGTGTTCTTCATCGACGAAGACCCCAAGGCCGACCAGCTCGCCGAGCAGACGCTGCGCGAGATCGCGGCGGATGCCGGCTTCAAGGACATCGAGTTCCAGTATGAGCCGATCGCCGCGGCCTTCGATTATGAAGCCACGATCGCGCGTGAGGAACTGGTGCTGGTGGCCGACATCGGTGGCGGCACCTCCGACTTCTCGCTAGTGCGCCTGTCGCCCGAGCGGGCCGGCAAGGTCGACCGGCGTGGCGACATCCTGGCCAACGGCGGCGTGCACATCGGCGGTACGGACTTCGACAAGAGCTTGAGCCTGGCGAGCGTGATGCCATTCCTGGGCCTGGGCAGCGAGCTGCGCAATGGCAAGGCGATGCCTTCGGGCCAGTATTTCGACCTGGCGAGCTGGCACACCATCAACCTGGTCTACACCCGCAAGGCATGGTCGCACGTGATGGACAACTATCGCGATGCCGCCGACAAGATAAAGCTGGACCGCCTGATCAGCCTGATCAAGCAGCGCGCCGGCCACTGGCTCGCGATCCAGGTGGAAGCCGCCAAGATCGCCTTGTCGGGCGAGCCGCAGACGCAGCTCGACCTCGGGCGCATCGCCCCGGGCGAGACCATGGCGATCAGCCGCGCTGACTTTGACCAGTCCATTGCGAAGCTGGTTGGCAAGACCGAGGTGACGGTGCAGGCGTTGTTGCGCGATGCGGGCGTGCAGGCGGATGCGATCGACACCGTATTGTTTACCGGCGGGTCCAGCAGCGTGCCTTTGCTGCGTGAGCGGCTGTCCGAGCTGATCCCCGGGGCGCAGCGGATCGAGGGCGATCTGTTTGGCGGCATTGGTTCCGGGTTGGCGCTGGATGCCCGGCGCAAGTTCGGGTGAGGGGATTGGGTGGGGTAGGTTGACTGCAACTGCAACTGCTCAACGTCAAGGGCAACTGCAGTTTCACCACCCCTGCGGGGCGGCGACCTACTTTCTTGTCTCGCCAAGAAAGTAGGCAAAGAAGGCGACCCGGATGCGGCGAAAGACTCCTCGTCGCCAGACCAAAAGAGCGGCCGGGACCCAAACTCACATCGCCTTAAGGCGATGCTCAGACACGGGTCCCTCTTTTCCGCTCTTTTGGCCTGACGACGAGGCGCCGCATAACGGGAGATTCAAACCTCCACGCCTCGGTTTGCATCGCGCTTGGGTGATTTCCGCCTGGAGGCGGGAATCACGGCTACACGGAATATCGTTTTCTGCTCTCTCTGGTTCGCTCCCCCCACGCAGTGGGAGGGGCCGGGCGGGCGCAGGCAAGAGCGAGATGCCCTAGACCGCAGCCCATGGCCGGGTGCCGTCCGTCATCCCCGCATGCTAATGTCCCATCTTCGCGAATTCGCGTTTTCGAAGAGGCACCACATGCATGCGGCTATCGTCGAAGCCAGCTACGGCTCCGATCCGGTTGGTCTGGTCAGCGGCTTCCGCTTCCTGCCCGGCGAGCCGGGCCAGCCCATCGATTCCGCCGCGGCGGCCGCGTGGCTCGGGCAGCCTGCGTCGGGCGACGAGTTTCTTTGGCTGCACTTCAATCTGTCGCATAGCGCGTGCGAGCGCTGGCTCAAGGGCCAGCTCGACCTGCCCGAGGGATTCTTCGAGGCGCTGCGCGAGGGCTCGCGCTCCACCCGCATCGAGCGCCTGGATACGGCGCTGCTTGCGGTGGTCAATGACGTGATCTACAACTTCGGCGTGGCCACCACCGATATCTCCACGCTGTGGGCCTGCGCCGACCGCCGCATCCTGGTGACAGCGCGCATGAAGCCGCTGCGCTCGGTTGACCAGCTGCGCGCCTCGGTGCGCCAGGGCGAGTTGTTCCACACGCCGCTGGCGCTGCTGGTGCATTTGCTGCGCGACCAGGCCGATGTGCTGGTGCGCATCGTGCGCGAAACCAGCGTGACCGTGGACCAGGTCGAGGATCGCCTGCTCTCGCATCGTCTGCACGGCAACCGCGCGGAGCTTGGCTCCATGCGCCGCGGCCTGGTGCGCTTGCAGCGGCTGCTCGCGCCCGAGCCTGGCGCGCTGTTCCGCCTGCTCAACCGGCCTCCCGCCTGGCTGCAGGACCAGGACATCCAGGATCTGCGCTCCTCCACTGAGGAATTTTCGCTGGTGCTGAGCGACCTGGCCGCGCTGGTCGAGCGCATCAAGCTGCTGCAGGAAGAGATCGCGGCCAAGCTCAACGAGCAGACCAACCGCACGCTGTTCACGCTGACGCTGGTCACCGTGCTGGCGTTGCCGATCAACATTGTGGCCGGCTTCTTCGGCATGAATGTGGGCGGGATTCCGCTGGCGGACCATCCGCACGGTTTCTGGGTGCTGGTGGTGCTGGTGGCCAGCTTCACCGTGCTGGCGGGGCGCTGGGCCTTCCGCAAGCAGGGCGATTACTGAGCGCACGGGTGACCATTCACGAGCGCGTCACATCTCGCGGTTAGCCTGCCAGTCACCACGTTGTTGCGAACAGGAGTTAGCAATGAGACCAGACGAGAACGAGCTGATTCGGCGTATCCACCGCGAGGTGGCCGATCACTATGACGAAGAACTCGAACTGGAGCTGGAAGACCACCATGTCGATACGCTGTTCGGCGAAGCCGCCGGCGGCCTGGACGACGACGAGCGGGCTGCGCGGCGGCTGTACTTTCGCGAGCTGTTCCGCCTGCAGGGCGAGCTGGTCAAGCTGCAAAGCTGGGTGGTGGAGACTGGCCACAAGGTCGTGATCTTGTTTGAAGGGCGCGACGCGGCCGGCAAAGGCGGCGTGATCAAGCGCATCACCCAGCGGCTCAATCCGCGCGTGGCCCGGGTGGCGGCGCTGCCGGCGCCCAACGACCGCGAACGCACCCAGTGGTATTTCCAGCGCTATGTCTCGCACCTGCCGGCGGCGGGGGAGATCGTGCTGTTCGACCGCAGCTGGTACAACCGCGCCGGCGTGGAGCGCGTGATGGGCTTTTGCACCGACGACCAGTACGAAGAGTTCTTCCGCTCGGTGCCGGAGTTCGAACGCATGCTGGTGCGCTCCGGCATCCAGGTGATCAAATACTGGTTCTCGATCTCGGACGAAGAGCAGCACCTGCGCTTCCTCTCCCGCATCCACGATCCGCTCAAGCAGTGGAAGCTCAGCCCGATGGATCTCGAATCCCGCCGGCGCTGGGAGGATTACACCCGCGCCAAGGAAATCATGCTGGAGCGCACGCATATCGACGAGGCGCCGTGGTGGGTGGTGCAGGCGGTCGACAAGAAAAAAGCGCGCCTCAATTGCATCCATCACCTGCTGCAGCAGATGCCTTATGAAGAGCGCGTGCAGCCGCCCGTGGTGCTGCCGCAGCGCGAGCGGCACGACGACTACTCGCGCCAGCCGGTGCCCGACAACATGATCGTGCCGGAAGTCTACTGAGCCTTCTTTTTCGCGCGCCGCGACGACGTCTTGCGCGGGTGCCGGCAGCCCTTGCCGTAGCCGTAGCCGGTGGCGTTGTCGAACCTGCAGATATAGAGGCAGGCAGACGCCACGCTCATGCCGCGCTCCTGCAACCGGCGCGCTGCAGGATGAAGCTGGCCACGTCGTCGCGCACGGGCGCCAGCCAGTGCAGCGGGTCGGCGAACACGCCGATCAGCAGTGTGTGGGAGAGCCGGGCATAGCTGCGGAACTGCACGGGCACGCCGCGTTGTTCCAGCCGCGTTGCCATTTGCGCGGAGTTGCGCAGCGGGTTGATCAGGCGGTCGCCGTCGTCCACGCCGATGAACGCTGCGGGTGAGCGCGCATCGGCGTAGTCGATCGGCTGCGAACCGGGCGGGTAGTCGGGGTGGTGGAACACCGGCTGCGCCTGGCGATTCTCGATCGGCAGGAAATCGTAGGCCCCTGCCAGCCCGATCCAGCCGCGCAGCAGGGCGGGACTCATGTCGAAGCTGCCGAGCCAGCGCGCATCGAGCGCGAGCATGGCGGCGTTGTAGCCACCCGCGCTGTGCCCCATCAGGAACAGCCGTTGCGGGTCGCCGCCGTAGCCGGCGATCTCGCGCCGCGTCCACGCGACCGCGCGCGCGTTGTCCACCAGGAAATCCGGATAGCTGACTTCGGGGTAGAGGCGATAGTCCGGGATCACGGTCAGGATGCCGCGCGCGGCCAGCGCTGCCGCGACGAAGGCGTACTCGGCCTTTTCCCCGCTGTTCCAGGTGCCCCCATACAAGAACACCACGACCGGCGCCTGGCCTGGGCACGCCGGCTGGCGCGGCGCATAGATGTCGAGCCTGGCGCGTTCGCCGTCGCCGTAGGGCACGTTGGTGCTCAGGGCATAGGCTTTGCTTTGGGTTAAGGCATTGAGCACGTCCGATGTGGAGCAGGCGCTTAGGCCGACCACCAGCGGCAATGCCAGGAGGAGCGAAAGAAAGCGCGGTCTGAGCATCGGCAAGGCTTCCTCTTCGGTAGCTTTTTCAAGTGCTGCCAGCCATTCTTGCATAGTCGCCGCGCGCAGTGCGGCATGGCGTGCCCGCCGGGCCAGGCATGGATGCACAGCAAGTTGAATGCCACGCGCGCTTCGCACGTCTCACCCCGGTGCATGCCCTGCCTGGCTCCGGCTATTCTCAGTGAAGGCTCGCTACAGGAGGTGTTCCTTGTTTGGTACCTGGGCTTGGGTCATCGGCGCGTTGCTCATCACCATGGGTTTGATCAGTTCGCAGGTAAAGCGGCTGCCGCTGTCGGCGTCGGCGCTTTACCTGCTGTTCGGCATCGGGCTCGGGCCATGGGGGCTTGGCCTGATCCGGGGCGATGTGACGGATCGCGATCATGCGGTTGCGCTGGAGATCGTGACGGAGATCGCCCTGCTGGTATCGCTGTTCGCGGTGGGGCTGCGGCTGCGTGTGCATCCGCGCGATCGCCTCTGGCGCGTTGCCCTGCGGCTGGCCACGGTGGGGATGCTGCTGACCATCGCCATGCTGTTCGCGATTGGCTTCTGGGCCATGGGCTTGCCTGCGGGCGTGGCCCTGCTGCTCGCGGCCATCCTGGCGCCAACGGATCCGGTGCTGGCCTCCGACGTGCAGGTCGAGGATACGCAGGACCGCGACCGGATGCGCTTTAGCTTGACCGGGGAGGGCGGGCTCAACGACGGCGCCGCGTTTCCCTTCGTCATCCTCGCGCTTGGCCTGATGGGCGCGCAGGATGCCGGCATTGGCTGGCAGCGTTGGCTGTGGGTCGACCTGCTGTGGGCCTCGCTGGCTGGCCTGGCCCTGGGCTGGAGCATGGGCTGGCTGTGCAGCCGCGCGGTGCTGGCCCTGCGCAAGCGCCAGCGTGGCGCGGCCGGCATGGAGAGCTTCTTCGCCGTCGGCCTGATCGGGCTGGCTTACGGCGCCGCGCTGGCCGTGCACAGCTATGGCTTCCTGGCGGTGTTTGCCGCGGGCATGGCCATGCGCCACGTCGAGCACCAGGAGAACCAGGACGTCGAGGCTGACGAAGTGCTGGGCGCGACCGTGTTCTCGGAGCAGGAGAGCACGGCCGTGCAGCACGACAAGGCTGCCGCCTACCTGGCGCACACCGTCAGCGAGTTCTCGCTGGACCTCGAGCGGCTAGCCGAGCTTAGCGTGATGGTGGCGGTGGGCGCGCTGCTCTCCGTACGGATGCTGCGCTGGGAGTACCTTGGCCTGGGGCTGGCGCTGATCCTCGTGGTGCGCCCGCTGGCCGTGGGGATCTCCACCATCGGGGTTGCGCTGCAGCCGCCGCAGCGGCGGCTCATTGCCTGGTTTGGCGTGCGCGGCATCGGCTCGGTCTACTACCTGGCTTATGCGCTTGCGCATGGTGCGGATTTCCGCCACGGGGCCATGCTGGCCGACGCCACGCTCTGCGTGGTGGTGCTATCGGTGGTGCTGCACGGCTCATCGGCCACGCCCCTGATGGCGATGTACCGGCGCTGGCGCGGCGCCGCCAAGGCCTGAATCCATTGGCTTGCGCAGCGCTTCTGGCACTCGCCTGCAGTTTTCTCCCTCGTTAAAGCTCTTGTCCCGGATGCCGTTATTTGTGTGGCTTAGGCTTCGTGCGCCCAGGCCTGCATCCACAGAACAAGAATCGGAGCTTTAGAACATGAGGGGTCCTCTCTTCCGCCAATGCGCAAGCCAGCTCGCTGCCCTGCTGGCCGCCATGTCTGTCGCCGCCTGCGGTGGCGGTGGCGGCGATGCGCCAGCTGCCGCCCAGACAAACGCGAGTCCTTCCGTGCCGGTCGCCAGCGCGCCCGTGCCGCCCACGCTGGCGCCGGCCTGCGGCGGCTGCAGCGCCGTGGATGCCAGCAATTACTCGGGTTCCGGCGTCGGCGTCTGGTCTGCCTCCAACACCACCGGCGCGCCAGCCGATGTGCCCGTTGCCATCGGCGGCGTGAATGGCAAGGCCGTGACGCTGCTCTACACCAACGGCGCCACGGCGCAGGCCATGCCGGCCGGCCTGTCGCTGTCGGTGATCCAGTCCGTGCTGGGCAACCTCTCGATTCAGTCGGTCTCCACCGGGCAGGACGAACAAACGCTGCGCGACATTGCCGAGTTCAATCGCACCGGCTGGGCAGCACTGGCCGGCGGCAAGCAGGTGGCCAGCCTTTCCGAAATCGCACCGCCACCGCCGCTCGCTTCCGTGCTCAACGATACCAAGAGCTGGTACCACACCGACGGCACACGCCGCGCGGCCACGCTGGTCAAGCAAGTGAGCACGACAGACGCCACCACCGTCAACATCTGGGTGGAGACCACCGAGTCGGCGCCTGGCAAGGTCACCGGCACCCTCGTCGACACGCTGGCTGCCGCCTTCGCTAGCGGCGGCGGCATCTACGACATGCTGACCTCGGTCGGCGGCCCGTTGTGGGGCGCGCACAGCTACAACAACCTGATCGCCGGCAGCGGCCAGCCGGTGGATATCGTCGTGCTCAACTTCGACAACAATGGCAAGCCATTCGGCACCGTGGGCTATTTCTGGGGCCTGCACAACCTGAAGGCCACCTCGGATTCACGCAGCAACGAGTCGCTGTCGCTCTATCTCGATTCCGAGACCCTGTACCTGGGCGGCGCCGAAGGCCTGAAGTCGATGAAGATGACCATGGCGCACGAGGGGATGCATATGCAGAACTTCTACCGCCGCGGCGTCAAGGCCGGCCAGCAGTACGCATTCGATAGCTGGCTGGAAGAAATGTCCGCGATGATGATGGAGGACTTCGCCAGCCAGACCATCGACCCCACGTACAACGCGATCCGCGACGTGCGTTTCAGGGACTACGTGAGCTATGGCAACGGCAACTTCAACTGCAATATGCTGAATTTCACTGGATTCGGCGCCACCTGCGAGAGCTATTCGGTGTCGGGCAGCTTCGGCGGCTTCCTGGACCGGCAACTCGGCCTGGCCTTTTACAAGGACCTGCTGGGCCGGACTTCCAGCGCGGACTCCAAGACCGTGCTCGACCAGGCCATCAAGGCCGCGCGCCCGGACTCCGGCTTTAGCCAGGAACTGTTGCGCTGGAGCGTGACCAGCAATTCGCTGATGCCAGCCGCGACGTCGCCGTCGCGTTACGGCTACCCGGCCCGTGTCGACGGCGGCTTTACGCTCCCGCTGATCGATCCGGACCTGTTCCGCGCCTCGCGCAAGCTGCCGGTGGCCGTGCCCGCCACGTTGCAGCCGTATGGTAGTTTCCCGGTGGTTCGCAGCAACGGGGGTGCCACGTTCAGCGAGACCGTGCGCGTGCCTGCCGGCGCTACGCTATCCGTCGTGGTGTACTGATTGTACTGACCGCGCTAAGCGCAGGCTCGCCGGATCTGCCTCCGGCGGCTCCCGGGCGGCGATGTTCGCCGCCCGGACTTGTCAATCCAACAAACCTCATGCGCCGAATCCTGCTCCTGATTGCTGCCCTGTCCGTCGTGCTGGCTGCGTGCGTGCACGCGGTGCCGGCCGGGCGGTCCATCGCCTTGACGGGCACGGTGATGGTCAAGGGCAGCGCCCTGTTCCAGCAGCCGGTGCTGGTCACCGCTGATGGCGAGGCATGGGTGCTGGAGAAATTCCCTGTCGGCGAGGCCGAGGCGTTGCGCGGCCAGAAGGTGGGCGTGACCGGCACCGTGCTGCGCGCAAACCAGCCCGGCACGTGGGCGCCGGCCATCCGCGTCGAGCGGATCGAGGCCGTGCCGGACGGCGCGCCTGCGCGCTAGATCCGGCTAGCTCCAGCCTGGTCAGTCGCTCGGGCCCGCGCGGTCGGGGAACGCCTCTTCCAGCGTCAATACCGTACCGGTCAGGCTACCGTCATAGCCGGGCAGGGCATCCACCACCTGCCGGAAACCGGCGCTCCTGAGTGCCGCGACGGCGCCGGCCAGTGCTGGGCTTTGCAGGCGCTCCCGCTCGATCACAAAGAAGTACCGTTCCTTGAGCACCGGCACGAAATCCAGCCCGAAGCGGCGCGCCGCCGTCTCCACGCCGAACCCCGCATCCGCCATGCCGCTGCCGATATAGGCGGCCACCGCGGCGTGGGTGAACTCGCCATTGCTGTAACCCTCGATGCGCCCGCTGTCGATGCCGCGCGCCTTGAGCATCAGGTCCAGCAGCAGCCGCGTGCCGGAACCGGTCTGGCGGTTGACGAAGCGCACGTCGGCGCGGCAGAGATCTTGCAGCGTGGTGACCTGCTTCGGGTTGCCGGGGCGCACGAAGATGCCTTGCGAGCGAACCGCGAGCTGAATCAGGCAATGGGTCTGCGGGCGAATCCATGTGGCAAAGCTCGCCAGCATGTCCCGCTCGAATTCGCCGATCGGCACATGGAAGCCGGCAATATCGCAGGCACCTTGCGCAAGTGCCGCAACCGCCTCAAGGCTGCCGCAGTATTTCAGGTCGTGGCGCACCTGGTGCGCATCCAGGAAATCATGCAGCGCCGCCACCGCGAAGCCATGGCTGGCGTGCAGGCGCAGCGTGGGGCCGGGTTGGTCCACCAGCTTTTTCAGTTCGATTTCCAGTTCCGAGGCCAGGCTCTCCAGCGTGGGTGAGAGCCGCGCGGCAATGCGCTTGCTGGCCCACACCAGTTGCTGTGCCAGCGGCGACAGCGCGCTGCCGCGCCCGCGGGTCTTGACGATCAGCGCGCCGCCGAACAGGGTTTGCGCGTCACGCAGGATGCCCCAGGCGTAGCGGTAGGACAGGCCGGTCGCCTGCGCCGACTGGCTGATGCTGCCTGTGCTTTCGATATGCCCGAGCAAGGTGACCAGGCGGGACACGTCTAGTGGGGCGCTGGCGGCATCGCTGTCGTCGCGGATTTGGAGGTGGGGCAGGATCGAGATGCGAATCATATGAGAAAAATAGCATATTGCTCGAACGTGGCCAACTGCCTATAGTCCGCTCGAAGAGGCATAGCACCCGATATAAGCCCGCTTAACTGCCCAGGCGAGATGGGGAATGCCCGTTCAGAGCCCCCAAGATATGAAAAAAATAGCATATAACGCGGTCGCCGCGACACGGCGTGCCGCACCCCGCAGCAAATCCTGGCAAGACGCGCAAGCCAATGCGCCACAACGTCTGCCGCTGGCGCCGCGCTTGAGCGCTTGCGCCGGCCCGAGCTGCGCCACCAGGAGACTCGATGTCTGATTCCGCTGCCAAGCCAGCCGCCAGCGCCGTGCGCGACCCGGTCGCCCGCATCGTGGCCGCGCGCCGCGACATGCCGGGCGCCTTGCTGCCCATCCTCCACGAGATCCAGGACACGGTAGGCTACGTGCCCGCCGACGCCTTGCCCGAGATTGCCCGCGCGCTCAACCTGTCGCGCGCCGAGGTGCATGGCGTGGTCACCTTCTATCACCACTTTCGCGACAGCAAGCCGGGCCGGCACGTGGTCCAGGTCTGCCGCGCGGAAGCGTGCCAGTCGGTTGGCAGCGAGGCCCTTGCCGCGCACGCCGAGCGCGCGCTGGGCTGCGGATTCCATGAAACCACCGCCGATGGCGAGTTCACGCTGGAGCCGGTGTATTGCCTCGGCCAGTGCGCCTGTGGCCCGGCCGTGATGATCGACGGGGAGCTGGCTGGCCGCGTCACGGCGCAGCGCTTCGATGCCCTGATCAAAGCCTGCGCGGACGTGGCAGTGGACCAGGAGGTGCAAGCATGAGCATCACCGTTTTCGTACCCCGCGATTCCAGCGCGCTGGCCATGGGCGCCGATGCGGTGGCCCGCGCCATCACGCGTGAGGCCACGGCGCGTGGCGCCAGCATCGAACTGGTGCGCAACGGCTCGCGCGGCATGTTCTGGCTTGAGCCGCTGGTTGAAGTGCAGACCCCCGCCGGACGTGTGGCCTATGGGCCGGTTACCGCCGAAGATGTCGCCGCGCTGTTCGATGCCGACTTCCTGGCGGGTGGCGCGCATGCGCTGGCGCAGGGGCTCACCGAGGAAATCCCGTTCCTCAAGGGGCAGGAGCGCTTGACCTTTGCCCGCATGGGCATCACCGATCCGCTCTCGCTCGCGGACTACATCGCACACGATGGCTATGCCGGCCTGACCCGCGCGCTGGCGCTGGACGGCGCGCAGATCGTGCAGGAAGTGACCGATTCCGGCCTGCGCGGACGCGGGGGCGCGGCGTTTCCCACGGGCATCAAGTGGCAGACGGTGCGCAACGCGCAGTCGCCCATCAAGTACGTGGTCTGCAATGCCGATGAAGGCGACTCCGGCACCTTCTCCGACCGCATGGTGATGGAAGGCGACCCGTTCATGCTGATCGAAGGCATGACCATCGCCGGCCTAGCTGTCGGCGCGGAGCATGGCTACATCTACGTGCGCTCTGAATATCCGCACGCTATCGCCGTGCTGGAATCCGCCGTCGGCATCGCGCAGGCGGCCGGCTGGCTGGGCGACGATATCCGCGGCAGCGGCCGGCGCTTCCGGCTCGAAGTGCGCAAGGGCGCCGGTGCCTATGTCTGCGGCGAGGAAACCGCGCTGCTGGAAAGCCTGGAGGGCAAGCGCGGCGTGGTGCGCGCCAAGCCGCCGCTGCCGGCCATCGAAGGGCTGTTCGGCAAGCCCACCATCATCAACAACGTGATCTCGCTGGCCACCGTGCCGGTGATCCTCGCGCGCGGCGCACAGTTCTATCGCGACTTTGGCATGGGCCGCTCGCGCGGCACGCTGCCGTTCCAGATCGCCGGCAATGTGCGCCAGGGTGGGCTGGTGGAGAAAGCCTTCGGCGTGACCCTGCGCGAACTGCTTGAGGGCTACGGCCAGGGCACGCGCAGCGCACGGCCCATCCGCGCGGTGCAGGTGGGCGGCCCGCTGGGCGCGTACCTGCCGGTGTCGCGGCTGGATACGCCGATGGACTACGAAGCCTTCGCCGCGTTTGGCGCGGTGCTGGGGCATGGCGGCATCGTGGTGTTCGACGACACCGTCGACATGGCCAGGCAAGCCCGCTACGCGATGGAATTCTGCACCATCGAATCCTGCGGCAAGTGCACGCCGTGCCGGATCGGCTCCACGCGCGGCGTCGAGGTGATCGACAAGATCATCGCGGGCGACCAGCCGGTGAAGCACGTCAAGCTGGTGCGCGACCTGTGCGACACCATGCTGGGCGGATCGTTGTGCGCCATGGGCGGCATGACGCCGTACCCGGTGCTGTCGGCGCTAGACGCATTCCCGGAAGACTTTGGCGTGGCAGCGCCAGCCAAAGCTGCCTGAGCGTAGCGCCTCAGCCTATCGAACCGGCGCTGCCACTGCGCCACTCTGAATCACCAGTATGCGGCCCAGGCCGCAGCGGGAGCCCGCCTTGAACACACGCAACGAAATCGACTTCGGCACGCCGGCCAGCGATTCACAACAGCAGGTCACCCTAGAGATCGACGGCGTCGACGTGACCGTGCCCGCCGGCACCTCGCTGATGCGCGCCGCCGTGCAAGCCGGTGTGAACGTGCCCAAGCTGTGCGCCACCGATAGCCTCAAGTCCTTCGGCTCCTGCCGCCTGTGCCTGGTCGAGATCGAAGGCCGGCGGGGCTTCCCCGCCTCGTGCACCACGCCGGCCGAAGCCGGCATGAAGGTGAAGACGCAAACCGACAAGCTGGCCGACCTGCGCCGCGGCGTGATGGAGCTGTATATCTCCGACCATCCGCTCGACTGCCTGACCTGCCCCACCAACGGCAACTGCGAGTTGCAGGATATGGCCGGCGTGGTCGGCCTGCGCGAAGTGCGCTATGGGTACGACGGCGCGAACCACCGCGCCGAGGCCAAGGACGAGTCCAATCCGTATTTCACCTACGATCCCTCCAAGTGCATCGTGTGCAATCGCTGCGTGCGCGCCTGCGAGGAAACCCAGGGCACCTTCGCGCTCACCATCAGCGGCCGCGGTTTTGACTCGCGCGTGACGGCGGGGCAGGGCGACAGCTTCATGGATTCCGACTGCGTGTCGTGCGGCGCCTGCGTGCAGGCGTGCCCTACCGCCACGCTGGCCGAGACCTCCATCATCCGCATGGGGCAGCCGGAGCACAGCAAGGTCACCACTTGCGCTTACTGTGGCGTGGGCTGCGCCTTCAAGGCGGAGATGAAGGGCAATGAAGTGGTGCGCATGGTGCCGTACAAGAACGGCCAGGCCAACGAGGGGCACTCGTGCGTGAAGGGCCGCTTCGCCTTTGGCTATGCGACCCACAAAGACCGCATCCTGAACCCGATGATCCGCGCCAGGATCACGGATCCGTGGCGCGAAGTGTCGTGGGAAGAAGCGATCAGCCACGCGGCCTCCGAATTCAAGCGCATCCAGGCCAAGCATGGCCGCGATGCCATCGGCGGCATCGTGTCCTCGCGCTGTACCAACGAGGAAGGCTACCTGGTGCAGAAGCTGGTGCGCGCCGCCTTCGGCAACAACAACGTCGATACCTGCGCGCGGGTTTGCCACTCGCCCACCGGCTACGGCCTCAAGCAGACGCTGGGCGAATCCGCCGGCACGCAGACCTTCCGCTCGGTGGAGAAGGCGGACGTCATCATGGTGATGGGCGCCAACCCGACCGACGGCCACCCCGTGTTTGCCTCGCGCATGAAAAAGCGCCTGCGCGCCGGCGCCAAGCTGATCGTGATCGATCCGCGCCGCATCGACCTGGTCGATTCGCCGCACGTGCGCGCCGACTTCCACCTGCAATTGCGTCCCGGCACCAATGTGGCGGTGGTGACGTCGATGGCCCACGTGATCGTCAGCGAAGGCCTGATGGCCGAATCGTTTATCGCCGAGCGTTGCGAGGACCGTGCGTTCCAGCAATGGCGCGACTTCGTCATGCTGCCGGAGAACTCGCCGGAAGCCATGGCCGAGATCACCGGCATTCCCGCCGGGCAACTGCGCGGCGCCGCACGCCTGTACGCCACCGGCGGCAATGCCGCGATCTATTACGGCCTGGGCGTGACCGAACATGCGCAGGGCTCGACCACCGTGATGGGCATCGCCAACCTCGCCATGTGCACGGGCAATATCGGCCGCGAAGGCGTGGGCGTGAACCCGCTGCGCGGACAGAACAACGTGCAGGGCTCGTGCGACATCGGCTCGTTCCCGCATGAACTGCCGGGCTACCGCCACGTGTCGGATTCCACCACGCGCGGGCTGTTCGAATCCGCGTGGAATGTGGAGATCAGCCCGGAGCCGGGCCTGCGCATTCCCAATATGTTCGAGGCCGCGCTGTCCGGCAGCTTCATGGGCCTGTACTGCCAGGGCGAAGACATCGTGCAGTCCGACCCGAACACGCAGCACGTGGCAGCCGCGCTGTCGGCCATGGAATGCATCGTGGTGCAGGACATCTTCCTCAACGAGACCGCCAAGTACGCGCACGTATTCCTGCCGGGCTCGTCCTTTCTGGAGAAGGACGGCACCTTCACTAACGCCGAGCGCCGTATCTCGCGCGTGCGCAAAGTGATGCCGCCCAAGGCGCGCTATGCCGACTGGGAAGCCACCGTGCTGCTGTCCAACGCGCTGGGCTATCCGATGGAGTACAAGCATCCTTCCGAGATCATGGACGAGATCGCGCGGCTCACGCCCACCTTCAGCGGCGTCAGCTACCAGCGCCTGGAAGAACTCGGCAGCATCCAGTGGCCGTGCAACGACGCCGCGCCCGAGGGCACGCCGACCATGCACATCGACGCATTCGTGCGCGGCAAGGGCAAGTTCATCATCACCCGCTACGTGCCCACCAACGAACGCGTGAACCGCAAGTTCCCGCTGATTCTCACCACGGGCCGCATCCTGTCGCAGTACAACGTCGGCGCACAGACACGCCGCACCGAGAACGTGATGTGGCATGACGAAGACCGCCTGGAGATCCATCCGCACGACGCCGAGGAACGCGGCATCAAGGACGGCGACTGGGTCGGCGTGCAAAGCCGCGCGGGCGAAACCGTGCTGCGCGCCATCGTCAGCGAGCGCATGCAGCCGGGCGTGGTCTACACCACCTTCCACTTCCCCGAGTCCGGCGCCAATGTGATCACCACCGACAACTCGGACTGGGCGACCAACTGCCCCGAGTACAAGGTCACCGCGGTGCAGGTCATGCCGGTGGCGCAGCCGTCCGAATGGCAGCGCCAGTACCGCGATTTCCACGATCAGCAGATGCAGTTGCTGCAGGCGGCCAGCGCCGAGGCAGGGCCGGCATGACACTCTGCGAACTCGCCATGGCCGACGCCGAGCCGGCCACCCACAGCACCTTCGCGGTCAGCCGCAGCCACCTCGGCGAGCTGGCACTGGAGGACGACGAGATTGCCGAGGAAGTGCCGGTTGCGCTCGAGTACAACGGCATCTCGCATGCGGTCATGCTGGCCTCGCCGGCCGATCTCGAAGACTTCGCGCTGGGCTTCAGCCTGAGCGAAGGGCTGGTGGCCAGCCCGCGCGATGTTTATGAGATAGAGACCGAGGTCCGCCCCGAAGGTATCGCGGTGCGGTTGCGCATCGCGGCGCAAGCCTTCGCCGCGCTCAAGGATCGGCGCCGCGCCATGGCGGGCCGAACCGGCTGCGGCCTGTGCGGCACCGAATCGCTGCAGGAAGTCATGCGCGCCCCGGCACCCGTGAGCGGCGGCGCCAGCTTCAGCGACGAGGCGATGTACGCCGCATTCGCGCAGTTGCAGACCCGGCAGGAACTGCTGCGCCACACCGGCGCCACGCACGCCGCCGCGTGGCTGCGCGCCGACGGCCAGGTTGCGCTGGTCCGCGAAGACGTGGGCCGCCACAACGCGCTCGACAAACTGATCGGCGCGCTGGCACGCACCGGCGAGGACCGCTCGCGCGGCGCCGTGCTGGTGACCAGCCGCGCCAGCTACGAAATGGTGCTGAAGACCGCCGGCGCCGGCGTCGGCGTGCTGGCCGCCGTATCCGGCCCGACCGCGCTCGCGGTACGCCTGGCGATCGATGCCGGCGTCACGCTGGCCGGCTTTGTACGCGCCGGCCGGCACGTGGTCTACTCCCACCCCCAACGTTTGCACAGCAGGACGGAACAAGCATGAACTCCGACAACCTCGTCAAGATGGCGAACCAGATCGGCACCTTCTTCGAAGCCATGCCGGACCGCGAAGAAGCGGTGGCGGATATCGCCAGCCATATCAAGCGCTTCTGGGAGCCACGTATGCGGCGCGCTTTGCTGGCGCGGCTGGATGGGAGTGAAGATGCTGGGCTGGATGAGATTGTGTTGTTGGCGGTGACGAGGTATCGGGGGGCGTTGGAGTGATTGGGGGAAGGTTGTTGGGGGTGGTCGCTGTTTGATTGCTGCGGCGATGGCATCTTGCACCCAAGGGCGTACGACATCCCCCTGCGGGGGCTGCCGGTCACTCTTCTTTGCGTCGGCAAAGAAGACTAACGAGAAGAAAGCCGACCCTGCCGGGCGCAGAGCAATAAGGCTTTCGAATATCGGTGGTTGCGTCGTACGGCCCGGAGTGTTGGCTGGCCTTTGCCATACCGGCTTGGAGGGCATCGTAAATGCATGACTCAATGGTCACGTTGTGGTGCCCCTGATCGCTTTGCTCGGTGCGCGTTCGACCATCTGCCGTTCGCGGCGCGTAGCACCACGATCCTGCCTGCCTTGGTGGTTTCGTGGTTTTGTCTCTGGCGGCGGGCGCCCGGCCATTTGATGCCCTGCCGTACCGGCGCGAGCGGCACCTTGCTTCACCCCCCTCTGGTTTCGTGGTGGGCACCGTGGCCCGTCCGCGAGGGCCGTGCTCACACCCACGACGCTCGTCCACTGAGACAAAACCACGAAACCAGCCACACCCGAAACGGCGCAGCACTTCGCCCCGCGAACGGCAGATGTGGGAATGGTCACCGCGCACGAGGTCAGGGGCCTCACGACGTAACCCATAGGTCATGCAATTGCGATGCCCTTTGAGCCGGTAGAACACGCTAGCCGACACTCGGGGCCGTACGACGTAACCACCGATATTCGAAAGCCTTATTGCTCTGCGCCCGGCAGGGTCGGCTTTCTTCTCGTTAGTCTTCTTTGCCGACGCAAAGAAGAGTGACCGGCAGCCCCCGCAGGGGGATGTCGTACGCCCTTGGGTGCAAGATGCCATCGCCGCAGCAATCAAACAGCGACCACCCCCCCATCACCAATCCATCCCCTACTTCAACCTCAACGGCTCCAACAACGCCGCATCATATTCCCCCCTCCCAATCCTCCCCAACTCCAGCATTCGCAGCAAGATATAAGCTTGCCGTTGCCGGGCGCGCCGAGGATTCACCACCGGGTTATTCGCCGAAGGCGCCTTCGGCAATCCGGCCAGCATCGCGCATTCCGCCAAAGTCAGCTCGCCCACCGGCTTGCCAAAATACGTCTCGGCGGCCTCGGCAAAACCATAGGCCCCTTGCCCAAGGTAGACCTTGTTCATGTAGAGCTCGAGGATCTCATCCTTGCTCATGGCGTGTTCGATCCGGTAAGCCAGCAGCACCTCATACAGCTTGCGGGTGTAGGTCTTCTCGCGCGAGAGGAAGAAATTGCGCGCCACCTGCATGGTGATGGTGGAGGCGCCCTGCGACAGCTCATCGGACAGGTTGGCCACGCCGGCGCGGATCACGCCGACATAGTCGATGCCGTCATGCAGGTAGAAGCGGTCGTCCTCGATGGCTACCACCGCCTGGGTCAGCTTGGGCGGTATCTCGCCGATGGGCACGTAGCCGGGCGACTGGCGGAAAGTGGTGAGCGCGTCCAGCGTGGGCAGCTGGCGCTGAGCGACGAGCACGGTGAGCGTGCCGAGCAGGGCCGCGCCCAGGATGAGCAGCAGCACCAGCTTGAGAAAATTCGACCAGAGACGTTCCATGGGCCGTATTGTGCCAGCACCGGCCATGTCCCTGCCCCGGCTCAAGCCGCCCCGCCGGTTCAGTCCGCCGGCAGCGCCACGCCAAGCTCCTTTGCCAGGGTTTCCAGGTTGCGCCAGATCGCAGGGTTCACGTCCAGGTGGGTGGTCGTGAGCGCGCGGTTGGCGGCTTCGAACTCGCCCGGGTATTGCACGCTGTCAAAGCCCGGGGCGGGCGGGGTGTCGTGCAGGTAGTTGACGAAGGCTTCCACCTCCGCGCCTTGCCAGCTCAGCCCCAGGTCCAGTTCCGGGTTCATCAGCAACGCGAACATATTGTTGGTGGCCACGCCGCCGCGCGGGTTCTCCGGCTGGATGGTGCCGCCGCCCGACAGCACGCCCGCGAGCAGCTCGGCTACCACGCCGAGCGCATAGCCCTTGTGGCCGCCGAAGGGCAGCAGCGCGCCCGGGTGTTCGCTGAACATGGCCCCGGCATCGGTGGTGGGGTTGCCTTCGCTGTCGATGATGCTGTTCTGCGGCGCGGGCTCGCCCTTCTCGGCCAGCACGCGGGCCTTGTTGATGGCGATGGCGCTGGTGGCGATATCCACCACCAGGGGCGGGCGGCCGTTGGGCATCGGCCCGGCGAAGCACAGCGGGTTGGTGGTCAGCCGCGCGGTGCGGCCGCCGTAGGGGGCCACCACCGGGGAGCGGTTGATCACATTGGTGAAGCTCAGCAGCACGAAGCGCTCCTTGGCCACCATCTCGCCGTAGTGGCCCATGCGGCCCAGGTGGTGTGAGCGGCGCAGCGCGACGATGCAGTGGCCGTGCTGGCGCACGCGCTCGATGGCGGTCTCGATGACGCGCTTGCCCACGTGCTGGCCGAAGCCGCCGTTGCCGTCGAACACCAGCAGGCTGTCGCGGTCGAGCACGCATTCGGCGCGGCCCGCCGGGTTGACGTTGCCGGTTGCCAGCGAGCGCTGGTAGTTGGGCAGGATCGACAGGCCGTGGCTGGTGTAGCCGCAGCGGTCGGCCTCGACCAGGTGCTCGGCCACGTCGTTGGCGATGTCGGTCGGCACGCCTTGCGCGGCGAGCAGGTCGCGGGCGAGCCGGGTGGCGGATTGCAGTGTTATCTTCATGTTCGTTCCTTGTCCCGGTGTGCGCTCAGATCCAGCCCAGCCAGCGCCAGTAGGTGGCGGCGAACAGCAGCATCAGGGCGTAGCCGATCACCGTCACGGGGATGCCGACCTTGGCGAACTGCTTGCCGTTGAAGGTGTCCGTGCCCAGGCAAACCATGTTTTGCGGTGCATTGATCGGCAGGATGAAGCCGAAGCTCACGGTGAAGCCGAGCAGCATCGTCAGGCCGATCTGGTTGATATCGCCCGGCAGCGTCTGCAGTACCGAGATCAGGATCGGCAGCAGCGCCGCGGTGAGCGCGGTGGCGCTGGCAAAGCCGAGGTGGATCAGGATCAGGAAGGCGGCCAGGATGGCGAACACCAGGATCGGGCCTTGCGTGGCGAGCCCGGAGTTGGCCACCACGAACTTGCCCAGCCACTGGCCGGCCTGCGTGGTGAGCAGCGCGGTACCCAGGCTGATGCCTACCCCGAACACGATCAGCGTGCCCCACGGCGTGCGTTGCTGCATGGTCTTCCAGTCCATCACGCCAATGCGCGGCATCATCAGGATCACCAGGCCGACGAAGGTCACGGTGGCGGTGTCGAACTGGTGCAGCTTGCCCTCGGTCGCCCAGAACAGCAGCAGCCCGATGGACACGGCGGCAAGCCGCTTCTGCGGGCCGCTCATCGGGCCCAGCCCGGCGAGTTCCTTTTGCACGGCTTCCTTACCGCCGGGGATGGCCTCGGTTTCAGCGGGCAACAGGAACCGCACCAGGAAATACAGCACGACCGACATCACGATGGCCCACGGCGCGCCGGCGATCAGCCATTGCAGCCAGGTGATGCGCTCGCCCAGCAGCTTGTCCATGAAGCCCACCGTCAGCAGGTTCTGCGCGGCGGCGGTCTGGATGCCGACGTTCCAGATGCTGGTGGCCATAGCCACGGTGATCATGATGCCGGCGGCGATATTGGATTTCTTGTCGACCCCGAAGGCCGCGATCACGCCCATCATGATCGGCACCACGCAGGCACTGCGCGCGGTCGCGCTCGGCACCACCAGCGACAGCGCGATGGTCACCACGATGCTGCCGATCAGGATGCGCCGCGTGCTGGTGCCGATGGCCGACAGCGTGACCAGCGCGATGCGCCGGTCGAGCCCGGTCACCGTCATTGCCGCCGAGATAAAGAGGGCGGCGGCAACCAGCGCCAGCGCGGTGTTGGAGAACCCTGCCAGCGCCATGCCGAGCGCGCGGGAGGTGCCGTACTGCGTGGCCGGGTCCGCCACCGTGGGCGCAAAGCCGATCAGTGCGGCCATCAGCGACGTGATCATGATGGCGCTGGCCTCGTAGGAGACCGCCTCGGTGATCCACACCACGATGGCAAAGGCGAGGATTGCCAGCATGCGATGTCCCGCCACCGGCAGGTCCGGGGGCAGGGGCAGGGCGAGTATGCCGATCAGTACCAGGACGGCGGCGTAGAGCCCCCATGGCGTGGATTTGCCGGGCGCGGCTTGCGGCACGGCGGCAGCCACACCGATAGCGGTGGGGGCGGCTGCGCGGACGGCTTGGGTTGGAGTGCGCGGGTCTGTCATCGCTTTCCCTTTTCTTGTCTTGTTGATCTTGGTTCGACACGGGAAGGCGGACGTCACGCGCGGGCAGATGGCTAGCCTGTGACTGGCAGGGTGGCGGCGTCGTTCGGCGGCGTTCCGTGAAGACCTGGCGAAGGCGGGAGACCGGCTTGCGGCCGGGCTGCCGCGTTCGACATGGGGAAATTATCGTGCCGGCCAACAGTGCCTGTCGAGGGTGGATCCGGGCGCATATGACGCGGATCAAAGAACCGGCTCGCACAGGGAAATTTCGATGCGCCAAGCGGTCAGACTTTCAGATCATTGCGATACAAGGGCTTGCGGGCGTTGCGCAGCGAGCACAACAACCGGCAGCCCCGCACACTAATGAGCCGCCCGAACGTGATCTGAAAACTTTGGAGTGCATGATGAAGGTTTTAGTGAGAGGACTACGCGCCGAAGTCGACGCATCCGCGCTGCGCACGGCGCTGGCCGCCTACGTGCGGGTCAAGGACATCGAGCTGATCTGCGAGGGCGACGGTGCGCATCCCTGGGCCTGGGTCGACCTGGATCTGGACGATGTGGACCCGATGAGCGTGTGGAAACTGGTGGCGAAGCTCGATCGCCGTTATATTGCTGGATGCCATACGCGCTGGCATGTGCCGGCCTATCGCGCGCGCTGAGCCGCCGACACGTGCGGTGCGCGCGCCACCGAACGACAAAGACAGGGCAGGGACACACGATGCAGGAAAACATGGCCGATGCGCCATCACAAGGTGCCGGCGTGCCGGGCAACGCAGCGCTTGCGCTGGACAATGTAGTCAATCTGCGCGACCTTGGCGGCCTCGCCACGCGCGACGGCCACCGCGTGCGTGCCGGCAAGCTGTTTCGCAGCGGCAACCCGGGCCTGGCCAGCGCGGCGGATATGGAACGGCTGCGCGCATTGCAGCTGGACATGGTGATCGACTTCCGCTCGGCCGGTGAGAAGACCGCTGCGGAAAGCCCCTTTGGCGAGGCCTTCCGCTGGGTCGCCACGCCGGTGCTCGAAGGCAGTATGTCGATGGCCGAGCTGATGCCGCGTTTGCGCGACGGCAGCGCGCAGCAGATGGAAGCCTTCATGCTGGAGGTCTATGGTGACTTTCCGCGCAAGTACCAGGCCGCCTTTGGCGGTTTCCTGAAGACTGCGGAGCAGGGCGGCAACCTGCTGTACCACTGCACCGCGGGCAAGGATCGTACCGGCTTTGCCTCGATGCTGCTGCTGGCCGGCCTGGGCGTGGAGCGCGGCATCATCATGGCCAACTACCTGGAATCGAATCACTGGAACCAGGGCTTCAACCAGAAGATGAGCGCCGGCGCGGCGCAGTTCGGTGTCGATCCCGCGGTGATGTGGCCGCTGCTGGCGGTGAAGGCCTCTTACCTGGAAGCCTCGATGCACGCCATCGAGCAGGACTACGGCGGCATCGATGCCTACCTGGGCGACGTGCTCAAGGTGGATGCCGAGCGCCTGCGCCAGGCCTATCTCGTACGCGCTTAGCGATCCTTGTCTCCAAGGTGCTTTGCGAGCGCGTCATCCCGAGCGCGTCATCCCCCAACGGACCGTTAGCGCAGCGCCGGCCATCGTAGCAGTGCGAGGCGGACGGCCGGCGGGACTTTAGCCCAGCGCGGTCGCTCGTGGGGTCGTTTTTGCCAATGTCAGGACTTGTCAGCTTTTCTGGCTGGCCGTTGGATAGAGTCGGAGCCTATATAAAAGTCTCCGATTTCATTCTCCAATGCGTAGTCCTATTTCCTGTTACGCAACCGGATCGGTCACCGGCAAGCTCGCGGTCGGCGGGCTGTTCGGGCAATACGTCAGTCCTTTTTCTGATTACCTGTCGGCCTCTTTTGCCACGGGAGCGGTCAGTGGGGGCGACGCTGTTGGTGGCCTGATCGGGAACGCTTTGGGGCACATCGAGCAAAGCTATGCCACGGGATCCGTAGCGGCCACCGGTGTCAAGTCCTATGCCGCCAGAGCAGGTGGCCTGGTCGGCTATTCAAGCTCGACGCTGATCCTTAACAGCTATGCCACGGGAGACGTCACTGCCACGATTTCCGGCAAGAGCTCGGTCTATGCAGGTGGATTGGTGGGGCAATTGGAGACTGCAAACCTACCCCTGCAAGAGATCGATACGAGCTATGCGAGCGGGCTGGTAAACAATGGCAGTGGAGGCGGCTTGATCGGCGGGCCGAGCGGCTCCCTTCCTCCCCCCGATACCGCGTGGGGAGTCTGGAACAATCAAAACAAGCAAGCCGTTGCACAGGTAGGAGGGACCGCGTTGACTCCAGCGCAGATGAAGGATCCCACCAATGCGGCATGGACAAAGCTCCTCCAGACGACCCAGACCGTCACCCAGATTTCCACGTCTGCAAGTGATACCACCGCCAAGGCGCCGATCTGGGGGGCGGCTGCGTCAGGGACCAGCGCTCCTGTCCTTTGCGTTTTCGGCGGGTGTGCCACCAGCTCCAGTTCGGGTTCGTCGAGTGGCTCCGGTTCGTCTGGCGGCTCGGGCTCGTCGAGTGGTTCGGGTTCGTCGAGTAGCTCGGGATCATCGAGCGGTTCGGGTTCGTCGAGTAGCTCGGGCTCGTCGAGTAGCTCGGGTTCATCGAGTGGTTCAGGTTCGTCGAGTGGCTCGGGTTCCTCCAGCGGATCGGGCTCTTCTAGCGGTAGCGGTTCATCCGGCAGCTCGTCGGGTGGATTCCCGGTGCCAATTCCGCCGCCTCCGGCGCCCGTTCCCGTGCCGATGCCGTCGCCGCCGCCACTGGATCCGTCCTCCGGCAGTTCGAGCGGCAGCGGCGGTTCGTCGAGTGGCAGCTCCAGCGGCAAGCCCGATGACGCGGGCTCGTCGAGCGGTAGCGGTTCGTCATCCGGGAGCAGTGGTTCGTCCAGCGGCAACACGAACGATGGCGCAGGCTCATCGAGCGGCAGTGGCTCGTCGGGCAGCGGTTCTTCGTCCGGCAACAGTGGCTCTTCCAGCGGTAGCTCCGGCGGCAACACGAGCGATGGCCCGGGGTCATCGAGCGGCAGCGGCTCGTCGGGTAGCGGCTCTTCGTCCGGCAACAGTGGTTCTTCCAGCGGCAGCTCCGGTGGCAACACGAGCGACGGCCAGGGTTCATCGAGTGGCAGCGGCTCGTCGGGTAGCGGCTCTTCGTCCGGCAACAGTGGTTCTTCCAGCGGCAGCTCCGGTGGCAACACGAGC
>NZ_JBXAOE010000029.1:0-14483 GCF_058802485.1 Cupriavidus sp. GW822-FHT02D05 | reverse complement strand
AGCGACGGCCAGGGTTCATCGAGTGGCAGCGGCTCGTCGGGTAGCGGTTCTTCGTCCGGCAACAGTGGTTCGTCCAGCGGTAGCTCCGGCGGCAACACGAGCGATGGCGTGGGCTCATCGAGTGGTGGTGGCTCGTCGGGTAGTGGTTCATCGTCCGGCAACAGTGGTTCTTCCAGCGGTAGCTCAGGCGGCAACACGATCGACGGCGCGGGCTCATCGAGCGGTAGTTCGTCGAGCGGCGGCTCCTCGTTGTCGAGCGGCAGTGGCTCTTCCGGCGGTAGCTCCAGCGGTGGCGATACGTCGAGCGGTGCTTCGAGCTCGCCGAGCGGCAGCTCCTCGTCGTCGAGTGGCAGCGGCTCGTCCGGCGGTAGTTCCAGCGGCGGCGACACATCGAACGGTGGTTCGAGCTCCTCGAGCGACGGCACCTCGTCGTCAGGCAGCAGCGGCTCATCCGGCGGCAACGTCAGCGGTGGTGACGCATCGACCGCCGCCGCAGGTTCGAGGGCGCCTGCCGACGATCCGCATGGCATCACGGTCACGGTGAGCCTGAAGGCAACTGGCAATCCGTCGGACCTCATTGCAGTGTCGGTGCCAAAGGATATGGCCAGGCCAGGCAGTCACTTCCGGTTTGCGTTGCCCGCGCAGGCAATTCCTGGCGCCGCGAATGGTGCCGAGGTGAGGGTGACGCAAATGGACGGAACGGCCTTGCCGGCATGGCTGCGCTTCGCGTCGCCATCGCGCGCGTTCACGGCGACGTCGTTGCCGGCTTCGGCCCTGCCGCTGCAGGCGGTCATGACGGTTGGCGAAATGCGCATCCCGCTCGTCATCACGGAGCGGAACCAGTAATTGACGTCGATGGAGGGGGAGAACAATGCGGGGGCGGGGCGCGCCGAATCCGCATTGCAAACGCAGGCCGTTCGCACGCTAGCTCTAGCGTCTCGGGAGCACTACGCTAGCGCGTTCTGCTCCATCATGATGCGTGCGGTATTCAGCGCGATCATGCCTTCCTCGTCGGTAGGCAGTACCAGGACCGGCACGCGGCTGTTGTCGCGGCTGATGCGCTGGCGGTTTTCGTTGTTGGCGCCCGCGTCCAGGCTGATGCCGAACAGCTCTGCCAGCCGCGCGCAGATCTTTTCGCGCACGGGCGGCGAGTTGGCGCCGATGCCGGCGGTGAACACCAGCGCATCCAGGCCGCCCAGCGTGGCAGCCAGCTTGCCAATTTCCTGCGCCGCGCGATAGGCGTAGAAATCGATCGCCAGGCGCGCGCGCGGCGCGTCGCTGGCCAGCAGGGCGCGCATGTCGCTGCTGACGCCGGACAGTCCCTTCAGCCCTGACTCCTGGTACAGCATCGTCTCGATATCCTTGGTGCTCATGCCTTGCTGCGACAGCCACAGGATGGCGCCGGCATCGATGGCGCCGCAGCGCGTGCCCATCGGCAGGCCGTCGAGCGCGGTCAGGCCCATGGTGGATTCCACGCTGCGCCCGTCGCGCATGGCGCACAGGCTGGCGCCGTTGCCCAGGTGCGCCACGATCACGCGGCCCTGTGCCAGGTCGGGCGCGATCTGCTGCAGGCGGCGCGCGATGTACTCATAGGACAGGCCGTGAAAGCCGTAACGGCGGATGCCGCGTTCGAAGTATTCGTAAGGCAGCGCCAGCAGTTGCGCCAGCGGGTCGTGCCCGGCGTGAAAGGCGGTGTCGAAGCAGGCGACCTGCAGCAGCGCCGGCGCGGCGGCGCGCACCGCGCGGATCGCCGTGAGGTTGTGCGGCTGGTGCAGCGGCGCCAGCGGGATCAATGCTTCCAGCTTGGCAATGACGTCGTCGTCGATCTTCACGGCGGCGGAGAAATCCGCGCCGCCATGCACCACGCGATGGCCGATCGCCACCGGCGGCGCATCGCGCAGGCCGATGCTGAGCACCAGCCGGATCAGGCGGAAGGCTGCGTCGTGATCGGCCACCTGCGCCACCGGAAAGCGTTCGTCCGCGACGATGCGGCTGTCCGCCATGCTGGCGGTCAGTCGCGGCGACACGCCGATGCCTTCGATCTGCCCGTGCGCGCTGAGCGCCGGGTTGATGTCGGCATTGGCGTGCGCGGCCTCGGGCACGGCGTACACCGAGACCTTGACGCTGGAGGAGCCGGCATTGACGACGAGGATGGTGGGATGGGTGGCGCTCACGCTGGCAAGCCTCCTTGTGACGTTGACTGTGACGTTGACTGTGACTGGGACGGCGACTGGGACGGCGACCGAGACGCCGGGGCGTTCAGATCTTGCTGGACGTCTGGCCAGTGCGGCGCGCATGCGCCAGCAGCACGGCAATCGCGCAACTGCCGATGCGCGCGCGCACGCTGTCGGCGCGGCTGGTGAGGATGATGGGCACGCGCGCGCCCAGCACGATGCCGGCGGCTTCGGCGCCGGCCAGGAAGGTGAGCTGCTTGGCCAGCATGTTGCCGGCTTCCAGGTCGGGCACGAGCAGGATATCGGGATCGCCCGCGACCTCGGAGACGATGCCCTTTGTCACCGCGGCTTCATGGCTGATCGCGTTGTCGAACGCGAGCGGGCCGTCGAGGATGCCGCCTTCGATCTGGCCGCGCCGGCTCATCATGCATAGCGCGGCCGCGTCGATGGTGGAGGGGATCTTGTCGGTCACGGTTTCCACCGCTGAGAGGATGGCCACCTTGGGGCACTCGATGCCCAGCACGCGCAGCAGGTCGATCGCGTTGCGGCAGATATCGGCCTTGTCGTTGAGCGTGGGAAAGATATTGACGGCGGCGTCGGTGATGAACAGCGGCTTGTGGTAGCTCGGCACGTCCATCGCAAACACATGCGAAAGGCGCCGCCCCGTGCGCAGGCCGGTGGCGGACGCGGTGACTTCGTGCAGCAGCTCATCGGTGTGCAGGCTGCCCTTCATCAGCAGCTCGGCCTCGCCCGCGCGGATTGCCGCGACGGCGCGCGCGGCGGCGGCATGGCTGTGCGGCACGTCGATCAGCACGCTGTCGCCAAGGTCCAGCGCGTTGGCGTCGGCCACCTGGCGGATGCGCGCTTCGGGCCCGATCAGCAGCGGCACGATCAGGCCCAGGCTGGCCGCCTGCAGCGCGCCGCCGAGCGAAGAAGCATCGCAGGGATGCGCCACCGCGGTGGGAATGGCGGGCAAATCCTGGCAGCGCGCCAGCAGGACAGAGTACTTGTCGGGCGTGTGGGTCATCGGCGTTCCGGTGCGTCGGGGTTGCGGTGCGACCGCGCGGACATGCTGCGTCGCGCAAAAAACAATGGCCAGTATAGGCGATGTTTCCTTCGGCACGATGACATTGGCGTGTACCTTGCGCCAGGTCATCCCGGCCCCGGATCCGCCCATGCAGCGGGTTGTCAAGCACGATGCGGACTGGTAGATTGTGCTGTGCTGCAGGGCAGCAATTCCGTGCGATCGCCTGGAAACGACTGCCTTCGGCGCCACACCGTAGAACGTAGAAGGGGAAGCCGAGTGAACGCACGTGATCCCGCCATCCATGCCGGCAGCGCCGCCGTTGGCATGCCACCGCTCTTGTCCGATGCGTGGTCCTACGCGCATGACGCCTGGCAGCGCGCCATCCTGTTGCTCGACATCCTGCGCGAGCGCGGCAACCAGACCTTCGAGCACGAGCGCGAGGGCATGCCGCCGGTGCTGATCTTCGAGCACGAGGTGGTGATCGACGCGCGCACGCTGGCGCAACCCGCCAACTACGCGCTGCTGCGCATCCTGCCGCCGCCCGGCATCGTCACCGACGACACCAAGCGGCCCTTCGTGGTGATCGATCCGCGCGCCGGGCATGGCCCCGGCATCGGCGGCTTCAAGATCGACAGCGAGATCGGCATCGCGCTGCGCAGCGGCCATCCCTGCTACTTCGTCACCTTTTTCCCGGTGCCTTGCCCGGGCCAGACCATCGAGTGCGTGGCGCGCGCCGAAGCGCTGTTCCTGCTCACCGTGGCCGAGCGTCATCCGCAAGCACAGGGCAAGCCGTTCGTGATCGGCAACTGCCAGGGCGGCTGGGCACTGATGATGCTGGCAGCCGCCGCGCCGGAACTGGTCGGCCCCATCCTGCTGGCCGGTTCGCCGCTGGCCTACTGGTCAGGCGTGCGCGGGCGCAACCCGATGCGCTACAGCGGCGGGCTGCTGGGCGGCTCGTGGCTGTCGTCCTTGACTTCGGATCTCGGCAATGGCCGCTTTGACGGGGCCTGGCTGGTGCAGAATTTCGAGCAGCTCAATCCGTCCAACACGTACTGGAAAAAGCTCTACGACGTCTATGCGCAGGTGGATACGGAGCGCGAGCGCTTCCTGGCCTTCGAGCGCTGGTGGGGCGGGCACTTCCTGCTCAACCGCGCCGAGATCGACTGGATCGTGCAGAACCTGTTCGTTGGCAACCACCTCACCGCCGGCGAGGTGCGCAGCGCCGATGGCAGCGTCGCGGTGGACCTGCGCAATGTGCGCTCGCCCATCGTGGTCTTTGCTTCCTGGGGCGACAACATCACGCCGCCGCAGCAGGCGCTGAACTGGATTCCCGATCTCTACGCCAGCGTCGACGAGATCGTCGCCAACGACCAGGTCATCGTCTACTGCCTGCATGAAAAGGTCGGGCACCTCGGCATCTTCGTCTCGGCCGGCGTGGCCAATCGCGAGCACACCGAGCTGTTCTCGGCGCTGGACCTGATCGACGTGCTGCCGCCGGGGCTGTACGAGGCGCGCATCGAAGACATCGCGCCGGGCACCTCGCACCTGGAACTGATCGAAGGCCGCTACCTGATGCGCTTCGAGCGCAGGACCATCGACGACATCCTCGCGCTGGACGATGGCCGCGATGACGAGCGTGCGTTCGAGGTGGTGCGCCGCGTGGCCGAAGTCAATCAGCGCCTGTACGACACCTTCGCCTCGCCGGCTGTGCAGGCCGTATCCAACGAGCTGAGCGCCTACGCGATGCGGCAGATGCACCCGGCGCGGCTGGAGCGCTCGCTGGCGTCGGACGCGAATCCGTGGATGGCGTGGATCGCCGCGCTGGCGCCGTCGGTGCGCGAGGCGCGCCAGCCGGTGGCGCCGGACAATCCCTTCGTCACGCTGGAGCGCGCGGTGTCCGACACCATCGTGCGCACGCTCGACGCATGGCGCGACCAGCGCGACGCCTTCCAGGAGCAGCTCTTCGAGGCGTTGTACCAGTCGCCATGGCTGTCTGCGCTGATGGGCTTCTCGCCTGGCGCCGAAAAGCGCGGCCCGCCGCCGCTGAGCGCTGCGCTGCGCCAGGAACTGGCCGCGCGGCGCATCCATGAGGCCGAGGCGGGGATCGAGCAGGGTACGCCGCTCGATGCCTTTATGCGCATCCTTTGCTTTGTGGCGGACGAGAACACCAGCATCGAGGAGCGGCCTTTCAACCTGATGCGGCAGATGGCGCGCGAGCACCTGGAGCAGCAGCCGGACATCGCCACGGTCAAGGCCGCGGTCAGGCGGCAGAGCATGATCGTGGGGCTGGACGCCGGGCGGGCCGTGGCCGCGCTGCCGCTGCTGGTGCCGGACAGCGCGCTGCGCCATCGCATCATGATGGCGATCCATCGCATCGTGACCGTGGTGGGGCCGCTCGAAGGCGCCCGCCTGGCGCGCTACCGCGAGGTGGCGCGCGTGCTGGGCACCGACCATACCGCGCGGCAAACCGCGCAGCCCGCCGCCGCGGCACCCCTGGCGCCCACACCCGTGGAAACGCCGCGCACGGTGCGCAAAGCCGCTTCGCCGGAGGCCAGCGCACGCGTTCGCAAGGCAAGCACGGCTGTGGCCGGCGCGGCCAAGCCGGGCAAGGTGGCCAAGCCTCTCAAGACGGTCAAGCCTGCAGCGCGGCGCAACGTCAAGACAGGCACCTGAACCAGGCGGGCGGCGCCATCGGGGCCGCGCAATCATTAAGCGAGGGACATCATGGTGCAAGTACCCAATCCCCCATTGCTGGGCGCGCGCGTGCTGGTGGTCGGCGTGGCCAACGCGGATTCCATCGCGTGGGGCTGCGCGCGGGCCTTCCGCGAGCTTGGCGCCGAGCTCGCGATCACCTATCTCAACGACAAGGCCTACCCGCATGTGGCGCCGCTGGCGGAATCGGTGGGCGCGACGATCCTGATGCCGCTCGACGTGGAGGACGCGGGCCAGGAGCAGGCGCTGTTCGAGCGGATTACCCAGCAATGGGGCCAGCTCGACGTGCTGGTGCACTCGGTGGCCTTCGCGCCCAAGGACGACTTGCAGGGCGGGCTGCTCCATGCATCGGCGGCCGGCTTCGCGCGGGCCATGGACGTGTCCTGCCATTCCTTCGTGCGCTTGGCGCGGCGCGCGGTGCCCCTGATGCGCGCGGGCGGCAGCCTGTTCGCCATGAGCTACGAGGGCGCCAACCGCGTGGTGCCGAACTACAACCTGATGGGCCCGGTCAAGGCGGCGCTGGAGGCCTCCTGCCGCTACCTGGCGCACGAACTCGGCCCGAGCGGCATCCGCGTGCACGCCATTTCGCCGGGGCCGCTCAAGACCCGCGCGGCGTCCGGGCTCAAGGATTTCGAGCAGTTGCTGGCGGATGCCGCGGGCCGCGCCCCGCTGGGCGAGCTGGTCGACATCATGGACGTGGGCTTTGCCACCGCCTACCTGGCGACGCCCTACGCGCGCCGGATTTCCGGCAACACCGTGTACGTGGACGGCGGCGCGCACATCATGGGCTGACTGCCGCCGAGGGCGCGATGCGTGGCCCACGGCCCGCGTCGGGCCGCCTACAATGAGCTAGACAACGCAGGCACGCGCTGAGCGCCACGTGCGCGCTGCCTCATATCGGGAGCAAGACATGAAGGTACTCATCCGGGGCCTGCACCGCGATGTGACCGAACAGATGCTGCGCGACAAGCTGGCGACCTACGCACCGGTGACGTCCGTGGAACTGATGCGCGAGGGCGATCCGAACCACCCTTGGGCCTGGGTCGACCTGGATATCGATGCTTTCAAGGCGTGGCGCCTGCTGCGCCAGCTGGATCGCCAGTACTTCGCCGGCAGCATGATGCGCTGGTATATCCCGGCTCACCAGGGCTGATGCGCTGGCAAGTTGAGGCCGGGCGGCTGCCGCGCGCCGCCGCGCTTTGGCATTAAGATAAGCGGCTTCTGCCACTTTGCTGCGCTGCCACGCGGTAGCGCCATTCCCGCATGCTAGAACTCGACGGCGCGATCTGGTTTCGTTCAGGGTCCCAGGACTGGGGCGGGCGCGAGCGCATCGCCCTGCTGGCCGCGATCGGCGAGCACGGCTCGATCACCGCTGCCGCCAAGGCGGTCGGGCTGAGCTACAAGGGCGCCTGGGATGCCATCGACGCCATGAACAACAGCGCGGGCGAGCCGCTGGTGGTGCGCGCCGCCGGCGGCAAGGGCGGCGGCGGCACCGTGCTGACCGAGCGCGCCGCCAGCCTGATCCGCACCTACCGCGCGCTTGAGCACGAGCACCGGCTCTTTGTCGAACACCTTGCCAGCCTCGGCAACGTCAGCGAGACGGCGCAGGACGACCTTCACCTGATGCGGCGTTTCATGATCAAGACCAGTGCACGCAACAAGCTCTTCGGCAAGGTGGCTGGAATCCGCGGCGGCGCCGTCAATGACGAGGTCACGCTGTCGCTCGCGGGTGGCCAGCATGTGGTCGCCACCATCACCCACGAAAGTGTGGAGACGCTGGGCCTCGCGCCCGGCGCCGAAGCCTTCGCGCTGATCAAGGCTTCCTCGGTCCTGCTGGGGCTGCCCGATCCCGGGCTGCGGCTTTCGGCGCGCAACCAGTTGCCTGGCAAGGTGACCCGCGTGCTGCCGGGCGCCGTCAATGCCGAGGTGGCGCTGGAACTGGATGGCGGCGGCACCGTGGTCGCCATTGTCACCAACGACAGCGTGAGCGCGCTGGGGCTTGCCGAGGGCAGCCGCGCGCTGGCGATCTTCAAGGCGTCGAGCGTGATCCTGGGCACCATGGGCTGAGCCTGGCGCGTGCTGGAGATCGCCTTCGGCATCACCATGTGGATGATTGCCGCCAAGCTGCTGTTCGCCTGATTTTCTGAATTCCCGAGTTACCGACGACCATGCCAAGCAACATAGAAATCAAGGCGCGTATCGCCAGCGTGGACGCGCTGTTGCCACGGGTCGCGCCGCTGGCCGACCATGGCCCCGAGCTGATCCTGCAGGACGACACCTTCTTTGCCTGCCCCAACGGGCGGCTCAAGTTGCGCGTCTTTCCTTCCGGCGAAGGCCAGTTGATCTTCTACGCGCGCGCTGACCAGGCGGGGCCCAAGGAGAGCCACTACATCCTCTCGCCCACGGCCGAGCCCGATTCGCTGCGCGCCGCACTGGCGGCGGCCTGGGGCGAGAGCGGGCGCGTGCGCAAGGCGCGCACCTTGTTCCTGGTGGGCCGCACGCGCGTGCATCTGGACCGCGTGGAGGGGCTGGGGGATTTCCTGGAGCTGGAGGTGGTGCTGGCCGACGGCGAGCCGGCCCAGGCCGGCATTGCCGAGGCGCATGCGCTGCTAGGCAAGCTGGGCATAACGCGAGGGCAATTAATCGAAACCGCTTACGTCGACCTGCTGCGCGCGGCCGGGGCCTGAGTTGGCCTCACTGAGCCGACCTCACTGAGCCAGCCTCAGACCACGTGCGCCGAGACGGGCGCGTACACCTGCGGATGCCCCTTCACGGGCGCGGCGCCAAAGATGCGGCCTTCGCGCACTTCCAGCACATGGTCGCCGAGGGCCTCCACGTCGTCGGGGTCGTGCGAAATCACCAGCATGGGCACTTCCAGGCTGGCTTGCAGCGCGCGCAGCTCGGCGCGCATGCGTATGCGCAGCGCCGGGTCCAGCGCGGAGAACGGCTCGTCCAGCAGCACGATATCGGGCCGCGCCGCCAGCGCGCGAGCCAGCGCGGCGCGTTGTTTCTGGCCGCCAGAGATCTCGCCGGGATAGTTGCCGGTGATCGCGCCAAGGCCAAACGCATCGATCCAGCGCTGCGCTTCCGGGTGGTGCGTATTGCGGCGCGGGTTGCGCCAGCCCCGCTCCAGCCCGAAGGCGATGTTCTGCGCGACCGTCAGATGCGGGAACAAGGCGTAGTCCTGGAACAGGTAGGCCACGCGCCGCTCCTGCGGACGCACGTTGACATGTGTCTCACTGTCGAACAGGGTGCGGCCGTTGAGCACGATGCGGCCGCTGTCCGGCGTGAGCAATCCGGCGATGGCGCGCAGCGTCAGGCTCTTGCCCGCGCCGGAGGGGCCAAACAGCGCAATGCGCTTGCTTTGCGAATCGAAGGCGATATCCAGCCCGAACCGGCGGTCGGCGGAACCAAGCTGCTTGCGTACGGTGACTTGCATGGTCATGGCGGCCTACCGGTACATTTTGCGGGTGGGCGGCACCAGCCGCCCGGCGGCCACCAGCAGCACCACGCAGGTGAGGGAGGTGACCAGCACCAGCACGTTGGCGGTGTTGTCGTCGCCGGCCTGCACGGCTTCGTAGATGGCGACCGACAGCGTTTGCGTGCGCCCGGGCAGGTTGCCCGCCACCATCAGCGTGGCGCCGAACTCGCCCAGCGCGCGGGCAAAGGCCAGCAGCACGCCGGCGATGATGCCGCGCGATGCCAGCGGCAGCGTCACGCGAAAGAAGATGCCGGCCTCGGACGTGCCGAGCACGCGCGCGGCGTCCTCGAGCTGCGAGTCAACCCCTTCGAAGGCGGCGCGGGCCGACTTCAGCACCAGCGGGAAGGCCACGATGGTGGAAGCCAGCACCGCGCCTTGCCAGGTAAAGACCAGTTCGATGCCGAGCCGGCCGAGCCACTCGCCGAACACGCCGCGGCGCCCGACCAGTACCAGCAGGTAGTAGCCGAGCACGGTCGGTGGCAGCACCAGCGGCAGCGTGAGCAGGGCGTCGACCACGTCGCGCGCGGCCGATCGCCAGCGCGACAGTGCAAAGGCCGCGCCCACGCCCAGCACGGCGTTGAGCACAGTGGCCCAGCCCGCGACTTTGAGCGACAGCGACAGCGGGACCCAGACAGCTTCCAGGGAGGTCATCAGCATAAACGCCTGCCGGCGGAGCCAGGCAGGCGGCAAGGTGGATTCAGGTTGGCGGCGCGCCCGGGCGCCGGGGCCGCGGGCAAGGATCAGGGATTATGGCTTGCGGCCTACGGCTACGGATTACGGCTTGAGAAAACCATACTTGGCCAGCACCGCCTGCCCTTCCGGTGACGTCACGTAGCCGAGGAATGCCGCGGCTTGCTCGGGCTGCTTGGAGTGCGAGGTGATGGCGATCGGATACGTGACCGGCTGACGCGTCGGTACCCGCAGCGCCACTTTGACCTTGTCCGGCATGATCGCCGCATCGGTGGCGAACACGAAGCCGGCATCGACTTCGCCACGGGCCACGTAATCCAGGCTCTGGCGCACGTTTTGCGCCATCACGCCCTTGGCCGAGACCGCATCCCACACGCCCGCTGCTTCCAGCGCGCCCTTGGTATAGCGGCCCACCGGCACCGACGCCGGGTTGCCGAAGGCCACGCGCTTGAACTCGGGGCGGGTCAGGTCCTGCAGCTTGCCCGCTTCCAGCTTGCTGTCAGCCGGCAGGATCAGCGCGAGCTGGTTGGCGGCGAAATCGCGGCGCGACGCGGGCTGCACCACGCGTTCGGCCACGGCCTTGTTCATCGCGTCCTGGTCGGCCGAGGCAAACACATCGGCCGGCGCGCCATTGACGATCTGCTGCATCAGCACGTCGGAGGCGCCGAAGTTGAGGATCACCTTGGTCTGGGGGTGCGCGCGTTCGTAGGATTCGGCGAGCGACTTGAAGGCATTGGTCAGGCTGGCCGCGGCGGAGACCACCAGGTCCGCGCCGAAGGCGGCCGGGGCGGACAGCGCCAGGGTGGCGGACAGCAGCAGGCCGGCCGCCAGCGAGGCGGCGCGCGGCTGGCGGGACTGGGCAGGCAACGCAGCGGAAATCGGGAGCATGGACATGGCGGGGCGCGGGTGGCCGGAAGCGGGTTGGATAGCAGGCGAGCCAGGCCGGAATGTGCCCGCCAGATGTGCCCGCCAAATGCGCAATATATGACGGTATATAACGCGGCGTCAATGGCACATTGGGTTAGGACAGGGCATATCGGCGGGCCGTGCGGGTGCGCCTGCTGCCGGCGGCCCGCCGTCACGGTGGTGTAACGCGCGCGTCACTCTGTTGCCATTTGCGCTCGGGACAATGTCCGGCTCCAGGCACAACAAGAAAGAAGGGAGCCACAAATGCACCGCTGTCCGACCGACGTTCTATCCGCGCGCGCCGCACCCGCTTCGTCCCCGATCCTCGCCGTGCCCACCGTGGCCGCGCTGGGCGCCGCCATCGTGGCCACCGTGCTGCTGGCCGCCTGCGGCTCCGATGACAGCCCCGCCAGCCCCGGCACGGGCACGGGTGTCACGCCGCAGGCCGATAGCGTCTCGGCCGGCACCAAGGCCACACTGGCCTTGCTGGAAACCACCGACCTGCACACCAATGTGCGCAGCTACGACTACTTCAAGCTGGCCGAGGACAAATCCTTCGGCTTCGAGCGCGTGGCAACCCTGATCAAGCAGGCGCGCGCCGAGTTTCCCAACACCCTGCTGCTGGACAACGGCGACACGATCCAGGGCACCGCGCTGGCCGATTACCAGGCCCAGGTCAACCCGCTCAAGTGCGGCGAGACCCTGGCCATGTACAAGGTGATGAACGCGGCCAGGTTCGACGGTGGCGGCATCGGCAACCACGAGTTCAACTACGGCCTGGGCTATCTGAACCAGGTCACGGGCAACCGCTTCAACGTGGATGGCCTGCCCGACCCGACCGTGCAGACGCCGTGCGCCGGGCCGGCCTTCCCGCAGGTGCTGGCCAACGTGTACAGCGTGCGCACGCGCGCGCCGCTGTTCCAGCCGTACACCATCATCACCCGCCAGATCACCGCCACCGGACCCGACGGCAACACCGTCACGGTGCCGGTCAAGGTCGGCATCATTGGTTTCACGCCGCCCGCGATCATGAGCTGGGACAAGCGCTGGCTCGACGGCAAGGTCTACACCGAGGGCGTGAAGGAAACCGCCGAGAAGTTCGTGCCGGAGATGCGCGCCAAGGGTGCCGACCTGGTGGTGGTGATCTCGCACGGCGGGCTCGATGCCTCCGCGTACTCGCCCACCATGGAGAACGGCAGCTGGCACCTGTCCAAGGTGGCCGGCGTGGACGCCATGCTGATCGGCCACTCGCACCAGGTCTTCCCCGATGCCACCAGCACGGTGGCGCAGTTCAACCTGCCGGGCGTGGACAAGGTGCGCGGCACGGTCAACGGCGTGCCTACCGTGATGGCCGACTACTGGGGCCGCCGCCTCGGCGTGATCAAGTTGCAGCTCGCGCATGACGGCAATCGCTGGGTGGTTGACAAGAGCGCTACCACGGTCCAGGCGCGCTCGATCCAGAATGCCGACAAGAGCTATGTGGCGGCCGATGCCAGCGTGGCGGCCGCGGTCGATGCGGAGCACCAGGCCACCATCGCCTACGTGAAGACGCCGATCGGCACCACCGACTACCGCATGAGCACGTACTTCGCCGACGTGGGCGATCCCGGTGCGATCCAGATCGTCAACCAGGCGCAGGCGGCTTACGTGAAGGACTACATCGCCGCCAACCTGCCGGCGCTGGCCGCGCTGCCGGTGCTGTCCGTCTCCGCGCCGTTCAAGAGCGGCTTTGGCGGGGGCAATGACTACACCGACGTGCAGTCCGGCAACCTCGCCATCAACAACGCAGCCGATCTCTACCTCTACCCCAACACCATCTACGCGGTGAAGGTGAGCGGCAATGACGTCAAGGCCTGGCTGGAGACCGCCGCCAAGCGCTTCAACCTGATCGATCCGGCCAAGACCGCCGACCAGCCGCTCATCAGCAGCTTCCCCGGCTATAACTTCGACATGTTCACCTCGCCCGACCTGCAGTACGAGATCGACGTGACGCAGCCGGAGGGCAGCCGCATCAAGAACCTCGCGTACAAGGGCGTGCCGCTCGACGCCAGCCAGCAGTTCATCGTGGCCACCAACAATTACCGCGCCAGCGGCGGCGGCAATTTCCCCGGCCTGGACGGCAGCAAGACGGTCTACGCCTCGCCGGACGCCAGCCGCGATGTGCTGATCGCCTACATCAAGAAGGCCGGCGCCATCACGCGCGCCATCAACGGCGGCGCGCGCAGCTGGCGCTTCACCAAGGTGGCCACGGCCGGCAAGGTGGTGTTTGCTTCCGCGCCAGGCCAGCTGGCGCAGGCGCAAGCCGCAGGCCTGGCCAATATCGCGCTGGAGCAGGCGAGCTACGACACCACCAAGAACCTGTCGCTATACAGCGTCGACCTCAACCAGTAAGGCGGCAATGACCACGGCAATGAGCACGGCAACGAATACGCCAATGAAGGGAAGGACGGCGCCGGCATGCAGCGCGCCTGTGCGTCGCCACGGGCGTCAGCGCCGCCTGCATCCGGTCATCGCTGCGGCGCTGGTGGCGGTCGCGGTGGCGGCCGGCTGCGTGGGCGGGGCATCGGCGTGGCGCGAGCATGCCAGCGCGCGCCACGCGCAGCTTGCCCAGTGGCAGACGCGGGCCGGCTCGGCCGGAGACGAAGAGGCGCTCGCGGCGCTGCGCCAGGCGGCGCGGGCGGGGGAGGGCGCGGCCCAGGCCTCGCTTGGCGAAGCGTTGTGGGCAAGCGGGGATGCGGCGGCGCATGCCGAAGGCCGGGACTGGCTGAAGCAGGCCGCCGGGGCGGGCGATGCGCGCGCGCATTTTGTGCTGGGCAAGGCGGCTTTCCTCGGCGAGGCGCAGCGCGCGCCCGACGCTGAGGCGGCCTGGCACCACTTCGAGCTGGCCGCCGCGGCGGGCGATACCGGGGCTGCGTACTACCTCGGCTTGCTGCACCGCGGCGGCTATGGCCGCGCGCCGGACCCGGCCGCGGCCGCGCGCTGGTTCGAGCTGGCCGCCGATGCCGGCGTGCCGCAGGCGATGTTCATGCTGGCCAATGCCTATCGTGAAGGTGCAGGCGTGCCGCGCGACGAGGCCCGCGCGGTAGCGTGGTACGAGGCCGCGGCCGAGCGCGAGCATCCGGAATCGATCCAGGCGCTGGCGATGGCCTATCGGTATGGTGAGTTGGGGTTGAAGCGGGATGAGGGGAGTTTTCGCGCGCATCTGGCGGAGACTGCGCATGCGTTGAAGCATCCGGCTTTGAGTCCTTGATTTCTTGGGGCGGGGCGGACGGGGCGTTGGGGGGGGCACGCGTGCTTGTAGCCCGCTGACGCGGGGGTGACGTTTGTGGGCGGGGTTTTAATGCCTCTAGCTGCTGGCGCGGCTGTACGGTGTTGGCCGTTTTGGAACGTGTGAGATGTCACTTTTCTTTACTCGTAAAGAGGGTGGAGACAAAACAAAGAAAGACCTATTCTTCCTAAACTGAACATGGAGATGCAGTCATGGGGAAGATGG
>NZ_JBXAOE010000028.1:0-119244 GCF_058802485.1 Cupriavidus sp. GW822-FHT02D05 | reverse complement strand
TGACGGTCCTCAATACCATGGCGAAGACCGGTCAGCCGTGGGAAAACAAACTGCCCGCTTGACACGGTTGCTCTCCCGCTTGCGGGAGAGGGGTTGGGGGAGAGGGCGGGCGATCATTGCGCCGCCGCGCTGCGCAAAACCGTTGGCTTTGCTTTTTGTGGCTCCTAGCTAAGCCACCCCTCTCCCCACCCCTCTCCCCCTGAGGGGAGAGGGAGTAACTGCCGTCGTCATTTCCAACGGCTTTGGCGCGCTCTAGCCACCGATATAAGCGCGGCGAATTCCTTCATCCTTTAGCAGCGTGTCGCGGTCGCCTTGCATCACGATGCGGCCGCTCTCGATCACATACGCGCGGTGGGCGATGCCCAGCGCCGCATAGGCGTTCTGCTCGGCCAGCAGCACCGTGGTGCCCGCGCGGTTGATGCGCTGGATCACCTCGAACATCTGCTTGACCACCAGTGGCGCCAGGCCCAGCGATGGTTCGTCGAGCAGCAGCGTGCGCGGGCGTCCCATCAGCGCGCGGCCGAGCGCCACCATCTGCTGCTGTCCGCCTGACAGCGAGCCGGCCGGGTCGTCCTTTTTCTGCCGCAGGATCGGGAACATCTCGAAGACTTCTTCCAGCGAGCACTTGATGCCGGCCGAGTCGCGCCGGTGCACGTAGGCGCCCAGCGTCAGGTTCTTCTGCACGCTCATGGCGGGAAACAGCTTGCGCCCTTCGGGGCAGTGCACCAGCCCCGCCTGCACGATCTGCGAAGGTTTCATGCCAGCCAGCTCGCGGCCGTCAAAGCGCATGCTGCCGCCGCTGGTGCGATGGATGCCGCTGAGCGCCATGAAGATCGAGCTCTTGCCAGCCCCGTTGGCGCCCAGCAGCACCAGCAGCTCGCCGGCGGCGGCGTTCAGCGTGATGTTGTCGAGCGCGCGAAAGCTCCCGTACGAAAGCGAAACGCGTTCAAGCTGCAACATGGTCGGCTCCCAGATAGGCTTCGATGACCTGCGGGTCTTGCTGGATCTGCGCGGGCGACCCCTCGGCGATTTTCTCGCCGTAGTTCAGCACCATGATCTTGTCGGCCAGCCGCATGATCATGTCCATCTTGTGTTCGATCAGGCAGACCGTCTTGCCGTGGCGGACCATCTTGCGGATCAGTTCGGCCAAGCCCACGGTCTCCTCGGGGTTCACGCCACCCGCGGGTTCGTCGAGCAGCAGCAGTTCGGCATCGGTGGCCAGCGCCAGCGCAAAGGCCACGCGCTTGCGCTCTTCCTGCGTGATGTCCGCCGCCACTTCATGCGCGAGGTGCGCCAGGCCCACGAAGTCGAGCGCCTCCTCGGCCTTGGCGCGGCACAGCCGCTCTTCCTCGCGCAGCCGGCGCGTGTTGAAGATCACGTCGGCCAGCCCCGCTTGCGTGCGCAGCCGGTGGCCAACGATCAGGTTGTCCAGCACGGTGGCGCGGTCGAACAGGTGCGTGGCCTGGAAGGTGCGGGCCACGCCGAGGCGGGCGATCTGGTCGGCGCGCAGGCCGGCCACGTTGCGGCCCTTGAGCAGGATCTGCCCGGAGGTTGGCGCATGGGTGCCGGCGATCAGGTTGAAGAAGGTGGTCTTGCCCGCGCCGTTGGGGCCGATGATGGCGTTGATATGGCCCGTCTCGAAGGTGATCGAGACATCGTGCACGGCGCTCAGGCCGCCGAATTTCTTGGTCAGGTTGCGGATCTCAAGCATGGTCGGCCCCTGCGTTCGCAGCGTTTGCATTCGGGTTGCCGGCGACGGGCGCGTCGGCCGGGTGCACGCGGCTTGTGCCGCCGCGGCGTGCAGCGGCGGCGCGGCGCGCCTGGCGCTTGGCCCACGAGCCCACGATGCCGTCCGGCACGAAAATGATCAGCAGCACCAGCACCGGCCCGAACACCAGCATGCGGTAGTCCTGCAGGAACTGCAGCGTCTGCGTGACCCACGGCACCAGCACCGCGCCCAGCAGCGGCCCCAGCAGCGTGCCGGTGCCGCCCACCAGCATCGCCATCACCATCTCGAAGGTCAGGTCGGTGCGCGCGATGTCCGGCCCGAGAAAACGCACCTGGCCCGCGTACAGCGCGCCGGCAAAGCCGGCATAGCCCACCGACAGCACGAACGACAGCACCTTGGTGCGCATCAGGTTGATGCCGAGCGCCTCCGCCAGCGCGTCGCTGTTGCGCACAGCCATGAAGCTGCGGCCCAGCAGCGAAGTGACGATGCGGTGCATCAGGAAGGTGCCCGCCACCAGGAAGAACAGCACCAGGTAGTACTGCGCCTGCACGTTGTCGAACGCGAGCGGGCCCACCGAGGCCGGCACCGGGATGCCGATCAGGCCCACGGTGCCGTGCGTCAGGCTTTCCCACTTCTCGATCAGCAGGTAGATGATGTATCCGATGCACAGCGTGAAGATCGAGAAGTAATGGCCTTTGAGCCGCAGCGATACCACGCCGACGAAGTAGCCCACCACCATGCACACCACGCCGGACAGCACGAACGCCGCCCAGAACGGCACCTGGTGATCCACCGTGAGAATGCCCAGCGTATAAGCGCCGATGGCCATGAAGCCGCCGTGCGCCAGGTTGAGCTGGCCGGTGTAGCCCGTGATCAGGTTCAGCCCCAGCGTGGCGATGGCGTAGATGAAGGCCAGCGTCATCACCGTCAGGTAGTAGCTGTTGGGCGTGACCAGCGGGAACGCGATGGCCAGCGCCAGCAACAGGGCCCAGCCGGTCTTGCCTTGCAGTGTCTTTGTCATGGTGCGCTCCTTATGCGGCCTTGCCGGCAAACAGGCCTTGGGGCCGGATCGACAGGATGAGCACCAGCAGCGCAAAGGCGATGATGTCCTTGTAGTCCGTCGAGACGTAGAAGCCGCCGAAGCTCTCGGCCATGCCGATGATCAGTCCGCCCACGATGGCGCCGGGAATGCTGCCCATGCCGCCGAGGATGATGATGACGAAGGCCTTGGTGATGACCAGGTTGCCCATGCTCGGGTAGACCAGGTTGATCGGCGCGTAGAGCGTGGCGGCAATGGCGGCGAGCGCGCCGGAGATGGCAAACACCAGCAGCGTGACACGCGTGGCGTCGATGCCCACCAGCGCCGCGCCCTCGCGGTTCTGCGCCATCGCCACGATGGTGGAGCCGGTCACGGTGCGCGTGAGGAACAGGTGCAGCAGCACCATCAGCCCGAAGGCGGCGGCGATGATCAGCAGCCGTTGCGCCGGCGCGGTCAGGCCCATCACTTCCACCATCTGGCCATAAGGCGTGGGCATGCGATGGAAGTCGGCGCCCCACATTGCCTGCGCGCCGGCTTCGAGGAACAGCATGATGCCGATGGCGGCGATCATGTCGTGCAGCTCCGGCGCGTTGCGCAGCGGATGGAACACCAGTCGGTCGGCCAGCATCGACAGCGCAGCCACCGCGATGGCGGCGGCGCCCATCGCCAGCCAGTAGTTCATGCCCAGCGACGTCATCAAGTAGTACGAGACGTAGGCGCCTGCCATGTAGAAGGCGCCATGCGCGAAATTGGGCACGTGCAGGATGCCGTAGACCAGCGTCAGGCCCAACGCCACCAGGCTATATACGCCGCCCAGCGTCAGGCCGTTGAGGACTTGTTGAAGAAACAATGTCACGGGCTTACCTCATGCGACTTTTCGAATCACGAACGAAGGCACGCAAGCCGCGCTGCGGGCTGCGTGGAAATGGCGGCGCCGCGCAAAAAACAATGCGGGGGCCACTTGGTCAGGCGGGGCGAAAGTCAGCCGCGGGGCGGTGCGGCCTGGTGAATGGCGTGATGCATGCTTGGTCTCCTGTGCGATGCGGCAATGGCCTGCCGTGCAGGCCCCGGGTGCGGTGTCGTCGTGTACCGTGAAGCGCTACGCATGTCTGCGTAGGTATGTTCCAGCACGATCGTTCGTTTTCATTGACTGTTGCATACGGCCTGAGGCACAGTCAAGAAATACGGAATAGTCTTCCGCACAGCGAAATAGCCGGCTTACCTCCGGCCCGCCATCTCCAAAGGCGGCCACAGGTCTGCTTCCCGCACCCAGTAGCCAAGCGTTATCGCCACGTATGAAGCGCACCTCGTCGATCCCGCTCTCGCCTGCCTCCTCCGCTTGCTTGCCCGGCGGCGCGCATGCCACGCCTGTGCGCGCCGCCGATGCGCCGCACCACGGTGGCGAACCGGACATCGACCGTGACGACCGCAATTTTGTCACCGCGCTGGCGCGTGGGCTGGACCTGCTGCGCGCCTTCGGCCCGCACGACGATTACCTTGGCAATGCGGAACTGGCGCGGCGCGCCGGCATCCCGCGTCCCACGGTTTCACGCCTGACCTACACGCTCACCAGCCTGGGCTACCTGATCTACTCGGCGTCGCTGGAGAAGTACCGGCTCGGCCAGGGCGCGATGGTGCTTGGCCAGCGTTACCTCGCCGGCTCGGGCATCCGCGAGATCGCGCAGCCGCTGATGCAATCGCTGGCGTTTGCCACCGACTGCACGGTGGCGCTTGCCACATCGGACCGCCATGAGATGGTGTACCTGGAAGTCTGCCAGCCGCGCGGCGCGCTGGTAATGCGGCTGGCGCCCGGCTCGCGCCTGCCCACCGCCACCTCCGCCATTGGCCGCGCGTGGCTGGCCGGGCTGGAGCCGGAGCGGCGCGCCGCCGTGCTGGCCGACCTGGAGCGCCACTACGGCGCACGCTGGCCCGCGATCCGCATCAAGCTCGAGCGCGCGCTGCGCGACTACGCCAAGCGCGGCTTCTGCCTGGCCCACGCGGAGTGGGACCGCACGGTCAGCGGCGCGGCCGCGCCCGTGGTGCTCGAAGACGGCGCGGAAGTGCTGGCCATCAACATCGGCGGCGCGGCCACGCGGCTGACGCCGGAAATCCTCGACGGCAATCTCGGCCCGCGCATCCGCGAACTTGCTGAAGCGCTGCAGAGCCGTCTGTGGCAGGGGCGTGGATAGCTGTGCCATGCGCGCCATCGATGCCATCGCCACGTATCGCTTTCTCACGGCCCCAGGGCCACACATCTAGCTGGCAATACAGACATAGCAAACAAAGGAGACAAAGATGGAGATTCGCAACAAGACCGTGGTGGTGACGGGTGCCGCCACCGGCATCGGGCGCGCGCTGGCGCTGGCATTTGCCGCCGGCGGCGCGCGCGGCGTGGCCGTGGCCGACCTGGATGGCAAGGGCGCGCAGGCGGTAGCCGAGGAAGTGGCCAAGGCCAGCCCGGACTGCCAGGTGTTCGCGCAGCAAACCGACGTGGCCGATGCTGCCGCCGTGCAGGCGCTGGCCGATGAGGCCACGCAACGCTTCGGCCAGATCGATGTGTTCTGCTCCAACGCCGGCATCATCCTGCGCAAGGGCCTGGATGCCAGCGCCGAGGAATGGCAGCGCATCTGGGAGATCAACGTCATGGCCCACATCCACGCCTCGCGCGCGGTGCTGCCGCAGATGCTGGCGCGCGGCGATGGCTATTTCGTCAACACCGTATCGGCCGCCGGCCTGCTGTCGCAGATCGGCTCGGCGCCCTATGCAGTGACCAAGCACGCCGCCATCGGATTTGCCGAGTGGCTGTCGATCACCTACGGCGATCGCGGCATCAAGGTCAGCTGCATCTGCCCGCAGGGCGTGCAGACGCGCATGCTGTTCGGCGAGGATGGCGAGCGCAAGGGCTTCCTGCAGGCCGGCTCGGTCACGCCCGAGCACGTGGCACAGGTCACGCTGGAAGGCGTGAAGGACGAGCGCTTCCTGATCCTGCCGCATCCGGAAGTGCTCGAGTATTACCAGCGCAAAGGACAAGATTACGATCGTTGGCTAAAGGGAATGCGCCGGCTGCACGATAAAGTGATGGCGGAGTTCGGCGGCACGGTGGTTTAGGCGTGGCGTGAAACCCCGCGCAACGTTCAGAACAGTCAGAACAGTCAGTTGAGTTACCGCTGCCGGCGCACGGGTGCAAGGCTTCGCCCCTTCGCCCCTTTGCGCTGGCCGCGTGCAAGATCAGTCCGACACCAGAATAAAACCGAACATCGGGAGACACACCATGCGTTGCAAACCTTTCGCAGCTGCCGTCCTGGCCGCCTGCGCCACCTTCGCCGTGCCCTCGGCCCATGCCGACACCTATCCTTCCAAGCCCATCCGGATGGTGGTGGGCTTTCCCAGCGGCGGCGCGCCCGACATCCTGGCGCGCATCTTCTCCGAAAAAATCTCACCCTCGTGGGGCCAGCCCGTGGTGGTGGACAACAAGCCGGGCGCTGGCGGCAACATCGGCGCCGAGTCCGTCGCGCATGCCGCGCCGGATGGCTACACGTTGGCGCTGGGCACGGTCGGCACGCACTCCATCAACGGCGCGCTCTACAGCAAGATGCCGTACGACATGGTCAAGGATTTCACCCCGGTGATCCTGGTCGCCTCCACGCCCAACGTGCTGGTGGTCAACCCTTCCGTGCCGGCCAAGAACGTGGCGGAGCTGATCGCGCTGGCCAAGGCCAAGCCGGGCGCCCTGACTTTCGGCACGCCGGGCATCGGCACCTCGCCGCATGTGGCGGGCGAGATGTTCAACTCCCTGGCTGGGGTCAAGCTCACCCACGTGCCCTACAAGGGCCGCGCCATGGCCATTCCCGATCTGCTCGGCGGCCATATCAGCATGATGTTCGACAACCTGCCGTCGGCGCTGCCGGTGATCAAGGAGGGCAAGGTGCGGGCGCTTGGCGTGACCAGCGCGAAACGCTCGCATTCGGCGCCGGATATTCCCACGCTGGCAGAGCAGGGGCTGCCCGGGTTTGATGCGGACTCGTGGTTTGCGATCTTTGCACCGGCGAATACGCCCAAGGATGTGATCGCCAAGCTGAACACCGAGCTCAACCGGATTTACCAGCTTCCCGATGTGCAAGCCAAGCTCAAGACCTTGGGGCTGGATCCTATTCTTGGTACGCCGGAGAAGTTGGCGGGTTATCAGAAGGTTGAGATTGCCAAGTGGGCGAAGGTGGTGAGGGATTCGGGGGCTAAGGCGGAGTAAAGGTGTTGGTTTTGGGGCTAGGGGCTATACGACGTCGCTCTGCGGGGTTGGTCGCTGTTTGTTTGAGCGGCGATGGCGCTTGCACCCAAAAGCCATACGACATCCCCCTGCGGGGGCTGCCGGTCACTCTTCTTTGCGTCGGCAAAGAAGACTAACGAGAAGAAAGCCGACCCTGCCGGGAGCAGAGCAATCGGGCTATTTGGGCCTCGGTGGTTGCGTCGTACGGCCCGGAGTGTTGGCTGGCCTTTGCCATACCGGCTTGGAGGTCATCTCTACTGCATGACCCAATGGTCACGTGGTGGTGCCCCTGATCGCTTTGCTCGGTGCGCGTTCGGGCATCTGCCGTTCGCGGTGCGCAGCGCCACGATCCTGCCGGCCCTGGTGGTTTCGTGGTTTTGTCTCTGACGGCGGGCGCCCGGCCATTTGATGCCCTGCCGTACCGGCGCGAGCGGCACCTTGCTTCATCCCCCTCTGGTTTCGTGGTGGGCACCGTGGCCCGTGCGCGAGGGCCGCGCTCACACCCACGGCGCTCGTCCTCCGAGACAAAACCACGAAACCAGCCACACCCGAAACGGCGCAGCACTTCGCCCCGCGAACGGCAGATGTGGGAACGGTCACCGCGCACGAGGTCAGGGGCCGCACCACGTAACCCATGGGTCATGCAAAAATGATGTCCTTGGGGCCGGTAGGATCGGCTAGCCAATACTCCGGGCCGTACGACGCAACCACCGCCCCACATAAGCCTGATTGCTCTGCCCCCGGCAGGGTCGGCTTTCTTCTCGTTAGTCTTCTTTGCCGACGCAAAGAAGAGTGACCGGCAGCCCCCGCAGGGGGATGTCGTATGGCTGTTGGGTGCAAAGGCCAACGCCGAAGAAATAAACGGCGACACCCCCCAGCAGGGCGACGTCATATAGCCCCTGGCCCCAAAAACCACCGCCAACAAAAATCACAAATCCGCCTCAGCCGCCACCCCCACCCGCACCGCAGGCCCACTCCCACTCCGCAACCGGCTAAAACTAACCACAGCCCCCACAAGCGCCACCCCCGCGGCAACAAAAAGCGCCACCCGAGCCGCCCCGCTGGCATCAACACTAAACAACAACGCCACAACAGCTGTCCCGGTGGTCTGCCCCAGCAACCGCGTTGTCGCCTGCGCCCCGCTAGCGCCGCCACTGCGCGCCGGCGGCGTGGCGCCAATCATCGCGCGGTTGTTCGGTGACTGGAATAGCCCGAATCCCAATCCGCACATGGCCATGCGCCAGCACACGGCAAAGCTGGACGCTTCCGGCCCAAGCGTCGCCAGGCCGATCAGCCCGCTCCCGAGCAAGGCCAGCCCGATGCCGGCCAGGATGCTGGCGGGATAGCGATCGGACAGGCGTCCCGAGATGGGCGCCATGATGGCCACCATCAGCGGCCACGGCGTGATCAGCAGCCCCGTCTCGTGCAGCGTGCGGCCAAGCTGGTATTCGAGGTAGAAGGGCAGCGCCACGAAGGCCAGCATCTGCGCCATGAAGGAGCAGAACGACGTGCCCACCGCCAGCGTGAAGGCGCGGCTGGCGAACAGGTCCACCGGCACCAGCGGCGCATGCTTGCCGCGCTGCATGCGTACCAGCCACCATCCCAGCAACGCTGCCACCACCAGGCCGGCGGCGGCGGCGGGGCGCCATTGCGCGTGGCCCGCGCCGTCCACGCCCAGGATGAACAAGGCAAAGACCACGGCCGAGAGCAGCGCGCTGCGATAGTCGAAGCTGCGCGGCTGGGGCGGCGTCGCCGGCAGTGCGGTGCGGGCCAGCGCGAGCGCAAAGATTGCCACCGGCACGTTGATGGCGAACAGCCACGGCCAGCTCGCCACCGACAGGATCAGCGCGCCCACCGAGGGCCCCACGGCAATGGTGATGCCCACCACCAGCGCGTTCAGCCCGATGCCCCGGCCCAGTTTGGTGGGCGGATAGATAAAGCGCACCAGCGCCGTGTTCACGCTCATGATGCCGCCGCCGCCGATGCCCTGCAGCACCCGCGCGGCCACCAGCACCGGCAGGTTGGGCGACAGCGCGCACAACAGCGAGCCCGCCAGGAATATCGCCAGGCCGCCGCGGTACACGCGCTTGTAGCCAAGGATGTCGCCCAGCGAGGATAGCGGCAGCAGGCACACCGTGACGGTGAGCTGGTAGGCGTTGACCACCCAGATGGTGCTGGACGGGTCGGCCGCCAGCTCGCGCGAGATCGAGGGCAGCGCGATATTGGCGATCGAGCCATCGAGCACGGCCATGATCAGGCCGCAAAACACGGTGAGGATGGCCCAGGAGCGTTGGGGATAGGGTAAGCCTTGGTGTGGCTGCATGAGGGAGGGCGGCTGCTGAAGGAGTGGCGCGAGCAATACATTAGATGCTTGACGACACAATTATCGTCTCGCGGAGCGGCACTCGCAAATGATTGGAATGTGGTAAGGCAGCGCCGGCAGTGTTGTTTTTCGGTCGCAGAGAAATAGGGCGGAAAACCGGCCGTACTCCACCAAATGCCCTGCTGGCCCAGCGCTATGATCCCCGGCACGATGTCCCGGAAACCAGGTCGCGAACCGCACCTCCCATGGGGACGCAGCGTTTTCCGGACCGCCATTAGCCATGTCAACACCAACCACCCAGGGCTGCTGGCAGCCAGTCACCACTAGTCTCGATCCCGTCGACTGGAGCGCGCTGAGGGCGCAGGGGCACAGCATGCTCGACGATATGCTGGACCACCTCCAGGGCATCCGTGCCCGCCCGGTCTGGCAGCCGATTCCCGACGCGGTGCGCGCACGCTTCCGCGAGTCCCTGCCGCGGGAGGGCAGCGGGCTGGATCAGGTGCATGAGACCTTCATGGACAGCATCCTGCCATTTGCCGTGGGCAACGCGCATCCCGGCTTCATGGGCTGGGTGCACGGCGGGGGCACGCCGGTCGGGATGCTGGCGGAAATGCTGGCGGCCGGGCTCAATGCCAACCTGGGCGGGCGCGACCATATCCCGGTGGAGGTGGAGTGGCAGGTGCTGCGCTGGGTGATCGAGCTGTTCGGCTTTCCCGCGGATGCCAGCGGCCTGTTCCTGACCGGCTCGTCCATGGCCAACCTGTCCGGCGTGCTGGTCGCCCGGACCCGGGCGCTCGGGTCCGAGGTACGGTCAACCGGCATGGGGCAGACATCGCGGCCCCTGACGGCGTACACCTCCACCCGGGCGCATGGCTGCATCGCCCAGGGCATGGACCTGGCCGGCCTCGGCAAGGACAATCTGCGCTCGATTCCCGTTGACGAGATGGGGCGCATGGATATGGCGTGCCTTGCCGCCGCTATTGCCGTCGATCGCGCCGCCGGCTTGCAGCCATTTCTTGTGGTGGGCACCGCCGGCACCGTGGATACGGGCGCCATCGACGACCTGGCCGAGATCGCGCGCATTGCCCGCCGGGAGCAACTGCATTTTCATGTCGATGGTGCCTTTGGCGCCCTGGCCATGCTGTGCCCCCAACTGGCGCCGCGCCTGCGCGGCATCGAGCAGGCGGATTCGATCGCCTTCGATTTTCACAAGTGGCTGCAGGTCCCCTATGACGCCGGCTTCTTTGTGGTCCGCGACCGGCAATTGCACCTGCGCACCTTTGCCACGCACGAGGGCACGTACCTCAGCCGCGGCGAGCGCGGCATGGCGGCCGGCTCCCCCTGGCCTTGCGATTTCGGGCCGGACCTGTCGCGCGGCTTCCGTGCGCTGAAGACCTGGTTCACGATCAAGGTCTACGGCACCGAGCGGCTGGGCGGCATGATCGCCCACACCTGCACCCTGGCGCAGGAACTCGCGCGGCGCATCGAGTCCGAGCCGGAGCTTGAGTTGCTGGCGCCGGTATCGCTCAACATCGTTTGCTTCCGCTTTATCGGCGCGAATGCCAGCGCCAATGTTGATGCCGATGCGAACGGCGTCATCGAACAGCTCAACCGCGATCTTGTTGTCGCCCTGCAGGAATCCGGCCTCGCCGCGCCTTCGTCGACCGTGCTCGACGCTCGCTTTGCGATCCGGGTTGCGCTCTTCAATCATCGCAGCGCGCCGCAGGATATCGATGTCTTGCTGAACGCCACTCTCGCGCTTGGCCGGTCGCTGAGCGCCATATCACCCGTACCCGTTCCCGAAGCCAGCGGCCTACCACAATGAACGCAATTCTTGATTCCGCCAACATGACGCCGGCCCCTGACACCCTGATCGGCCTGCGCCACCTGCTGCGGGCGGCCCATCAGAACGAGGACCTGCGCCCGCTCGGCGCCGAGCTGATCAACCACCTGCAGGCGCAGCCGGACGATGCCAATGCGTTGATGGATCTCTCGCTGGTCCTGCAGCTCATCGGCGATCACGCGTTGGCCATGACCATGCAGGCCGAGGCGCTGCAGGCGCGCCAGCTCTATCACTTGCCGACCCTGCGCAATGGCGAAGCCCGCCTGCGCGTGCTGGCCATCATGGTGTCGGGCGACCTGATGGCCAACACGCCGCTGGAGTGCCTGCTGGGCAACTCCGACGTGGCGCTCGATGCGCTCTACGTCACGCCGGAGAACCCGCTGCCGCAGGCCGTGCCGGAGCACGACTTGCTGTTCATCGCGGTTGGCGAATCCGACCGTACCCAGCCCGTGCTGGAGCACCTGCGCGCGCTCGCGGCAATCTGGCCGCGCCCGGTGCTGAACCAGCCGGATCGCCTGCAACAGCTCTCGCGGGACCGGGCGGCGTCGTTGCTGGCCTCGGCGCCGGGCGTGTGCATGCCGCCGACGCTGCGGGTGGATCGCCAGGTGCTGGCAGGCATCGCCAGCGGGCAGGCAGCGATCTCGTCGGTGCTGGGCGAGGGCGCTTTCCCGATCATCGTCAGGCCGCTTGGCTCGCATGCGGGCAAGGGCCTGGAGAAGATCGGCGACGCGGCCGAACTCGCCGGCTACCTGGCGCAGACGGACGAGCCGGCTTTCTATGTCTCTTACTTCATCGATTACCGGAACGATGACGGCCAGTTCCGCAAATACCGGCTGGTGCTGATCGAAGGGCGCGCCTATGTGTGCCACGTCGGCATCTCGGAGCACTGGATGATCCACTATCTCAATGCCGGCATGGCCGAGAGCGCGGCCAAGCGGGATGAAGAAGCCGCCATCATGCGCGACTTCGACCACACCTTCGCGCTGCGCCACAAGGATGCCCTCGCACGGATCCAGGAGCGGCTGGGCCTTGACTACGTGGGCCTGGATTGCGCCGAGACGCCGGATGGTGCGTTGCTGGTGTTCGAGGCCGATACGGCGATGGTGGTGCACGATATCGATCCGGTTGACCTCTTCCCGTACAAGCAGCCGCAGATGCACAAGATCTTCGCGGCGTTCCGCACCATGCTGATCAACGCCAGCCAGGCCCATGCCGACCGCATGGACGCGCACGATGCCGCTGCCATCGACGGCTGACCTGCTGGTCAGCGGCGGGGACCACCGCATCGCGCTGGATCCGGAGACCGGCCGTAACAAGTACGGTTGCCAGCCGCTCGCCTCGACGGGGCTGGTTCCCTTTGGCTCCTCCACGTCCTCGGGGATTTCTCCCGCCGCGTTCGCCGAGGTGGACGTGCTGCGCAACCGGCTTGCCGCGGCGCTGCCGCACCAGAGTGCGGCCGAGCTGTATCGCCGCGAGCTGGACCGGCTGCGCGGCGAGTTGCTGGCGCTGTGCGGCATTGGCGATGCGCTTGGCACCGGGCTTGTCTTCTCGGCTTCCGGCACCGATGTGCACCTGCTCGCGGCGCGCGTTGCCGCGCGGGTGGCGGCCGATGGGGCCGGCAGCGATGCGGGCGATGCGGGTGTTCTCGGCGTTCAGGGCCGGCCGCTGGTGATCCTGGCCGGCGAGGCCGAGAGCGGCAGCGGCGTGGCCGCCGCGCTCGCCGGGCGCCACTTCAGCACGTACAACGCACTGGGCCGTACCACCATCCCGGGCGAGTCGCTGAGCCAGGCCTGCGCCAGCGACATCCTCGATGTGCCGATCCGCAATGCGGACGGCAGCTTGCGGGATGCGAAAGTGGTCGATGCGCAAATCGATGCGCTCGTCAGCCAGGCCGTGCAAGACGGACGCCAGGTGTTGCTGGTGCAGATCGACATCTCCAAGACCGGATGCATCGCGCCGAGCATTGCGTGCGTGACGGCGCTGCATCGCCGCTGGCCCTCGGCGGTGCAGGTCCTGGTCGACGCCTGCCAGTTCCGCATTGAGCCGGGTACGCTCCAGGCCTACCTGCGCAACGGCTGCATGGTGGCGCTGACCGGCTCCAAGTTTGTGACCGGGCCTTCGTTTTCCGGCGCCTTGCTGCTGCCAGCGGCCATGGGCAAGACACTACGCGAGCGCGGCGTCCCGGCGGAGCTGCGCCTGTACTCTGCGCGCGAGGAATGGCCGCAAGGCTGGGCAAGCGCGCAGGCGCTCGGCAGTTATGCGAACTTCGGCCTGCTGCTGCGCTGGCAGGCTGCGATCCACGAGCTGCGCGAATTCCTCGCGGTGCCGGCCGGGCAAGCCGCTGGCATTCTGCGGCGATTTGCCAGTGCCATCCAGCAAAGGCTGGGCAGCGATCCCGCCTTTGCCGCGCTGGCGGTGCCGGCGCTGGACCGCACCGCGCTGAACGCGCCATCCCACTGGGACGAGATCCAGACCATTCACCCCTTCCTGCTGTACCGATGCCAGCCGGGAGGCGGCAGGGCCGCGCTCAGCCGGGAGGAGACGGCCGCCATCTTTCGCCGGGTCCAGGCGCCGGGGAGCGCCGACGCAGGCGTGGCCTACCAGCTTGGCCAGCCCGTGGACAGCGGCCACAGGGCAGGTGTCCCGGTCAGCGCCTTGCGGCTGTGCATGAGCGCCAGGCTGGTAGTCCAGGCGGCGCGAGACCCGGATCAGGAGCGGCACCTCATCGGCCAGGCCCTGGCATGCCTGGATATGGTCTCCGCCCTTGTGCATACCCCCACGCGCGACGTTGGCGTTGCGCCAGTGCTGGATACCGCCTTTTCATAAATACACTCGCGTTTTCTCGCGGACTACGGCGTCACGATATTGAAGTCAGGCTTGAATGTGTCGAGCATGCCGGCGAGTTCGTCGAATTTCTCGCCAGCGCCTTCCACCTTTGCCCCTCCCGCCTGCGACAGTTTGCTCAGTGTGGTCGCCCCGCCCAGCACGCTGGCCAGGCCGAGCTTGTTGGTTGTGATCGTGACATCCGCCTTGGGGAGCTGTTTCCCGACGGTATAGATCAGGACCGAATTGCGCAGCTCGATCGCGTACTGCTCGTTGGTCTGCGGATTGATCCAGTTGACATTGAGCGTCTTCCCGGCTGCCTTCTTCCCATTCAGGCGGATGCCGGCGTAGTCCAGGATCATGTCGGCGGTCATCGCATTCACCGTATCCGCCGAGGCCACGCCGGCGCCCGGTAGCTTGACGGTGCCGCGCCGCAATTCCAGGGCGCCCATCAGGAACTCGTTACGCCATGTGGGACTCTCGGTCTGGTAGGCGAGCTGCTCCAGCGCATCGGCGCCCAGTTCGCGCGCCTCCTTGTTATCCGGATCGGCAAAGACAACGTGGTTCATCACTTCCGCCACCCAGCGATAGTCGCCTTCCTTGAACGATTGCCGGGCCTTGTCGATGACGCGCTTCGCGCCGCCCATGAACGCCACGTAACGCACGGCTGCCTCGGTGGGCGGCAGCTTGTACAGGTTTGCGGGGTTGGAGTCATACCAGCCGAGGTAACGCTGGTAGACCGCCTTGGCGTTGTGATTGACCGAGCCATAGTAGTCCCGGTTGTACCATTGCTTGCCAATGCTGTCGGGGAGTTTCAGCATCTCGGCAATTTCCACCGACGTGTAGCCCTGGTTGGCAAGATTCAGCGTCTGGTCGTGAAGGTACTTGAACATGTCACGCTGGTTCTCCAGGAATGGCACGATGGCGTCGCCCCAGGTCGGCCAATGGTGCTGGGCGATCACGGCCTTGGCGCGCACGCCATAGCGATTGGCCGCTTCGTTGACGGTCTTCCACCACTCCCTGGCATCGCGCACCTGGGCGCCGCGCAGCGTATAGAGGTTGTGGAGCGTGTGCGTGGCATCCTCGGCCATGTTGAGCACCTGGAACTGAGGCAGCCAGATCAGCATTTCCGCGGGCGCTTCGGTATTGGGCGCCATCAGGAACTCCATCTGCACGCCGTCAATCGTGCGGGTCTCGCCGGTCTTTGTCACCGAATCGGTGGGGGAGATCAAGGTGACCTCGCCAAGCGAGGTACTCTTGCCGAGTCCACCATCGACCTGGCCTTGCGGCCCGCGCGGCAATAGCGACCCATACATATACGTGGCCCTGCGGCTCATGGCGGTACCGGCGTAGATATTCTCGCTGACCGCTTCTTCCAGGAAGCCCTCGGGCGCCAGGATCCTTACCTTGCCAGCCTTGACATCCGCCTCGTTCACGACGCCCTCGACGCCGCCATAGTGATCCACGTGGCTGTGGGTGTAGATCACTGCCACGACCGGCTTGCGCGGCCGGTGCTGGTAATACAGGTCAAGCGCGGCTTTCGCGGTTTCCCTGCTCATTAACGGATCGATCAGGATCAGTCCGGTGTCGCCTTCGATCATCGTCATGTTTGACAGATCGAAGCCGCGTACCTGGTAGACGCGGTCGACAACGGCGAACAGCCCGTTGAACATATTGAGCTGGGCCATACGGTACAGGCTGGGATTGATGGTGTCGGGCGCCGTCTCAGCCTTGAGAAAATCGTACGCCGGCAGGTTCCAGGCAGCGTGCTTGCCGTTCCCCGCCTGAATGACAAGGTCCGGTGTGGTGCCGATAAACCCGCGTTGGGCCGATTCGAAGTCGGCCCGGTCGTTGAACGGAAGCGCCTTGAGCACCGCGGCGTTGGCTTGCCGGGTCAGGTCAGTGGCAGGTTTGCCAGGCGCCGGGGCGGATTGCGCGCAGAGGAGTGCCGGGGTGCTCGCCAGGGCGAACGCCATTGCCAGCAGGCGTTGCCGGGGACCAAGTCTGTTCTTCATGTTTATCGCTTCTTCTTGTTATGGGTATTCACAGCAAGGATGTCGACTACTACCACGCGTGGTTGTAGCTGATGGAAAAGACCTTCACATTAGCGGCCCCTGCTGGCGTGCTGACGGTCTTGAGGAAGGAAGCCGCCACGGCATCCGTAGGGGTGAAATTGAAACTTCCGCTGACGCCAAGCTTGAGCGTGTTCTGCGCATTGTCTTGCTTGATGCCGTTGATTCTGGTCTGCCCCCCGTTGCTGTAGACCATGTCCACCGCCGCCCACAGCGCGCGGTTGAAGCTGTAGCTGTAGTGCGCCTCCAGCGTTCCTAACGGCGCTTGCTGTAGCTTTCCGTGACCATCCGGCTGGAAGTATTCGCCGTTCTCGGTGTAGAACGAGACATTGCCATTGACGGACAGCATCGACTTGCCAAAAGGGTAGTTGAATGCAAGCTGTGGCTTGATCACCCAACGATTTCCACCGAAATTGACGGGCTTGTTCCGGTCATACTGCCCGGTGGGGACGGTAAGGAAGACGGCCGAGGTAAGAAGCGTCTGCGGTGTGGCCTTTGCAAATGCTTCCTGAGTCAGTGCCGGCGCGCCAAACAGGTTGGCCGCGAGCACAACGGTCAGGTCGCCCGCGCCGTTCTTGCTGAACTCGCGCGACGCCAGCGGGGCCATGGAACTATCGACGTTGGCGCTCGCCCAGCTGTAGGGCAGCAGGAACTGGATGCCACCGGTCTTGCCTGCCACCGGAAAGGAATATGCATAGCGGACCAACGCCATGTTCATGGTGGCGTTGACCCCCTGCACTGGAAGGGTCGTGTCCAGTTGCGTGTTGGACTGAACATGGTTGTAGTAGAGATAGACCAGATTCGTGTCGATCGGGAGATTCATCCAGTCCCGTGCGCCATCGGCAGCCGCAATACCAGGCAGCAGGCCGAACAACAATGCCGCGGCCGATGGGGCCAACCGTACGGTGTCGAGATGGCCATGCCATGCAGGCCCGCGCGAAGTGCGTGCGTCCGTTACGTTCTTGCCGCATGTCATTGCGCGTTTTCCCAGCGCGCGGCGTACGGAACGAACGGCCGGGGTAATGCTATTTCGCATGAATGCTCCCAATCTGATGCGAAGTGAAACGCAATAAGTGATCATCGGTGGATGACCGGCTGATGTGTGACGACGAGCTTGGGTAAATGACAACGAGCTTGAAGCCTGGAAAATGGGCGCCAAAGCGATGCCTTACGGCTGCCTGCACAAGGCTAGTCGGCCATTCCCTTTTCACCCGTGAGAAGATCCTCGGACCCAACGAAAGCGATGCCCGGCGCAAAGGCGATTGGGTAGACGTCTCCCACAAATTGTGCGTAGGTGGCGAAATAGTAGTAGACGGTCTCGCATCTCCGTACGCGGATATCCTGCGTTAGCGAGTGGATTGGTGCGCGCCAGGTCTTGGGGGACGCTTTGCAGTTGCTCCTATCTCGGGAGTCACTGACTGCCATGCTCTCCGCCTTCGCCACCGCTTCGTCAAGCTGAGACCGGATCATGGATTCGGGCGTCAAAGCGCAGCCGGAACTGAGTGCAATCAGGGATAGCGATAGCGGAAGCAGGTACATTTTCTTGGGTAAGAGTGACAGGCGCCAAAGGCCGGTCGGCTATGGCCCAGGGCAGCCGTTCATCAACGCGATTGAACGGATAATCAGCAGTGCGAGCGAGCCGGCGCCGCAGGCAGGCCTCGGGGGTGAACCGGTTGGACTTGCCAAGACGTTGATGCAGAAACCATTCGACGATGGTCGATGGCTTGCCACGGCTCATCCTCCGCTCATGGCATCGTCGTCGTGAGGTCTTGTCCTACCCTCCACTCGCGCGCCAGCCGCTCGGACTCGGCCCGCTGTTTGGCGGTCAGTTCCGCGGCCATTCCGGTGCGCAGCGTCATGTCTTCCGAACCCGGCTTGGCCTCGCGGGTCGACAGCAGCACCCAGGCGTAGGCCAGTACCAGGTTGCGCGCCACGCCCCAGCCATTCTCGTAGGCTGCCGCCAGGTTGTTCTGGCCGGTGGGATGGCCTTGCATGGCGGACTTGCGCAGCCAATGCACGCCTTCGCGCTTGTTGCTCAGGACCATGCCTTCGCCTTTGATCAACATGGCGCCCAGGTTCGCCTGCGCGTCCGCAAGGCCCTGCACGGCCGCCTTGCGCAGCCATATGACCGCCTCGCGATCATCCACCGGCCCGCCTTCTCCGAAGTGGTACTGGAGTGCCAGGTTGTATTGGGCCGGCCCGTAGCCTTGCTCGGCCGCCAGGCGGGTCCAGCGCCTCGCCTGCGCATAGTCCTTGGGCACGCCATCGCCCGTCGAATAGAGACTACCAAGCTCATTGCGCGAATCCGCGTCGCCCTGCGCGGCGGCCTTGCGCAGCCAGGCCACGCCTGCCTGCATGTCCTTCTTGACGCAGGCGCCGCGGACATAGGCAATGCCCAGATGGCCCTGGGCCGCGGCCACGCCAGCCTTGGCGCGCGCTTGCAAGGTGGCGGCGGCGGGCACGCACTTGCCACTGATCATCGCCGCGTACAGGTCCTGGGCCTCGCCAGCCCAGGCGCTGCCCGCGGCCATGGAAATGGCGGCGAGCCCGAGCGTCAAGGTACGGCGCGTTTCGTTGTGCTTCATTTCGCTTCTCGGTAAGGCAAGGCGCAAGCTTACTGGCGGCATGCCGTCAAGAGAATAGGACAAGTCCTAAAATGCAAGCGTCGGCCGCAACCGATCCCTTCGAGCGGAATCGATCGCTATGCCCGGGCCGGTCACTGCACCGACATCAATGCGAGAGAGGTTGCGGTGATTATGGAATTCGCCGCCTAAGCGATGCCTTATTGTAAGATCCATCTTCTAAATTTAGGATTTGTACTAAAAATGAGGGCCCCGGCCAGGATGCAGCAAGGTAAAGGGAACGCTCGCGAGACAAACACAAGATCATCGGGAAGTCGACCTGGATTGCAGCGGTTGTCGTGCTGAAGGTGGGGCCTGGACGCATGGCGGGCCCGGACGAGTACACATCAATCACACCGTAGCGCGAGCACGTCAGCAGGGATGGGGTACCTAAACTTGGCCTCCCGACTGCACGTCACGCGCAGGAGCATCGAACGTGCAGATCATCAAGCTTCGGCGTGAGCAATACTGGCACCCGGCAATCGTGCTGGCAGCCATGCTGATCCCCGCACTCGTCATGGTGCCGCTGGTATTCCTGCAGGGAAGGCAACGCGCCGACGGCGAAGCGTTGGTCACGGCGGTGTCGATCCAGAAGCAGATGGACAACATCCTCGGCGTGGTCACCGCCAATGTCGACAAATCCATGGCGCTGCTCGGCAAGCCATGCCAGGAGGTGATCGGCGAACTCACGCGGGCGAGCACCCTGAGTCCGTATTTCCGCTCGCTCATCCTGGTTCATGAAGAGAAGCTCTACTGCTCGCCGGTTCTGGGCAAGGTCAACGATATCCCGCTCACCCTGGCATTCGACGCGATGACCAGCTTGCCATTGGGGCCGCGGATCACCCCGAGCGCGGGCACCTCCCTGGTCCCGGACCGGCCCGCGGTCATCGTCTCGCGAGGCATCGGCAACGGCTCGGGCGTGCTGGCCGTGATCGACGGGCAGTACCTGCTGGACATTCAGGCAGCCGCCTCGTACAGCGGCCAGTTCCAGGTCCAGATCCTGCTCAGCGACTCGCTGCGCCAGTTGCCGACCGGTGCGCCGTTGGCGACGACAACCGGCCCGCGCTACCGGAACAGCATGAAGCTGGCCAAGTCCGCCGCCTTTCCCATCGAGGTGCGCGTCGCGGTCGCACCGGCGCTGATCACTGCCTACCGCCATGAGCTGTGGCGTCACTACGCGCCTTTCCTGGTACTGGCGGCGCTGCTCTCGGGATACCTGGCGCATCTGTTCTGCAGGCGGCGCTTGTCGCTGGTTAACGAGATCTACCGAGGCATGCGCCAGCGCGAGTTCCACATGGTCTACCAGCCGGTCATCCGGTTGGCCACGGGGGAGTGCAGCGGGCTCGAGGCTCTAGTCCGCTGGCACCGGCCCGGCCGGGGCAATATCCGGCCGGACATCTTCATCCCGCTGGCCGAAGACAATGGCCTCATCGGCGACCTGACTCGGCATATCTTTGATCTGGTGGCCGCCGACTTGCCAGGCCTGGGGCTGGGGCCGCGTGACCACATCGGTGTCAATGTCAGCGCTTCCCACCTGGCGACGCCCGGATTCGTCGCTGATGTGCAGCGGCTCCTGGGCAAGCTCGGCCCCGACGGGCCACTGCTGGTCCTGGAGGTGACCGAGCGCGAAGCGCTGCCGAACGACGAGCAGGTGCAACGCAACATCGCGCACCTGCGCGCGCAGGGTGTGCTCTTGGCGCTCGACGACTTCGGCACGGGGCAGAGTTCGCTGTCCTACCTTGAACAGCTCCATGCCGATTTCCTCAAGATCGATCGCTCGTTCGTCATGGGCATCGGCACGGACTCCGTCAACGCCGTGGTGCTCGACACCATCATCGGCCTGGGCCAGCGGCTGCATCTGGAGCTGACTGCCGAGGGGATCGAGAACGAGGTGCAGGCCGCCTACCTGCGACAGCACGGCGTGCATTGGGCGCAAGGCTATCTGTTCGCTGCGCCGTTGGGGGCGGGGGAGTTGGCGGCGTGGCGCCACAACCGTCCCCGTGTCACCGAGGCCGCCCAGGAGACCATGCCGGACCCATTGCCGGCTTGAGCCTGCGGATTCGGCCAGTGGGGGACACCACGCCGCTTGCTGGTTGAGACCTTAACGCTCCCCATTAACGCCCGCTTGCGCAACGCAAAGCGGCCCCGGCGCTACTTGGCCGAATTCCATAAAGCCTGCCCCTCTCCAGGAGGGGGGATATCTTCCGATTTCTTGCCGTTAGCCATTCTGCAGCGTGCTTCCGTATGCATTTGGAATTGTGCTGTTTAGGCCATAACAAGACGGCGCGACGCGAAGACGATCGCCCAGATCATCACAAATAGGAAAAGCGGGAACGGGATTGCAGCGCAACGGTTCGCATTGGCGATTCAAGCCATGACTCATGGACCATTCCGCAGCACCAACGTCCCAACGGGACAAGGGGATTAAATCGTGAATTTCAACAGCCTGACCATCAAGGGCAAGCTCGTGCTGAGCTTTAGCCTGCTAGCCGCCATCGCGCTATCCATTTCCGCTTTGTCGCTACGCGCGCTGAGCCAGACCACGGACGGCTTTTCCCGCTACCTGCATGGCATCAACGCGCGCGCCGAAGTCGCCGCGCAGGTGCGGACCGCTGTCGACCGGCGTGCCATCGCGGCGCGCAACCTGGCTCTCGTCACCAGGCCCGAGGACCTGACCCTGGAGAAGGCAGCCGCGTTACGCGCACATGACGATGTGCAGGCGCAGCTGGCAAAGCTCAAGGACATGGTGTCGGGCGACAGCGACGCCAGTGACACCGCGCGCAACCTGGTGCGCGAGATCGATCGCGTGGAGTCGCGCTATGGTCCCGTGGCCATCGCCATCGTCGACCTCGCGCTCGCCGCCAAGCGCGACGAGGCCGTCCTCAAGATGAACGACGAATGCCGCCCCTTGCTGGGGGCGCTGGTCAAGGCGACCGATGCCTATACCGAGTTCACCAAAGGCCGCCAGGTCGATACGGTGCGCAGGCTGGAGGAGGACTATGCCGCGCAGCGCAACCTGCTGATCGTCATGTCCATTTGCGCCATGGTGCTCGCCGCGGTGAGCGGCCTGCTGATCACGCGCTCCATCACCCGGCCCATGCAAACGGCCGTGGACGTGGCGCAAACGGTAGCGCGCGGTGATCTGGGCAGCCAGATTGCCGTAGTAGCGCGGGACGAGACCGGCCGCCTTCTGTCGGCCCTGCGCGACATGAACGCGCGCCTGACGGAGATCGTTTCCCGCGTGCGCGAGAGCAGCGCAAGCATCGCCGGGGCATCGGCGCAGATCGCCGCGGGCAATGCGGACCTGAGCCAGCGCACCGAAGAGCAAGCGGCATCGCTTGAGGAAACCGCCGCCAGCATGGAAGAGCTGACCACTACGGTACGCCTGAGCAGCGAGAACGCCCGGCAAGCCAACGAACTGGCCCGCGAGGCCGCCGATATCGCGCAGAGCGGCAGCACGGCGGTTGGCCGCGTGGTCGATACGATGCAGGGCATCAGCGCCAGCTCCACCAAGATTGCCGACATCACCGGCATGATCGAAGGCATCGCCTTCCAGACCAATATCCTCGCGCTCAACGCCGCGGTGGAAGCTGCCCGCGCCGGCGAGCAAGGCCGCGGCTTTGCCGTGGTGGCCAGCGAGGTGCGCAGCCTCGCGCAACGCTCGTCAAGCGCCGCCAAGGAGATCAAGGAACTGATCGCGGGCTCGCTCCAGCAGATCCAGGACGGCTCCACGCTGGCGGGCGAAGCCGGGCAGACCATGAGCTCGGTGACCAAGGCGGTCGCGCGCGTGAGCAGCATCGTGGAAGACATTGCCAGCGCATCGATGGAACAAAGCCGCGGCATCGAGCAGGTGAACCTGGCGATCTCGCAGATGGACCAGGTGACCCAGCAAAACGCTGCCATGGTGGAACAGGCCGCCAGCGCATCCCGGGCGCTGCAGGAACAGGGCCAGGAGCTCAACGAGGTGGTGGCGTTCTTCCGCCTGCCGGGCGCCGGCGGCGCCGGGCGGCCGCATGCGCCGGCGAGCGAACGGGACGCACGCCTCCAGCGCGCCGCCGCAGTGGCCTGATCGCGCACTTGCGTTCCCGGCATGGCTGGCGTGGGCCAGCGCCCCGGAGTCATCCCGGGTGCCGCTGGCACATTGGGAAAAATGATTTTTATCCTGGATTACGGTAATTAAATTATATGGTAATTACGGATTCTCATATGCTGGAGGACAAAGCAGCACATTCCACGTCGCGGCACGCCGGGGTACGTTGCGCTATTAAGTTGCTTCTTAATAAATATAAGTCCAGAAATCGAAATATTTTCGGTTTCGTTCTTTGCCAACTACTACGGGGATTGCCCAATTTCAACTTAGCCATCATGATGGTTTACTGTGCTGGTGGATGTAGAGCGTGTCAGGTGTCCGAATGGCCCTATCGACTGCATTGCGCAGTAGGTGAGCGTACGGGCAGGCCGAAATTCGGTCGCAGGGAGCCAGGAACTGGAGGCGTAGGTTGTGGCAACTGAACGATCCGTCATCTATCTAGTCGACGACGATGAAATTGTGCTTTGGGCGTACCACGAGTTGCTCCGTGGTCTTGGCGCTGACATAAGGACGTTTGTTTCCTCTCGCGAGTTTGTTGAATCGTATCGGCCGGCGCCAGTTGAATGCCTGGTCTGCGATCTGCGCATGCCGGGGATGTGCGGCCTGCAGGTGCAGGGAGCGCTGGCGGGCATGGGCATTCTTCCTCCTACCATCTTTGTTTCCGCTTACTCCGAGGTCCCTTCGGTGGTCAAGGCGATCAAGGCGGGCGCGCTCGATTTTCTGGAGAAGCCCGTCGATGGCGCCATGCTGGTGCAAAAAGTGCGGGGCGCGCTGGAACGCAGCCGCCAGATGCACGAGCAGAAGCTGGCTTGCGCTGACAAAAGCACGCGGCTTGCACGCCTGACCCCGAAGGAGCGAGTCGTTGCCTGGCACGTCACGACTGGCAAGACCAGCAAGGCGATTGCCAGGGAACTGGGGATCAGCGTTCGCACCGTGGAAAATCACCGGGCGCACTTGATGGAGAAACTGCAAGTCAAATCAGCGATTGAATTGACAACGCTGCTTCTCGATTGAGCCATCCCGTTTGGTCGCCATAAACGGTGACGAAAGCCAGAAATTTCGGTCGCGTTAGCTATTGGCACTGGTCCGGAATGCCGCCGCCGTTTTATAAGCCGAGAACCGTCGCAGGAAATCATGCTCAAGCGTTACTTCAGGAGTCTGCGAGGGGCAGCCGGTAGAGAAACCCGCCTGAATTTCATCATGACGGCGGTCGCCGTTGCCTTGCTGCTGGTCTTGAGCCATGAGGTGCTCCGGGGCCTTGAAAAGCAATTTCATCGGAGTGCCGAAAGCCGCCTGAAATCCGTGCTGCAGGCCATATCGGACCTGAACCGGACGATGGGAGAGGATTCGGCGGGGCGAGTCGGGACCATTGCCGAGAACCCTGCCCTGATAAAACTGGCGAAACGTATACTGGCCGATCCCGGCAGCGCCGATCTGCGGACTGAACTCGATCAGTGGATCCTGCCGATCTACAGGAGCCGGGGCTTCGATGGCTATGCCCTGATCCGGCCGGACCACACCATAGTCGCGGCGAGCAGCCCGCGCTATGTCAACGCCTCGGACCTGACCGAGCCGACCTTACGCACGTTGCGGGGGGCGCAGGAGCTCGGATTTGCCATTTCGCGCCCCACCGTCTCGACGCAGCCGCTCATGGTCCAGGGCATTGAGCAGCCGGCCGGGATGTTCTATCAGCTGGCGTGCGCACGCATCAACGCGGATGGATTGATCGTGGGCTTCTTGTGCCTGCGCATCGATCCCTATGTGAAGCTGTTCAAGATTCTCAAGGCGGGCCGGATAGGCGAAACGGGCGAGGCTTACGTGATTGACTCCTCCGCGCGCATTCTCTCCCCGACCCGCGCCTCGGAGCGCGATGCGGCGCCAGATCGTGCGCGGCGGGACGTTTCCGAGGCGCTGTGGGCGAGAGTGCCCGGCAAGCGGCTTGCGGCCGATTCGCTGGTGCGTGGCCGCATTGGCGATGCCCCGACGGAACTTGCGTTGCAACTGCTGATGGATAGAGGCGCGGAGGCGGTCGCCGCCGAGGGCTATGACGGCAATGACGGGCGCAAGGTCATCGGGGCTGGCCGATGGTTGGGTGACCAGGACATGGGGCTGGTCGTCGAGCTACCCGTTGACGAAGCCTATCAGTCGTACTTCCTGGTCCGCACGGCGATCGTGAGCCTTAGCGCGATCGCGATCGGGCTGATCCTTGCGTTGGCGGTGTTCCAGTGGCGCGCGCGCCGCGGCGTGTCCGAGAACGAGGAACGCATGCGCGCATTCCGCGAGAACGTGCCGACCGGGCTGGCTTACAAGAACCCCAAGGGTGTGGGCATCATGGCCAATCACGCCTACGAGCAAGCCATCGGGGTGCCCCAGGGCGCTGCCGTGGGATGCTGCGACTGGGACATCATCCCGAATCGCCATATCGCCCAGATCAGCCGCGATATGCACGAGCTGGTACTGGCCAGCGGGACATCCCAAAGCCAGGTGCATGCGATCAGTCCTCGTTACGGCTATGAACGCATTTTCCGCGTGGTCAAGTTCCCGGTGCCCGGGCCGGACGATGCCGGCATCATCGGCGTCGGTACGGTGGTCGCCGATATCACCGAGCAGGAACGCACCCGGCAGGCCCTGGAGGCGCTGACCAACACGCTGGAAGCACGCGTCGAAGAGCGCACCCTGCAGCTGACGGCAGCGCGCGAGGCGGCTGAGTCGGCAGCGCGCGCCAAGGCGAAGTTCCTGGCCAACATGAGCCACGAGATCAGGACGCCGCTGAATGCCATCATCGGCATGTCGCATCTGGCGCTCAAGCGCGAGCGCGCGGACAAGCTGGACCGCTATCTGGAGCGCATCGGCGCATCCGCGGCGCACTTGCTGGGGATCGTCAACGATATCCTGGATTTCTCGAAGATCGAGGCGGACAAACTCACCATCGACGCGCGCGAGTTCGACTTGTCTGAACTGCTGGATCGTGTCACTGGCCTGTTCTGGGAAACGGCGGAAGCAAAAGGCATCATGATGTCTATTTTCACGTCCCCCGCGATTCCGCCTCGGCTTGTCGGCGATCCGCTGCGGGTCGGGCAGATCCTGATCAATTTCCTGAGCAATGCGCTGAAGTTCACGGATCGTGGCGAGGTCTGCCTGCGAGTCAGGGAGACACTCGTGCGCGACAGCCATATCGGCTTGTCCTTCGAGGTCGAGGACACGGGCGTAGGCATTGCTCCGGAAGCGTTGCCGGAGCTTTTCACGCCGTTCCAGCAATTGGACGGCGCGCTGAACCGCCGCTTTGAAGGCACGGGCCTAGGGCTTGTGATCAGCAAGAAGCTGGCGGAACTCATGGGTGGGCGCGTCCTCGCGCGGAGCCAGGCCGGTGTGGGAAGCATCTTCTCGTTCGAGGTGTCGCTGGAGATTGGGCGGGCAGACCGGGCGGCCGGTCCGGGCTCCGGCCTTTCGCATGCGGCGATGGTGCCATCGGATTGCCGCTCGATCGCCGGGCCGGCGTGGCAGGCATTGCACGGGCGCAAGGTCTTGCTGGTCGAGGACAACCCGATCAATCAGGAGGTCGCGCACGATCTTCTCGTACTGGTGGGCATGGACGTGCACGTTGCCGGCGACGGTCAGCAGGCGCTGGCGGCGCTCAAGGAACACGCATTCGATATCGTGCTGATGGACATCCATATGCCGGGCATGGATGGCATAGAGACCACTGGCGCGATTCGCCACGACCTGGGCCTTTATGCCCTGCCGGTGCTGGCACTGACGGCAGACGCGATGTCGGCGGACCGCATCCGCTGCATCGAGGGCGGGATGAACGATCATATTTCAAAGCCGATCGACGCAGAGGCGATGTTCCGCACCATTGCGGCATGGCTGCCGCCCGTTGCCGCGCCGTGGGGCGCGACTCGTGGCTTGGCAGGCGCAGGGACTACGGTGGCGGTGACGGCGCAGGCGACGCCACCGGCGTCAGCGGTGACGCAGGCCCTGAAGGCCATACCGGGCCTGGACGCCGCCTCGGGGATCAAGCTCTTGTTCGGTCGCGAGGATCTTTACATCAATCTGGCCAGGCGCGTATGCGCAGAACGCGCGGACATGGCAACGCGGATCCATGAGGCCATCGGGGCCGGCGATGTTCGCCAGGCTGGCCTGCATGCCCATGGCATGAAGGCCATCCTGGGCATGCTTGGGGCGGCGCAGCTCGCGCAGGCCTGCGCGGCGCTGGAGCGCGGCTTGCAGGATGGCCGTGCGGATGCCGCGGCGCTCTCCACGCTGGGCCGGGACTTCCCGGCGCTGATCGCCAACATGCGCTCGGCGTGCGCCGTGGGCGCGGTATAAAAAGGGTCCAGAGCCAGCCCTGCGCGTGAATCTGGCGCTTCATCTGCAAGGGGGGGACACAGGGGAGTGCTGTTTCCCTGCAGAATCGGCCATGCTGGCAATCCTCACACGCAAAGCGGGCTCTGGACCGGAAAAAAGGGGGGGCGGCCATCGCGCCATCGCGTCGGTCGCCAGGACCCATCAACGTTTCAGCGGCTCTCCACACCGACCGGGGCGGCACACAGGTCGAGTCCGGCGGATAGCAACCTGAGTGTGAACAGTTCGACGTGGGTGAGTGCGCCGTCGATCGTCACCCATGGGTAGCGGACACCGGAGATCGTATTCTCGAAGGCGATCAATGTCGCATCGCTGTCGACGGCGCACACGAAGCGCCGGATGCCGATCCTCGGATGCCGGACTTCATAGCGTGCGCGATGCTGGAGCCGGAACTCGCACTTGCCTTCCCGGGTTGCTATCGATATGGCATGCTCCTTCAGTCCGGGCGCCAGGCCATTGAGAACGTGGCTTAACCAGTCGTCATACGCCAGCGACGTTTCCCCGCCGCCCACCGCCGTTATCCACTGGTCGATGCGCAAGGTATGGCGAACCGTTTGCTGATGAGATTCCATGCCTCATGATGGCTCGGCGATGGCCGCCGCGAAAGAGTGGAATTACTCAGGTTGCACACCCCGTATCCGCATCCGTTGCCAGGGGAAAATTGGGGGAGGGGGAGAGTATTCTTACTCTTTCCGATCTTGCGAGAGCCAATGACAATGCCGCCGTTGCTTCGATTCAGCGAAAGACGGGCCTTGATGCCTGCATGGACTCGCTGTTGGTCGGGCAACAGCCGGTGCGGTGCGTGGTGTGTGGCGGTGCCGGCAATGCGGACGCGTCTTTTTTTTGACGTAGTCGGCGTGCATTGAAGCGATCGCGGGGTGTCAGTGTCAATGCCATGTGACCGATGTCCGTTGCTCTTGCGAAAGCCCACTTCGGTGGGCTTTTTTTTTGCCATGCCCGCCCGGAGCGGGGTTAACGGCAGCGGATGCCAAACCTTTATGCCCTCCGCAAGAGGGGGCTGAATTGCGACGCAAGATGGCCGTTATGGCAAGGCAGGGGCCGGGATGCGCCTGGGGTTGTTGCGTCCCGTGCAATCTGTGGCCTGGCCCGAGCGAAAAGCGAACCGGTGCGAGTAATCCGCTATGTCAACGCAATATGACGGCATGTCTTTCGAAGCGCGCCGGAAACGCCGTCATCTTGCCTGCCCGGCAAGTATCCCGACCTGAATCTCCCCATGCGCTCTGATAATTCCGACGCCCTGCCCACGATTCTTGTGGTGGATGATCTTCCAGAAAACATCGCGATGATGGCCGCGTTGCTTCAGGATCGCTATCGGGTGAAGGTGGCGACCTCGGGCAGTGCGGCGGTGCGCATCGCCACGGCGGCGGCGCCAAGCCTGATCTTGCTTGACGTGATGATGCCTGACATGGACGGCTACGAAGCGTGCCGCCAGCTCAAGGCGAACCCGGCCACCATGGACGTGCCGGTGATCTTCCTGACATCCCGTACCGGCGAGCACGACGAGACGCGCGGGTTCCAGGTGGGCGCGGTGGACTACATCATGAAGCCGCTCAGCCCGTTGGTGATGCACGCGCGCATCGCCACCCATCTCACCCTCAAGAACGCCAGGGATTTTCTCCGGGACAAGTCGGCCTACCTGGAGCAGGAGGTGCAGCGCCGGCTGCGGGAGATCTCCGTGATCCAGGACGTCACCATCATGGCCATGGCATCCCTGGCGGAGACGCGCGACAATGAAACCGGCAACCACCTGCGGCGCACCCAGCACTACGTGCGCCGCCTGGCGCAGGCGCTGCGCCACCATGCGCGCTTTTGCGACGAGCTCAACGACGAGACCATCGAGCTGCTGTTCAAGTCGGCCCCGCTGCACGACATCGGCAAGGTCGGCATCCCCGATCGCATCCTGCTCAAGCCCGGCAAGCTGACCGCCGAAGAGTTCGAGGTCATGAAGACCCACACCACGCTAGGGCGTGATGCCATTGCGCACGCCGAGGCCCAGTGCGGCACCCCTAACTCCTTCCTGCGCTACGCCCGCGAGATTGCGCACTATCACCAGGAGAAATGGAACGGCAGCGGCTACCCCGACGGGTTGTCGGGCGATGCGATTCCTGTCTCCGCGCGCCTGATGGCGATCGCCGATGTCTACGATGCGCTTATCAGCCGGCGCGTCTACAAGCCCGCATTTCCGCACGAGCAGGCGGTAAGGATGATCAGCGAAGGACGCGGCAGCCATTTCGATCCGGACATGGTGGACGCGTTCCTGGCCATCGCGCCGGAGTTCCTGGCCATTTCGCAACGCTACGCGGACACCGACGCGGACCATGCACGCGAGGCGGCATTAGTGGCCGCCAACGGCTATCCCGTCACCACGCCGCAGGCATGATGGGCGCATCCGCCTCTGGATGGCTGGCTGCCTGGCGCAGGCGGGTGGCCACGCGCGCCGGTCTGCGGCGCTACGTCTATCCCGTGCTGCTGGTGGTGACAGTCTGCCTGCTGGCCGGCGGCGCCGCCCAGCTGGTGTACGAGAACGACCGGGCCAACCTGGGCGCGCGGGTGGAGTCGATGCTGGCGACGAACGCGCGGCTGCTGGGACTCTGGAGTGGCGAGCAACAGCGGCGCGCCGAGCGGATTGCGCGCCTGCCGGAGGCGCTCAGGCTTGCGCGCCCGCTGCTCTTGGCGCCAGGCCAGCCGTTGCCGGATGGCGAGGCGGTGGCCAGGTTCGAACGCTGGGTGACCCCGGTCTTCCAGAGCAGCGGCTACCTCGGTTATGTCCTGGCTACGCCGGACCTCAAGATCGTGGCGTCGGAGCTGCCCGGCCGCACCGGCCGCCTGCTCTTGCCGGAACCTGCCCGGACGGCCCGGCGGGCGCTGGAAGAGGGTAGCGCGGCCTCGCCGCCTTATCCTGCCCCGGAGCGAACCCGGGACCCATGGGGCACGCTGGTGGACCTGCCGTTCCAGGTGGTGTGCGCCCGGCTGCTGGACGCGGGACGCGCCATTGGCGTGCTATGCCTGCGGCTGGATCCCGGTGCCGTGATGCTGCCGATCATCGCGGCCGGCCAGTTCGGCCGCACCGGTGAGCTCTACGCCATCGACGCCCGGGGCCGGCTGGTGTCTCCCAGCCGCTTCGGCCCGGAGCTGGAGGCCAAGGGCCGGCTGGCGCCGGGCACCGCGTCCATGCTCAACGTATGGGCCCGGGTCCCCGGCCAAAGCGGCAAGGACGGGGGCAGCGCCCAGCCGGGCGGCCCGCTGACCCTGGTTGCCGAGCGCTTGCTGCGCGACCATGCCTCTGTGCTTGCCTACGACTATGCCGACTACCGTGGCCAGCGGGCCGCGGGCGCAGGGATCTGGGTCCCCGGCCTGGAGATGGGCTTGATCGTGGAGCAGAACATGGGCGAAGCGTTCGCCCCGTACCTGTTTACCCGCGACGTGCTGGCGGCACTGACGGCCATCATCCTGCTGCTGATCGGCACCGCCACGTGGATCGCGCGGCGGGACGGCAGGCGCCTGGCGGAGAGCCAGGAAAGGATGCGCGCGATGCTCGAGCACTCGCCCGCCATCATGTCGCTCAAGGACCGCGATCACGCCATGCTGGCCCTTAACCCGGCCATGCAGGCGCTGCTCGGCGCGAGCGAGGGCGAAGTCCTGGGCAGGTCCGACTGGGATTCCGGCTCCAACCCTGAAGTCGCGCGGGTACGCCGGGACATGGAGGCGCGCGTGATGTCCTCGGGCAAGGCCGAGGAGCATGTCTATGCGCTTCAGACGCCCCATGGCGAGCGCCATCTCCAGGTGACGCGCTTCCCGGTGCGCAACCCGGCTACCCATGAGGTGGTGGGGGTCGGCGCGGTGGGCATCGATATCACGGAGCAGGTCGAGGCCAACCACCGGCTGACCTCGCTGTCCCAGACGCTGGAGCGCCGCGTCGAGGTACGTACGCGCGAGCTTGCCGAGACCAATGCCGAACTGGTCGTGGCCAAGCAGGCCGCGGAGAGCGCGGCGCATGCCAAGGCCAGCTTCCTGGCCAACATGAGCCATGAGATCCGTACCCCGATGAATGCGGTGATCGGCATGGCACATCTGGCGCTGCGCACGCGGCTCGACGACAAGCAGCGCGGCTACCTGGAAAAGATCCAGCATTCCGGCCAGCATCTGCTCGAGATCATCGATGACATCCTCGACCTGTCGAAGATCGAGGCCGGCAAGCTGGAGATCGAGCGGGTCGATTTTTCGCTGGAGCGGATGCTGCGCACGGTGTGCGACCTGGTGGCCGAGCGGGCCGATGCCAAGCACCTCGAGCTGATCGTCGAAGTCGCCCCGGACGTGCCGGACTCGCTGCGCGGCGATCCGCTGCGCCTGCGCCAGATCCTGATCAACTTCGCCAACAACGCGGTGAAGTTCACGCACCAGGGTGAAATCGTCATACGCGTCGAGCACCACGGCGACGGGCAATGCCAGCCCCGCATCCGCTTGCGCTTCGAGGTGCGCGACACCGGCATCGGCATTGACGCGGCTACCTGCTCGCGCCTGTTCCAGAGTTTCGAGCAGGCCGACGCCTCGACTACCCGGCGCTACGGCGGCAGCGGCCTGGGCCTGGCCATCTGCCGCCGTTTGGTGGAGTTGATGGGCGGCACCCTCGGGGTCGAAAGCACGCCGGGCAAGGGCAGCAACTTCTGGTTCGAGCTGGACCTGCTGGCGGGCAAGAAGCGGCCTGCCAGCGCCTTGGTCGCGCCACAGCTGGCGGGCTGCCGCCTGCTGGTGGCGGACGATCACGACTACGCCCGCCAGGTCATCATTGCCATGCTGCGCAACTTTGGCTTCCGCGTGGACGAGGCCGCCTCAGGCCGTGCCGCTCTGGCAAGGATTGCCCAGGCCGACGAAGCCGCCGATCCCTACCAGGCCGTGTTCATCGACTGGAAGATGCCTGGTCTTGACGGCATCGAGACCGCTCGCCACATCGACGCCATGCGCCTGTGCCACCCGCGCCCGCGCCGCGTCATGATTACCGCCCATGGCCGCGAGGAAGTCTTGCGCGAGGGCGAGCGATCGGGCTTTGACGCGACGTTGATCAAGCCGGTGAGCGCATCGCTGCTGCTGGAGGCGACGGTGCGCACGCTGTCCCCGGACAATGACGCGCCACCGGAGGCGGCGGAGCCGCATTCGGCGGCGCTCGATGCCATGCCGGAGTTGCCGAGCGCGCGCGTGCTGCTGGTAGAAGACAACGACATCAACCGCGAGGTCGCGGTCCACTTGCTGCAGGCCGCGGGCATCTACCCCGATACGGCCGAGAACGGCGCCGTGGCGCTGCACCTGCTCCAGGCCGGCGCTTACGACCTGGTCCTGATGGACGTGCAGATGCCCGTGATGGACGGGTTTGAAGCCACCCGGCACATCCGCGAGCAAGAGAAGTTCGCAAGCCTGCCGGTGGTGGCGATGACGGCCAACGCGTTGCCGGAAGACCGGGCGCGCTGCCTGGCAGCCGGCATGAACGACCATATCGCCAAGCCGATCAGCCCGCCGGCCTTCTATGCCATGCTGCGCCAGTGGCTGGCGGTCCCGGGCGGCGACGACGCGGCCCCGTCAGCCGGGTCCCGGCCGGCCTGGGTGGACGCGCTGGCAACCTCTGCGTATCTTGACGTCGGCGGCGGCCTGGGCCGCGTCAGCGGCCGCGCGGAAGTCTACCGGCAGCTGCTTGAGCGCTTTGCCAGCGGTTACGCAGACATGCCGGACCGGATCGGCGAGCGGCTGTCCCGCGGCGACCGCGACGGCGCGTTGTCGCTCGCGCACTCGCTCAAGGGCTTGGCCGCCAATCTCGGTGCCATGTCGATCTCGTGCGCGGCGGCTACGCTGGAGGCGAGCCTGCAACTTCCTCATGCGCCCGGGCGCCCCGACCCCGTCACGCTGCTGGCGGCCTTGCGCACCACCTTCCCGCCATTGCTGGCGACCTTGCGCACGCACCTGCCAACCGGGCCCGCAGCGTTGGATGGCGGCGCGCCGGATACGTCCGGCCCCCTTGCGGATCCCGATGTCACGCAGGAGGCTGTGCTCAAGCTCCTGCGCGAACAGCTGGAAGAGGGCGACAGCGCGGCCAATCACACCTTCGCCCGCTACCGAGACGTCTTTACCCGCCTGCTGTCCGCCGATGGCTGCCAGCGCCTGCACGCGCAAGTCGAGCGCTACGACTACCTGGCGGCGCTGGCCACGCTGGATGGCGGCGTCGCGCCCTAGGGGCGGCCTCGGCATCCCCGGATAGCGGGAATCGCTTCGGGTACTTGTGGCGGTGTACGCCGTGAGGCGTTTCGATCGCAAGAAACGGAGTTCTTGCGATCGAATCGAGGATTATAGTGTCCTCACACCAAGCCGTTCTTGGACGCGATCATGAATATAGATGCCAATATGCCAGGGGCTCCTTCGCTTGATGACGAGCGATGGGCGGCCGTGGAAGCGCGAGATCCTTCGGCAGACGAAAAATTTGTCTACGGAGTCAGGACGACGGGGATTTATTGTCGCCCGAGTTCCTCGGCCCGTCTCCCGAAACGGGAGAACGTCGAGTTCTTCGATTCCGCCGAAGCCGCGGAAGCCGCCGGTTACCGATCCAGTCGACGTGTCTCTTCGGACCGAAGTGCTGCGGCTGCCCAGCGTGCCGCCCTGGTCGCCGAAGCTTGCCGGCTTATCGACGTCTCGGAGGTCCAACCCAATCTCGAAGCGCTAGCTCTGCAAGCTGGCATGAGCATGTTTCACTTCCACCGGATATTCAAAGCCGAGACTGGTTTGACTCCGAAAGCGTACGCGAGCGCGTCCCGTGCTCGGCGGCTGCGCGAGGAACTCGCCGGTGCCGAGACCATTACGAATGCGATCTACGAGGCCGGGTTCAATTCGAACAGTCGCTTCTACGAGGCATCCGCCGGCATGCTCGGCATGTGCGCACGTGACTATCGGGGTGGCGGCAAAAACGCGGTAATCCGCTTTGCTGTCGGCCAGTGCTCACTGGGTGCCATCCTGGTGGCGCAAAGCCAACGGGGCATCTGCGCGATCTTGTTGGGAGATGACCCCGACCTTCTCGTGCGTGATCTGCAGGATCTGTTCCGCAAAGCAAGTCTCGTCGGCGGGGACGCGGATTTCGAGCGACTGGTCGCGAACGTTGTCGGCTTCATCGAGGCACCGGCAATCGGGTTGAATCTTCCGCTCGACGTCCGAGGTACCGCGTTCCAGGAGAGGGTCTGGCAAGCGCTTCGCGAGATTCCGCCAGGTGCAACGGCCAGCTACGCCGAGATCGCAGCGCGTATAGGTTCACCGAAGGCCGTGCGGGCAGTTGCCCAGGCTTGCGGCGCAAATCATATCGCGGTGGCCATTCCTTGCCATCGCGTTATCCGGCGAGATGGCGACATCTCTGGATATCGATGGGGCGTTGAGCGTAAGCGGGAATTGCTGAAGCGCGAGGCATAGTCCCGCAACGCCAAAGCCGAACCACGAACGCGAAAGCGATAGCCGGCTTGGATTGGCCACGCTTGAGCGCCGAACGCGACCAAGAGGGATATGCCAGCGTTTGCTGGCGTCAGCATCACGATTGACGGACTGCGAACAACGAGGCTCTGTGTCTGACGACGTAAGAAGACGTAGGGAGACGTAAAGACCTCAGCGGACCTCGCGCGCCGACGCCCATAGGTCGCTCGCACCCACGCCGGCATACCAAGCCTCAAACTGCGATCGCCACTGTTCGAACGGCTCGCCCAGCGGATGCCTTGGGTCGCCGCTCAACGCGTACGCCATGCCTTCGATCAGCCACCCGGGTTGCGACGCCACGGCGATATTGCCCAGCATCTCTGCCTGCCGATGGTGAATCAGCTCGTGCGCGACATAGAACGCCTGCCACCCCCGCGGGGCTACCACTGTGCCGAAGTTCCCGATCGCCACCGCTGCACGCCGCCCCAGCCCGAAGGTATCGGTGCATGCCTGCGTCGAGCAAAACACCACACGCGGCGATTGCCGGAACGGGCCAACTGCGCTGGCCGCCTTCGCATACCCCTCCCGATACAGCGCCTGCGCGTCGGCGAGTCTGGCCAGGTCGTCGATGCAGATGCCTGGGAGCGGGCAGGCGACATCGGGCATCAGCGTGGGGGCGACCACTCGCAATGGCTTGATGACGGCAAGCGTGGTTGCCGGCAGCGCAACGCACGTCAGGGTGATAGCGAGCAATAGGTGTCTGAACTTCATGGGTTGATGCCGAAGAACCAGGCGTGGTTACGACGTTCGTTGATAGGTTGAATGTCCGCACTTGGCCTGATCGCAGCCGTCAGCGTCCGGCCGTACTATACCGCCATCCATCGCTCCCGATTCGAAGGCGATAGGAGAACGTCCGGCGGTTCGGCAGGCATTGAAGGTCGAAACGACTGAACAGGCGGTAGATCGCGTCAGGCCAGCATTTCCTCTAGCAGCCCCAGCCCCAGCCCCAGCCCCAGCCCCAGCCCCAGCCCCAGCCCAAGTCCCAACAACATCAGGTGCGATTGATCGACACGCCTCCGTCAACCAGCAGCGCTGCGCCGGTCATGAATGACGAGGCGCCGGATGCCATGTAGAGGACCGACTGCGCAAGTTCCTCCGGTGTCGCGATGCGTTTGAGAGCGTGTAGTCCTGCTACATGAGCCATGGCTTCGGGCGACGCACTCATTGTGCGCCCCATGGGCGTGTCTACTCCGCCAGGAAGGATTGCATTGACGCGAATGGCCTTCGGCCCAAACTCTGCGGCGAGTGATTGTGTCAACCCGATCAATCCTGCCTTGCTGGCGGCGTAGGCTGCGACGCCGGGGAAGCCGACGGTGTACCCAACAAACGTCGAAGTGAAGATGAGGCTTCCGGCGCCACGAAGCACCATCGCGGGGATCTGATACTTCGCGCCAAAGAACGCGCTGGTGAGGTTGGTGTCAATGGTCTCGCTCCAACCCGTCGCCGAGACGCCCGGTGTAGGCCCCATTTCGCCGAGTGTCCCCGCGTTGTTGAACGCGATGTCCAATCCACCGAAACGCTCAACAGCCGTCTGAACGAGAGTCCGAGCATATGCCTCCTCCCTGACGTCGCCTGCGACATATGTAGCCGTTCCGCCATTTTCAGTGATTTCCCTCACAAGGTCTTCCAGCTCAGCCTTGCGACGAGCGGCAACGATCACCGCTGCGCCCTCACGAGCGAAAAGTAGCGCGGTCGCGCGTCCAATCCCGGAACTAGCGCCGGTGACGATGGCGACTTTGTTTGCAAGCGTGTTCATTCTTCTTTCCGATGTTCAAATTGATCAGCCGTCAGTCTGCTCGCCTGTCGAGGCGCAAGAACTCCGTTTCTTGGCATCGAATTCAGGCGAAATGGAAAGACACGACAGCCGCCGATCACCGATTTCAACAACGGCAACCTCGCTCAGGGCAGTGTTGGAAAAAAACGCAACTACGTGCACGGCTTCAAGAAAACCGTGTGGATACCGAGCCCTTGCCTCAATGCCTCAGTGCGAGTGCCGGTGATGCGTATCCGGATAGTGCGGGTGCTTGTGCACCAGCGGCTCGTGCCGATGCAGGTGCCGGTGCGGCTCCTGCCCGTCCCAGTCGAAGGCGTGCTCGTGCTGGTGGTGCGCATCGTGGCGATGCGCGTGGCTGTGCTCGGTCGCCTCGTGGCTGTGCTCGTGCTCATGATGCTCGCGCAGGTGCAACCACACGCCCAGCGCCATCAGCAGCGCCGCCACGTAGAACACCGGCTGCGGAGCCTGCGGCCACATGCCGAACGCGATCGCCACGCCGAACAGCGGCGCCACGGAGAAATACGCGCCGGTGCGGGCGGTCCCCAGCAGCCGCAGCGCGATGACGAACAGAGCCAGGCTCACGCCGTAGCCGAGGAACCCGATGATCATGGCCGCGCCCAGCGCGGGCAGCGCCGGCAGGTGGTTACCGCCGGCCAGTGCCAGCCCGGTGTTGCACACGCCGGCAACCAGCCCCTTGATACAGGCGATCAACATGGCGTCGTTGCTTGACACCTTGCGCGTCAGGTTGTTGTCGATGGCCCAGCACAGGCACGCGCCGACGATCAGCAAGGCACCAGCGGACAACCGCAGGCTGCCCGGCTGCCAGGACAACAGCAAGCCGCCCGCCACGATGGCAAGCATGCCAAGGACGATGTGGCGGCTGGCGTTTTCCCTGAAGACCACCCAGGCGATCAGCGCGGTGAATACCCCTTCCACGTTCAGCAGTAGGGAGGCCGATGCCGCGCTGGTGCTGGCCAGGCCGGTCATCAGCAGGGCCGGCCCCGCCACGCCGCCGGCCAGGATGGCACCCAGCAGCCATGGCGCCTCCTGGCGCGGCACGCTGAGCGGGCTTGCTGCGGCGCCGCTCATGCTGCGCCGCAGCGCCAGCAGGATGCCAAGCCCCAGCCCGCTGCCCAGGTAAAGCAGGCCGGCCAGCAGCAACGGCGGGATCGACCCGGCCAGGGCCTTTGCAAGTGGCGTACTTGCCCCAAACAGCAGGGCGGCGGCCAGGGCGGGGGCGGCGGTTCGGATGGTCATGGGCAAGGCAGCAAGGCGTGGCAATGCCGTATTGTCGCGCCACGGCGTGGTGGCGGGGGATGCTATATATTTCAGCCTTGGACGCCATGCGGGGCATGGCGGTTTCCCCTCTGGAATGCTATGAAAACCACCTCGCAATACGTGGGCGGCTGGCTGATCTGTGCGGCTGCGCTGCTGATGCTGCCAGCCTGCGCCATCCTGCAACCGGTGCAGGAAGGCCAGAAACTGATCGGCGCCCCGGAAAGCGCGGTGCGCGCGACCTTCGGCGAGCCCACCAATATCTACCGGCTGGCCGACGGTTCCGGGCGCTGGATCTACTCCAAGCAACCGCTGGGCTATGAGGCCTACGCGGCCGATTTCGATGCCAGCGGAAAACTCACGAACTTCCGGCAGATGCTGGTCACTTCCGAGATCTACCAGGCCAAGGTCGATAGCTGGACCAAGCGCGACGTGGAAGAGCATTTCGGCAAGCCGCTCGAGCCGGTGCAGTACTACCCGCTGATGCAGCGCGACGTCTGGTCCTATCGCTTCCGCCAGGACGGCAACCTATCCTCGCTGTTCAATTGCTACTTCGACAAGCAGGGCATCCTGAGGCAGGTGCAGATCACCCTGGATCCGCTGGGTGGGGATTCCAGCAGGGCGCCCTGATGCCCTGATGTGGGCTGGCTTGGCCTGCAATCCATGCTTCGCCACAAGCTGAAACGTTCTCCCGCGGCACGCGCCCACAATGGCGATGAGCCCTTTCAGAGAGAACGCCATGCCAGCCCTGCCCAGCGCGGATGCACGCGCCAACCACGCCCAAGGCGCCAGCGGCCGCGCGCTGGACATGGTCCTGCTGCTGGCTTTGTCCACGCTCTGGGGCGCGTCTTACACATTCATCCGGCTTGGGGTGGCCACGATTCCCCCCGTCACGCTGATTGCGGCCAGGACGTTGATCGCCGGTGCGCTGCTGGTGGCGTGGATGGCGGCAAGAGGCATGCAGATCCCGCGCGGTGCGGCAGTCTGGCGCCGCTTTGCAGTGCAGGCCATGCTCAACAGCGTAGTGCCGTTCACGCTCATTGCGTGGGCCGAGCAATCGGTCCCGGCGGGGCTGGCGACGATCCTGAACTCCGCGTCGCCGGTGATCGCCGTACTGGGCACGTGGCTGGTCACGCGCCATGAGCGCATCACGGCGCGCAAGCTGTTCGGCGTGGTGGCGGGGCTTGCGGGCATCTGCCTGATCGTCGGCACCAGCGTGCTGGGCGGGCTTGGGCAGCAACTGCTTGCGCAACTGGCCATCGTTGCCGCGACCGTCTGCTACGCCGGCGCGGCTATCTACGGGCGCTCGTTCAAGGACCTGCCCGCCGCCGCGCCCGCCGCGGGCTCGATGATCGTCGGGGCGGCGGTGCTGGTGCCGGCAAGCTTGGCCATCGACCGGCCCTGGACGCTGCATCCGTCGCTGTCATCGCTTGCGGCGCTGCTGGCGTTATCCGTGTTCTCGACCGCGCTGGCCTTTGTCATCTACTTTCGCCTGGTACGTACGCTGGGGCCGGTGGGCACCACGGCGCAAGCCTATCTGCGCGTGCCGATCGGCGTGGCCATTGGCATCGTGTTTCTTGGGGAATCGCTGGCCGCGGGGGCTTGGGCCGGCCTGGCGTGTGTCGTCGCGGGCGTAGCCGCCATGACAATGCCTGCGCGGCACCGGCCAGTCGCGCAACGGGAATAAGCCGCGGCCAAGGTATATTGTGGTTCGCGCCAGCCAGGCACTCCGCCCGGCACTCTTGCCCACACCATGGAACGCTTCACCATTTCATGATGGTCGAGGCTGACGCCGGCCACACGCACCGGCATTCGCACCCGCACCCGCATGCTTGAACCCGCTTAGGGCGCCTGGCGCTGCCAATGGCATCCGGGCCGCGGCCCTTGGCTCAGAACCCGGCCTTGTGCACCGGGCCATCCCAGCCGTCGAGGTACTTGGGCAGGGCGTCGTCGACTTCCAGCACGCGATGGCGATAGAACAAGTGCATGGCTGGCTGCAGCGCATCCGGCAGCGCACCGCCGCAGGCCCGCGCGAAAAGGGTGTTCGGGATCACCGACATGCCCAGCCGGTTGATGCCAAAGAGCGTCTCGCCGCACTGCGGGCAAAACTGGCGCTGGAGCTGCCGGGTCGCATGATGATAGGTGGCCAGGTGCTGCGCGCCGCGCGCCACCACCACGTTGGCCGGCTCCCAGGCCGTGGCGGCGAACACCGGCGTGGCATAGAAATCCCGGCAGGCCTGGCAATGGCAATTGGCTCTCGCCACCGGTTCTCCGGCAATGCGCAGCTGCACCTGGCCGCAAAGGCACTCCAACGTAGCGGGAATCTGCATAGGCGTTATCTCCTGTTGTTTGTGTTTCCTGAATGGCGGGGTGCATTCTACTTGGCCGCGATGCAGGCTGCAGGGCGTGCCCTCCGGGCGCCTATCCCGCCACGGCCGCATCCAGCATGGCGCCGAACAACCCGATCAGCAGCGCGATGGCCGAGGCGATGAACCAGCGCACCGTCTTGCGGTACTCGGGCACCTGGTCGTCCTCCACCCGCAGCGAGCGGAACAGGGCGATGATCTGCAGGCACACCGCCGCCACCAGGGAGGTGGCGGCGAACAGCGCCTGGACACTCCAGTGGCCGGGACTCTCGAAGCCCCAGAAGCGCCAGAACGCCAGCGAGAAGCCCAGCAGGACCGTGATAGCGGTGATGATGCCTTGCCGGTAGCCGGCCGGCACGACCTGCGGCGGTGCGCCTGCCGCCTTGGGGACGGGCGGCGGCGGGGCCGCGGGGCCAGGATCGGGATCGGCTTGCGAGGCGGTCATGGGCTGTCCTCCTGATTGGTGCCGCAAGGCCATGGAAGTGATGCAACGAGTATAGGCACCGGCCGGGCGCGGGTCGCGGCGCGAACGCTCCCGCCTGACCTCTGTATCCGACCATCCGTTGCTGTCATCCACCCTTGCGGGCATTACAATGCGGCTGCAAAGCCGCCGCGTTGCCCGCAAGGCTGGCCGGTCTGTTTTTTCCTACGCCTAATCCCCTACCTCCTTATGTCCTCGCTTCCCCCCTCAGGCAATCGCATCTGGTTCGATGGCGCTGCCGGTAGCATCGAAGCCCTGGCGGATGCGCCGCAAGGCCCGATCCGCGCGATCGCTGTCGTGGCGCACCCGCATCCGCTGCTGGGCGGCAGCGCGGAACACAAGATCCCGGTGGCGCTGGCCAGGATCTTCCAGGCGCGAGGCTTCCTTGCCGTGCGGCCGAATTTTCGGGGCGTGGGCGGCACGCAAGGCGGCCACGATGCGGGGGCGGGCGAGACGGACGATGTGCTTGCCGTGGTCCGGCAGATCCAGGCAGCGCACCCGGGCCTGCCGCTGGCGCTGGCGGGATTCTCGTTCGGCGCCTATGTGCAGACGCGCGTGGCGCAGCGCTTGCTGCAGAGCGGCGAGCCCGTCGCGTACCTGATCCTGGCCGGCATGCCGGCCGGGCCAGCGGCCGGCGGGCGCACCTACGACACGCCCACGGTGCCGGCCGAAGCTTTTGTCATCCATGGCGAGAACGACGCCAATGTGCCGCTGCAAGCGGTGTTCGACTGGGCGCGCCCGCAGGAGCTGCCGGTCGTGGTGGTGCCCGGCGCTAACCATTTTTTCACCGGCAAGTTGCCGGTGTTCCAGCGCGCCGTGGCGGAGTACCTTGATGTCCGGCAGCGAATCGCTGGGGCCGCCAGCTAAAGATTAGCTAAGAGGTTGTTTCAAAATGAAGCGAAGCGGTTCTGGCTAGGCGCGCGGCCGCAGACAGTACAAGTGGATCGGCCAAGGCTGCGCAACGACGCCAGCATCTTTTGGAAATGGCCTCCACATCTCTAAAGGTTCTTTAAACCGAGATTTTTCATTAGCCCCTCAGGGCGATCCTTGCAAGCAAGGGCGTCCCGAATTAGGATGGCGGATTTCTAATGGCCGTCATTAGGATTTGTTCAGTGAAATCAACGTTTCGCCATGCAGTGATTCGTCAGAAGGTGCATCACACCCTCTCCACGCCTCACCATCAGGTACTGGCCGTGGGCGCCCTATGGGATGACGATGCAAGAAACGTCAAGCTAGTCTTGCGCCTGGCCGTGGCGCGAAAACGAAGACCGTGGTTTGAGGGCTTGTGGGGCAATGCCGGCGAGCCAGTCGATCTCTCGCGGGCGCGAGCACATTGCTAATGAACAATCACGGTTCAAATGTTATCGAGAGCGTTGAGTGTTGCAGTGGCGCCTCCGGGGTTTGCTCTCGATTCAGATCTGATTTATATAAAAAGGCTGAATGAAAATGAAAATATTATTCATCGCTTCTCTAGGAATTTTGTCGCTAGTTCAAACATCACTATCCTTCGCGGATAATTTCAATGGGAAAAATCTCTATTTACAGAGATGTGCCATGTGCCACGGAATGGATATCAAGGGAACGGGACCGTTGGCTAATAAAAGCAATCCTCCTACACCTGATCTTACAACATCCGCTTTCAAAAAACGACTAAATGATTATCCTGGTGTTATTGTATCCTCGATAATACTTCGTCCAAACGGAGACTTGATTCCCAAAACTTTGCAAGAGAATGGTGTAAAGCTATCGCCGTACCCTTGGAGGATTAAGGATCTGCGCGATTTAAATCAATACATGAGTGGTGTGATTTCAAAAAATCGATGATTTTGCGATGAGAGGTGGGCACAGAAATCCAAGAGCCATTTCAGGGTTGGTTACAAACAAATTCGCCAGCACATCGGCCGCAAGGACGGCGCCGAGAACGCCACCGTTGGGGGCAAGACGCTGCCGCTGTTTGCCGATGACGCCGATTTGCAGGGCTGGCGCTACGGGGCCATGCTCACCGATCTGCAACTTCCCGCGCTGGAAGTCTGGCGCCTGTACCGAGGCAGGGCCGATTGCGAGAACCGCATCGAGGAGCTCAAGGCCGACTTTGGTTTGAGTCGCTTTGTGTTACGCGACTTTTGGGCCACGGAGGCAGCGCTGGGCGTGGCGATGCTCGCTTACAACCTGATGAGCGTGTTTCGCCATGCAGTGATGCGTCAGAAGGTGCATCACACCCTCTGCACGCTTCACCATCGGGTACTGGCCGTGGGCGCCCTGTGGGATGACGATGCAGGAAATGTCAAGCCAGTCTTGCGCCTGGCCGTGGCGCGAAAACGAAGACCGTGGTTTGAGGGCTTGTGGGGCAATGCCGATGAGCCAGTCGACCTCTCGCAGGCACATCGCTAATGAACAATCTCGGCTAAAAGCGCGTCAATCCATGGCCGCATGCGCCACGGCATCGTCCTCGACGTGGCGCGTGGGCTTGATCAGCAGGATGAGCGGCACCACCAGCAGCGTCGCAAGGAACATGACCTTGAAATCGTTGAGGTAGGCGATCATCGCGGCCTGCTGGTTGATCGACTGGTTGAGCATGGCCAGGTCATAGCGCGAGCCGCTTGCCAGCAAGGATTGCAGGGCCGGGTTGTACACGCTCACATTGGCCGCCAGGTCGGCGTGGGCCACCTGCGTGTTGCGCGTCATCAAGGTCTGGATCACGGAGATGCCGATGCTGCTGCCGATATTGCGCATCAGGCTGTAGGTGGCCGTGCCGTCCGCGCGCAGTTCCGGCGCGAGCGTGGAGAACGTCAGCGCGCTCAGCGGCACGAACACCAGTCCCAGGCCAAAGCCCTGGACGATGCCGGGCCACACGATATCGGATACCGACAGCACCACGGTGTACTGCATCATCTGCCACAGCGCGAAAGCGGAAATCAGGAAGCCCGCAAACAGCAGCACCCGCGCGTCGATGCGCTTGAGCAGGCGCCCGGCCAGCAGCATGGAGAGCATGGTGCCGGCGCCGCTTGGCGCGGTGACCAGCCCGGTGGTGGCCACCGGATAGCCCATCAGGTTTTGCAGCATCGGCGGCAGTAAGGCGCGGGTGGCGTACATGACCGCGCCGATCACGAAGATGAAGCAGGCACCGGTGGCAAAGTTGCGGTCCTTGAGCAACTGGTACCGGAAGAATGACCTGGGCCCGGCCGTGGCGGTGTGCGCCAGGAAATACAGAAAGCTGACCCCCGCCAGGATGGCCTCGATGCGGATCTCCAGCGAGCCGAACCAGTCGAGCTGTTCGCCGCGGTCGAGCATGGCCTGGAGCGCGCCGATGGCCAGGCCAAGCGTGATGAAGCCGAACGCATCGAACTTCAAGGCCCGTGCCGGCGCCCGGTTGGGCAGGAAGGACAGCACGCCGAACAACGCGAATGCGCCAATCGGCACATTGATGAAAAACACCCATCGCCAGTTGTAGCTATCGGTCAGCCAGCCGCCCAGCGTCGGGCCCAGGATGGGCCCCACCATCACGCCCATGCCCCACACCGCCATCGCCTGTCCCTGCTTCTCGCGGGGGTTGATATCCAGCAGGATGGATTGCGACAGCGGCACCAGCGACGCCCCGAATATGCCCTGCAGCAGCCGCGACGCCACGATCTGCGCCAGCGTGTCGGACATCCCGCAGAACGCCGAGGCAATGGTGAAGCCGGTGATCGAGATGGCCAGCAGGCGCTTGACGCTGAGCCGGTCGGACAGCCAGCCGGTGAGCGGCGTGGCGATCGCGGCAGCGACGATGTACGAGGTCAGCACCCAGGTGATCTCGTCCTGCGATGCCGACAGGCTGCCTTGCATGTGGGGCAGCGCCACGTTGGCGATGGTGCTGTCGAGTGTCTGGATCAAGGTCGCGGCCATGATCGCGATGGTGATCATGGGCCGGTTGAGCGGCATTTCTACGCGCCCGGCTACCGCATCGGAGGACATGGTTTGAACAACCTGGAGGGGTGGGGTTGAATAATAAGCATGCTTATTATACGGTCGCGCCAAAGCATGGCAAGCCGCTTCTTGCTGGCGTGGCGGCGTGCCTGAGGGAGATCTTTGTACAATCGCGCCATGGAAACGAAACTGGAAAAGCGCTTTGGCTTCCTGGTCTCGGACGTTGGCCGCCTCAACGGCAAGCGGTTCGATGAGCTGGCCAAGTCGTCCCTCGATCTCACCCGGGCGCAATGCCGCGCACTCGCCTACCTGTCGCACTATGGTGAAGTCAACCAGGTGCGGCTCGCCGAGCTGCTGGAAGTCGCGCCGATTTCGGCGGGACGCCTGCTTGACCGGATGGAAGAGGGCGGCTGGATCGAGCGCGTGCCCAACCCGGAAGACCGCCGCGAGCGCGTGGTGCGCATGACGCCCAAGGCGGAAAGCGCACTGGACAAGGCCCGGCGGGTCGGCGACGAGGTTGCGGCGGAGGCGCTGGCCGGCCTCAGCGAGCCGGAGCGCGAGCAACTGATCGGCCTGCTCCAGCGCGTGCGGCAAAACCTGGGCACGATCGTCGATCGTTGACGGCGGGCAGCAAGCCCATCCAAATCCCTGAAGTGCTCTACCCCGGCGCCGCTTTGCTTCGCCGCCTTACTTCGCCGCGCCCCCCGCGCGCCGCGCCATGGCCGGCTTGGGCTTTGGCGCCTCGGTGGCGCCGCCAAAAGCCGTTTGATAGATCTTGCCAGCCTCCTCATACAAGCGCGCGCGATTGTCCGCCTGCAGCCCGATCTGCTTGCCGCCGATCTCGATCTGGACCAGCCTGTCCTGCGCGGCCATCTCCGCGCCGAACTGCTCGTAGAACGCCGTGGTGGCCTGGCCCGATACGCTGTAGTACTGCATGGCGGCCTGCAGCGCCATGGTGTTGCCCATCTGGGCATTGAACGCGCCCGCGCCCGAGAACGCGTCGCTGGCCATGCCCGCCCCGGCCATGGCGAAGGCGCCGGCCATGGACATCATCTGTTGGCGTGCCCCCTGCTTTTCCTTGGCTAGCCGCATCGCGCGAAAGCTCTTGCCATAGGCGCCGTCGAGCAGCTTGGCCACCAGGGCGCGGTCCTGCGCGGCGACCCATTTGCGTTCGGCATCGGCAAGCTGCGAGATCAGCTTCAGCTTGGCCTCATCGCCGGGGGCCGGTGTGCGTGCCGCCAGGCGCTCGGCCAGCGGCTTGTCGTAGCGCGCGACATAGGCGTCGAATGCCACGCGGGTTGCCTGCGCTGCATCGATCCGCGTGAGTCCGTCGGCCACCACGCGCGCCAGGTTGTCCAGCGTTTCGTTGCGCAGCTTGCCGTCGGCATCGAAATCCGGTGCCGCGGAGGCTTCGTAGTACGCCTTGCTGAACGGCTCATAGGTCTGCGGGAACGCCACGGCTGCATCCGGCGCGAGTGGCACGCCCGCCTTGGTCGGGATGGGGGTACTGTAGTCCCAGGAGTCGCCCGCAAAGCCGTAGATCACATCTGGATGGGGCACGTCGCGGGCCTCCAGCGCGGGGCATGCTGCGGCATCGAAGGCCGGCATGATGTTCAGCGCCGGCTTGTAGGCCAGTACCCCGCAGGTCTTGGCCGACGCTAGCCCGGCCGTGGACACGCTGGCGATGACCTGGGCCGAGCCATGCGTGCTGCCCTTGTGGGTCAGCGGGACATCCCACAGGTCCACGACCATGCGCGCCGGGAAGCGATTGCGCACCAGCGGACGATAGACCAGCTTGCCGTTCTCGGCATCGAGTATCAGCGGCTCCAGTGCGATGTCGGCGGACGGGATGTAGCGGCCAAGCAGGCGGGTGAACTCCGCCGCGTAGTAGATCGAGCCGGCGGGGATGCCCCGGTAGGCGTCGTGGATGCCGTCGAAGCCCATGATGGACACCGGGTTGTTCCACACGAGATCGTTATAGCGGCTGACCCAGTTCGGCTTGAGGAGCGCCTGCGCGGACTCCGTGACGGCCTGCGGCCAGCGCACGACCACTAGCGCGCTGCCCGTCAGCGGCTGCACGGCGGCTACGGTGCCTTGCTGCTTGTACGCGGCATCCATGCTGGAGAAGTTTGTCGTGCTGCAAGCGCCCAGGCAAAGCGCGGCGGCTGCGACGGCGACGCCGCGCAGCAGGGTTCGGTTGGTTTGGCTCAAGGCAGTTTCCTCGTCGTGGCTGGGTTCGCCTCTGTGGCGGGCAATTTGGTGATGGGTGGGCAAGACGCCTGTGCCGCGCTGGCGGCTTGCGCGGCGCGCGCCCGGCAACCCGGGATGCCGGCGCCGGCCGCTTCGGCACGCACGCCGGCGGGCAGGTCGACCTGGCCCAGCAAAAAGCTGCGCATCGCCTCGCCGGACACCGGCGCGAGCGCATCGCCCTGGGGGGCCTCCCGCGCCATCTCGGCAACGCGCCCCTGCCCTGCCCCGGCGATCTGCGCGATGTCCGCGCCCATCGTCGCGGCCTGCTGGCTCATGGACCCGCTCATCGCCATGGCGGATTGCCCTAGCGCGGCGCGGCGCTGCTGCAGCTCCGCCGCCTTCTGGCGGGCGAGGCGTTCGCGCTCCTGGGCCTCCTGTTCCGCCCGGCGCTGCTGTTCGGTGCGGCGCTGCAGCTCGACCCGGCGCTGTTCCTCCAGCATCGCTTGGCGCTGCTGCGCGGCGACGCGCTCCTGTTGCTCGCGCTCGCGGGCCGCCTGCTGCGCATTGCCCCGGCTCTGGTCCTGCGATGCCGCTTCGGCCTTGCGCTCTGCCTCCCGCTCGCGGGCTTGTTGCGCCTGCTGCTGTTGCAACTGTTGCTGCAACGCTGCCTGCTGCCGCAGCTCGGCTTGCCGTTGCGCCGCCAGGCGGCGTTCCTCTTCGAGCCGGCGTGCCCGCGCCTGGCGTTCCTGCTCTTGCGCCTGCTCCTGCGCGCGCCGCGTTCGCTCGATGTCGGACAGCTGGCAACGGGCGCCGATAGCCGGCGGGTCCGCGTCCTGCACCAACGGGCCAAGTGCCTCGTTCCAGCTATTGCCAGGGACGTTGTTGATGAAGACGGAGCCCTGGCGCGTAAGGCCTGCCGTGGTGCGGACCTGCCAGTCGAGCTGGCAGTCGACCGGATCGTTGGTCTGGGCGAGCACGCGCAGGATGTAGCGATCGCCGGAGATGCGATAGCTGGTGACGACGGCGTGCGCCGGCAGGACCAGTGCCAACGCGCTCACGCCGATGGCGGTGCGAAATAACTTGTGCATTCTTGATTGACTACCGACGCATCACACGTTGGCTTTTCCCGTGATGGCGATTGTATCGACCGGGAAATAAGGTGCCCACCTCCGAACGGGTGAGAGATGCCGTGACGTTGGCTCTTTGAATCCCCAAGGTGGCTTGCCGCTGCTGGCTAAGGGGGCTTGCGGCTCCACGGCGGGGAAGGATTTATCCCATGAATATGGGATGCGGCGCCAAAAGGCCTATGGGAAACTCCCGCCGGGAAAATACCATCTATCAGAATTCTTTAAAGAATTCTATTTGAATCAAATCCAATTCGCATGACACGCCGGCGTAGCGGCACGGTTTGCAATGTCTTCAACGTTGAGGCTGCGCCTTGTGTAACGGCCGTCGCGGCCGCAGCCCGGCCGCCGGCGTCTCAGACCAGCCGAGCCACGTCCTCCACAGCGTCATCCAGTTGCAGCTTCAGCAGCTTGAGCAAGCAGTACAAGCCGTAAGCCGCCTCCGTCTTCTCGCTCTGAAGCTCCGCCAGTTGCAGCAGGCTATCCATCCCGGCGCTGACGCTTTGCAACTCCGCGCAACCGTTGGCGATGCGTTCGCGCAGGCCGCGATCCAGCGTTTCGATCCGGTCGATCAGTGCGGATACGAGGGGCTGTTCCTCGGCATTGGCGGGACGCGTCATGCCGATCAGCTCGGCGATGAGATCGCCTTGCCTGCTGATGGCGAGGAGCGGGTCGGCGGGACTGCCGCCGCGCGTGATCGAATTGGGGCCGGCTCGGGCGCTAGGATGCATGCAAGCTCCTTAAAGAGGGGGAGGCTATGGGGGCAAGACCAGGCCGCCTGCTTCAACGCGAGCGTGGCGGACTCGTAAAAGCATACTGCTTCCGCGGTCGCTCACCTTTAAGAAATTTCTGGATTTTCAGGCAGGGCGCGCCGTGGCGCTCATTGCAAGGCCTCGCCCGCCTGGCGGGGGCGCCCATGTTCGAGCGGATGAGTGCTGGTGAAACGCAGTCTTGCCATCTGTTCCGCCGCATCCGATAGCAAAGCGCTCGCGTTGGCCATGGCTTGCTCGACAGTGATCGGGCCGGGCGCCAGGGAAAAGCAGCCCGTGAAATGCGTCCCCAGGGCCGGCAGCGCGGCGGGGTCGATGGCGCCGCAAAGCAGTGAGGCGGGCACTCCGCAGGCATGGGCGCGCTGGCAGGCGATCAACGGCGCCTTGCCGCTTAGCGTCTGCACATCGCTGCGTCCCTCGCCGGTGATCAGCCAGTCGGCGCCCGCGAGCGCGCCATCGAGGTCTACGCAGTCCGCCACGATGTCGGCGCCCGGGCGCATCTGCGCGCCAAGCATCAGCAAGGCGTAGCCCAGGCCACCGGCCGCGCCCGCACCCGCGGCGTCCACGGCGTGGCGCCCGAGCGCCGGCTCCAGCAAGCTCGCATAGCCGGCGAGCGCGGCATCGATGGCCTGCACATCCTGCGCTTGCACGCCCTTTTGCGGGCCGAACACGGCAGTGGCGCCTTGCGGCCCGGTCAGCGGGTTGGTGACATCGCACATCGCTACCAGCCTGGTGGAAGCCAGCCGCGGGTCGAGCTGGCTGGCATCGATTGCCGCCAGCTGGGGCAGCGCGGCGGGCGTTGGCGGGATGTCGCGGCCCTGCGCATCCAGCAAGCGCAGCCCCAGGCCATGCAGCAGGCCGGCGCCGCCATCGTTCGTGCTGCTGCCGCCAAGGCCGACGAAGATCTCGCGCATGCCCAGGTCGAGCAGGGCCTTGATGGCATCGCCGAGGCCGGTCGTCGAGCGCTGCGCCACGGGGCATGCCATGCCTGCCGGATCGGTGATGCCGACGATTTCCGCGGATTCGATCACGGCGCGGTCGCCCGCGAGCAGCGCTACCGTGGCGATGCGCGCGGCGCCGTCCGCGCCGCGTACCTCGATGCCGGCGCGCTGGCCGCCTGCGGCCAGCATTGCGTCGATGGTGCCTTCGCCGCCGTCCGCCATCGGGCGTTGCCGGATCGTCGCCCCGGGCAGCGCGCGCTGGATCCCGGCGGCGATGGCGGCGGCGACCTGGTCGGCCGCAAGGGAGCCCTTGAATGAATCGGGGGCAATGACGATAAGGGGATCGGGAAGGCTAGGCATAGGGCGAGGCGGGGGTGAACGGCGCTCACCGCAGGGCAAACGCCATACCGAGGAAAGGGGAAAAGTGGGGAAAGGCCATCGGGCGGCAGCGGGTGCTGCCCGATGGCAAAGACTGCTGGCTAAGTCGTGCCCTCAATCCTTCTTGGCCGCGACTTCATGGTTGGCCATCAGCTCAAGCGCGCGGACCAGCGCGGAGTGATCCCAGTCCGAGCCGCCATGGCTTGCGCAGGCATTGAACAACTCCTGGCAGGTGGCCGTGTTCGGCAGCGACACGCCCATCTCGCGCGCGTTCGACAGCGCAAGGTTCAGGTCCTTCTGGTGCAGCCCGATGCGAAAGCCCGGGTCGAACGTCCGCTTGATCATGCGTTCGCCGTGCACTTCCAGCACCTTGGACGACGCAAAGCCGCCCATCAGCGCCTGGCGCACGCGCGCCGGATCCGCGCCGGCCTTGGAGGCGAACAGCAGGGCCTCGGCAACCGCCTCGATGTTCAGTGCCACGATGATCTGGTTGGCCACCTTGGCGGTCTGCCCCGCGCCGTTGTCACCCACCAGCGTGATGTTCTTGCCCATTAGCTCGAACAGCGGGCGCACGGTCTCGAACGTCGCTTGCGAGCCGCCGACCATGATCGACAGCGTGGCGTTGCGCGCGCCGACCTCGCCGCCGGACACCGGCGCATCCAGGTACTGGCAGCCAAGCGCATTCACGCGCTCGGCGAAGCCCTTGGTGGCGATGGGCGAGATCGAGCTCATGTCGACCACGATCTTGCCGGCGCTCAGCCCGGCGGCAATGCCGCCGTCATTGAACAGCGCGGCCTCCACATGGGGCGTGTCCGGCACCATCAGGAAGATCACGTCCGCGCGTTCGGCCACTTCCTTGCCGGAGCTGCAAGCCACGCCACCGCTGTCCAGCAGGGATTGCGGCACGCCGCTGCGGCTGGACAGGCTCACTTCGTGCCCCCCGGCGATCAGGTTGGCGGCCATCGGGGTGCCCATGATGCCAAGGCCAATAAATCCAAGCTTCACTTTCGTTCTCCGTTAGTCGATCTCAATGGCATCGCTTGCCGCCGGACGCCTGCGCAGCGGGCACCGCGATGCCGGTGCCTCAAATCTCTTGTCTCGATCTTGTCTGAAATGCTTGTCCCGAAACGGGGCCGGCTCAGTACCGGCTCAGTATCCCGATGTTTCGCCGCCTGCCGCCTGCCCGTCGCGCATCTGCGTCACCACCTGCCGGGCACCGGCCGCCATCAGGCGCGCATCGGAGCCAACGGTGACGAACTGGAAGCCTTGCTCGATCCTGCGCAATGCCGCTTCCGGCGCACCGTTGTGGATGCCGGCGACCACGCCGTGCGCCTTGGCGCGGGCCACCACGTGCGCGATCGCCTCCGCGACGGGTGGGTCGACATCGTCGAATGTCGGGCGGCAGCCGAGCGCGAGCGACAAGTCGGACGGGCCGATATAAACCGCATCTAGCCCTTTGACCGACAGGATGTCGTCCAGGTTATCCAGCCCCTGCCTCGTCTCGATCATCGCGAAGACGACGATGGTTTCGTTGGCGCGCTCGGGATAGTCGGGGCCGCCATACAGCATGCCGCGGATCGGCCCGAAGCTGCGCGTGCCCATCGGCGGGTAGTGGGTGGCGGCGACTAGGCGCTCCGCGTCTTCGCGCGTGTTGATCATCGGGCAGATCACACCGTACGCGCCGGCGTCGAGCACCTTCATCAGGATGCCTGGCTCATTCCAGGGCACGCGCGCCACCGGCATGGTGTCGGTGGTGGAGATCGCCGTGAACAGGCTAAGGGCGTCGCGGTAGTCCAGCGCGCCGTGCTGCAGGTCCACCGTGAGCGAGTCCCAGCCCTGGTGGGCCATGGTCTCCGCGGCAAAGCTGCTGGGGATGGACAGCCAGCCATTGACGACGGCTTGCCCGTTCGCCCACATGTTCCGTATCCGGTTCTCGCGCATTGTGTCTCCTGTGGCTTGACTTATAAGTTATCGTACAACATGGGGCAAGTATAACCCGCGCAGGCACGTCGTCAAGCGAAGCAGCAAGGTTAAGGCCGGTTTGAGGAAAGTTAGTGCGCTCGGCGTGGCCCGAGGCAGGCGGGAATCGTGCTGAGGCCATGACATGGCTCGCGGTGAGCCATGTCATCGTATGTCTTGCCAGTGCAATGCGTCTTAACGCTTGCCCACGCGGAAAGCGATCTCGCCGACACCAGCCACACCGGCGGTCACTTCGTCGCCGGGCTGCAGCGCGCCGACGCCGGCCGGCGTGCCCGTGAAGATCAGGTCGCCAGGTGCCAGGGTCACGCTTTGCGACACATAGGCAATGACGTCGGCCACGGGCCAGATCAGCTCGTTCAGGTCGCCTTCCTGGCGCGTCTCGCCATTGACCTTGAGCCACACGTGGCCTGCACCGGGATGGCCGATGCTGGCCACGGGGTGCAGCGGGCCGCAAGGGCCGGAGGCGTCGAAGCCCTTGGACCAGTCCCACGGACGGCTCATCTTCTTGGCGGTGTCCTGCAGGTCGCGGCGGGTCAGGTCCACGCCTACGGCATAGCCCCACACCAGGTCGAGTGCTTGTTCGGGCTTGATGTTCGCACCGCCCTTGCCGATCGCCACCACCAGTTCGACCTCGTGGTGCAGGTTTTCCGTGAGCGGCGGATATGGCACCGTGCCCTCGGCGGCCACGACGGCATCGGCCGGCTTGGTGAAGAAGAACGGCGGTTCGCGGTCCGGGTCATTGCCCATCTCGCGGGCGTGCGCGGCGTAGTTGCGGCCCACGCAAAACACGCGGCGGATGGGAAAGCGGGCGCTGCTGCCGGCCACGGCGACGCTTGCCTGTTCGGCGGGCTGGATTACGAATTCGGTCATGTCTGGGTCCTTCTGTGACGAAAGCGTGGAGGGATTACTTTGCGAAGACCTGGCTGATGTCGCCAAAAGCCTTGAACTCCAGCGCGTTGCCCGACGGATCCAGGAAGAACATCGTCGCCTGCTCGCCGACCTGCCCCTTGAAGCGCACATGGGGCTCGATCACGAACTGCGTATTGGCAGCGCGCAGCTTCTCGGCCAGCGCTTCCCAGGCATCCATGGAGAGGATCGCGCCGAAGTGGCGCACCGGCACCTCGTCGCCGTCGACGGCGCTGGTGGCACGGTGGCCGCACTCTTCCGGCGCGAGATGGGCGACGACCTGGTGGCCATAGAAATTGAAATCGATCCAGGCATTTGAGCTGCGGCCTTCGGGGCAGCCGAGGAGCTCGCCGTAGAAGCGGCGGGCTTCTTCCAGGTCGTTGACGGGAAAGGCCAGGTGGAACAACGGGGTTGCGCTCATCAAAGGGGCTCTTGTCTCTTGTGCGTGGGGGTTGTCGGTGTGTTGCCGTGTTTGATTGTAATCAGCAGAAGTCGTAATATGAAACGAATGATTTCTGTGCTCAGCATCGAAAATTTCAATATGAGTCACGCCATCCCGCCTGTGATTCGCACATGACCCCCACATGACCCCCACATGATCCGTTATTTCCGCACCTTCCTTGTTGCGGCGGAGACCTCGTCCTTTTCCGCCGCCGGCGCACGCCTTGCCCTCACCCAGTCAGCGGTGAGCACTCAGATACGCCGGCTGGAGGAAGACCTTGGCTGCACGTTGTTCGACCGGGCCGGCAAATCGGTCGCGCTGAGCCAGGAGGGCCGCAAGCTGCTGCCTGAAGCCATGCGCTTCGTCGAGCTATACGAGTCCATGAAGGGCCGCGCGCATTCCGCCTCCGACACCACGCCGCTGGATCTTGGCGCCGTCTCCACCGTGCAGGCCGCGCTGCTGCCCGGGGCCATGAAGCGCTTTCGCGCCGGATTTCCCAAGACACACGTCAACATCGTCCCCGGCACATCTACCCAATTGCTGACCCAGGTCGATGCCCGCGAGCTCGACGTGGCGGTGCTGATCAAGCCAAGGCTAGGCATTCCGCAGGAACTCAAATGGGTACCGCTGATGCGCGAGCGCTTTGTCGGCGTTGCGCCGGCGGGCTCGCCGCGCGACTTGAAGGCGGTGCTGGCGGCCATGCCCTTCATCCGCTACAACCGGCATTCCATGGGCGGGCAACTGGTGGACCGCTATCTGCGCCGGCACCGGCTGTGGGTCGAGGAGGGGATGGAGCTGGACGAGCCCGCCGTGATCCTGCGGATGGTCGATGAAGGACTGGGCTGCGCGATCATTCCGGCCGCGCTGGTGCCGCTGCGGGCCGCGCGTCACGTTGTGGAGATACCGTTGCCCGGCGAACCCATATTCCGCGAGATCGGCGTGCTGGTCAGGCAGTCGTCGCTCAAGCGCGCGTCCATGGCGGCGCTGATCGATGCGCTGGTCGCCGAGACCGCGCACGCGGCCGGTTGATGTTCCTCCCCGGGCCGCGCGCCGCATTGCCGCGGCGCGCAAAAAAAAGCACCCCGCGCGGCGGGAGCACACGCGGGGCGACCAGGACGACTTGGCAACACCCGCATGGGCGCGGCCGGGCCAGCAAATCTTCAATTCCTCAGCGTTTCGGGTTCAGCCGCACCTCGTCGTGTTTCGTAAGGTGCGGCGGAATATTAAGCAGCGGGAAGGGGGATCAATGCGAAGAGGAGCAGGGCCATTGCGGCCTTATCCCGGCTTTAGGAACGAAGCGGGCCCGCCATGGGCGCAAGAACTGCCGCGTGCATCACCCGGCAGCGGGATGAAGTGTCAATTCGTGATACATCGCGCACATCGCCGTCATGCATTTTCAATGTGCAGTCATTCACTCTGCCAGGCCGGCCAGGAAGATCTGTCGCCGGGCAACCACGGGCGCAACCCATTGGTCCGGCGTGTCGCCGTTGCCGGCGGCGACGGCCTGCATGATGTGAAGGGGTCAGGCAACCGGCGGCTGGTCCTGGAGAAAGCGCGCCGGGATGGCGTCCTTGATCGGGAACATGGAGAAGTAGGGGCGGGCCTCGGCCAGCACCTGCGCAACCGCGGGACGGGCCACCAGCCGTTCGAAATAGGCGGCCAGGCGCGGATGCGTCGGCGCGAAAGGCACTACCGCTGCCGCGTAAAACAGCGCCGGTTCCGCGGCGCAGTCCGCCAGCGTGAAGTGCTCGCCGACCATCCAGGTGCGGCTGGCCATGCGCTGCTCGATCATGTCGTAGGCGGTGCGCAGGGCGGCTTGCGCGTCCGCCACGCCGCGCGGGTCGCGCTCTGCCTCCGCCCGCAGCCGGTCGCCTACGATCTTCTGCATCGGCAGGTGCACGTAGAGATCGAAGATGCGATCCCACAGCCGCGCCTCGCGGCGCTCGTCATCATCGGTCGGCAGCAGCGCGCGCGCGCCGGGGTAGTGCCGGTTGAGGTAGTCGATGATGATCGTGGTTTCCGGGAGCGTCACGTCGCGGCTGTCGTCGCGCAGCACCGGCATCTTGCCGATGGGCCAGAGCGCCAGGAACGCGGCGCGCGAGTCCTTTTCGCCAAGGTTCACCACAACGCCGGAAAATGGCGTCTGGTTTTCGTAGAGCGCGATCAGCACCTTGTGGCAGAACGAAGACAGCGGATGGTAGTGGAGAGTCAGTGCCATGATGGTTGCTCCTTGCCGTAGCGCCCGCCTACGTGGTCATCAGCTGCGGCGGCCGCGGGCGCGTGGCCACCGCAAAGGCAATCTGCGCCAGCCCGGCGGCCAGCCCAAGTGTCACTCCGGTCTGCCACGCCAGGGTGTAGGAACCCAGCGCATCGTAGACCAGGCCACCCCCAAACGCGCCGACGAAGCTGCCGATCTGGTGGCTGAAGAACGCCACGCCGCCCAGCATGGCCTGCCAGCGCAGGCCGAAGGTCTGCGCGATCCAGCCCGCCACCAGCGGCGCCACGCCCAGCCACAGGAAGCCCATTATGGCGGCAAACACCAGCGTGCTGCCCGGCGTGGGCGCCGATGAGAAGTACCAGGCCAGCGCGAGCGAGCGCACGCTGTAGATGATGCCGAGCAGCACGAGCTTGTTGACCCGCCCGCCGGCCCAGCCGAAGAACAGGCTGCCCAGCACATTGAAGCCGCCGATCACGCCGAGTGCCTTGGCGCTGAGCATCGGGTCCATGCCGCAGATGTCGAGATACGAAGGCAGGTGCGTAGTGAGGAAGACCAGTTGCATGCCGCACACGAAATACGCGGCGCCCATCACCAGGAACGCCTTGTTCCGCAGCGCCGCGCCAAGCGCCTCGCGCGCATTCTGCTGCACGGCGCCGGGCAACGTGGGCAGCGGCAGGCGATCCACCTTGCCCGCGTACCACGCGGCGGGCAGCATGACCAGCGCAAGCAGGATAAAGGCCGCCAGCCCCACGCGCCAGCCGAACGACTGCGCCACCACCTGCCCGATCGGCGCCGCCACCAGAGCCCCGAGCGAGCCGGCGCCGGACACAATGCCAAGCACCGCGCTGCGCAACGCCGCCGGCACCGGCCGCGCGGCCACCGCCATGGCAATGGCGCTGCCCGTGCAAGCCATCGATGCGCCGATCGCCACGCCCGCGCCGAGCGTCACGCCTGCGATGCCGTGCGCCGTGGCCAGCAGCGCCAGCCCCAGCACATAGAGCAGCGAGCCGCTCATCATCAACGGCCGGAACCCCACCCGCGTGGCCCAGGCGCCGGCCATGGGCTGGAGCAGTCCCCAGGCCAGGTTCTGCACCGCAATCGCAATCGTGAAATCCGACACCGAGATGCCGATGTCCCTGGTCAGCGGGGGCATGAAGATGCCAAGGCTCTGGCGCAGGCCCATGGCCAGGCTCAGCATGACGGAAGCGCCAATCAGGATCGGCAGGACGGGGCGGAGGTCGGACAGGCGAGGGGGCACGGTGGAACGGTCTCTGTCTTTGTATTGTTGTTATTGTTTTCTTCTTTGTCGTGACCTGATTGTCACACTACGGGCAGCCGTGAAGTGATATCGATAGGGATATCGGTATGCGGGCCGATCGGATAACCCGGCCGAGGGTAAGTCCGAGCGCAAGCGCTGTCAATCTGGATATGGCAAAGGCTGGGTTTCGCTGGCGGGCGAGGTCAGGGCTTGCGCGCGGTCTCCCACAGCCCCTCCATCATGACCGGGTAGGCCACTGGCCTGAAGGCAGAGAACTGGATATCCCGCACGTGGGTGAAGCTCGACCACAACAGCCGCGTCCCCTTGAGCCAGCGAGACCCCTTAACCCTGGCTTCGATCAACTGAAGCTCTGCGGCCGTTGCCGGGCGCAGCGGACCGACAGTGCCATAGAGGCGTACCCCAGGCGGCTGGTGAAAGCGGCCGCGCAGCAGCGAACGCAGCCAGAATCCTTTGCCAGAGTCGATGGCCATCAGGCAAACGTGGTCGTTGTGCGCAAGGTTGGCGGCCAGCGTGCTGGTGTAGCGGTCGAAGAAGAATGCCGTCTGGTCCGCGCGCGCGAACACGGTCCCGATGGGCGTGACCGTAGGCATGCCGTCGGCGCCGACGGTGGCAAGGGCGCAATAAAGGGAGGATCGCTGTCCGCGCTCGATCAGCGCGCGGATGGTGGGCCAGGCATCGGCAAGGGAAGGCGTCCGCATAGGGATCCGTGGAGGTTGTCGGGACGCGCCGGGTTGCGCGCGCCCCTCTTTTATACGGACCACGGCAGCCGTATGTCAAACTTCAGGACATTGACGCGGCCGCCCTGGCCGCCGGGGCGAAGCGCTTGCGCAGCATCTCATCGGCGGCGCGGTGATACCCGGCCTCAAGCGTGGCGATGATGTCCGCCACGTGCTCGCTCGCATCGATGGAGCCGCATCCGTGGCCGGCGCCGCGAACATCGCGCCAGACCTTTACGTTGCCGTCCCCGGTACTGCGGTACTTGCTGGTTTCCTCGCTGAACGGCGGCAGGTTGTCGGGGTCCAGGTTTGCCTTGACCAGGCTTGCCCGCAGGTAGTTGCCGTACACCCCGGTAAAGGTGTTGCTGTAGACGATGTCGGCCGCCGTGCTCTGGATGAGCTCTTCCTTGTAGACATCGCTTACGCATGACTCCTGCGCGGCGAGGAAGCGCGTGCCCATGTACGCGAGATCAGCGCCCATGGCCTGCGCGGCCAGCACGTCGCCGCCCGTGGATATGGCGCCGCCCAGCACGACGGCGCCATCGAAGAAGCGCCGCACCTCGTTGATCAGGGCGAACGGGCTGCGGTCCCCGCCCTGGCCGCCGGCGCCGGCGGCCACCAGGATCAGGCCATCCACGCCCATCGACGCGGCTTTCCTGGCATGCCGCACATTGGTCACGTCATGCAAGACCAGGCCACCGTAGGCATGCACTTCCTGGATGACTTCCATTGGGGGGGCCTTCAGGCTGGTGATGATAATGGGAACCTGGTGCTCAACGATGGTGACGAGGTCTTGCTCCCAGCGTGTGTTGAGCTTGCTCATGACCTGGTTCACGGCGAAGGGCGCGACCTTGCGCGCCGGGTCAGCCCGCCGCGCGGTAGCCAGGCGCTCGCGAATCTCCGCGATCCAGTCGGCAAGCTGCGCCTGCGGGCGCGCGTTGAGCGCCGGGAAGGCCCCCACGATGCCGTTTATGCATTGCTGGACCACCAGTTCGATGCCCGAGCTGATGAACATGGGTGACCCGATGATTGGCAGGCGAAGCGCATTGTTCAGCGCCGACGGAATGGCCATGGAATTTCCTTGTGGGATGGAGGGGGAGCGTGCTTCAAAAAACTATACGAGCCGTGCGCCGGCCGCGTCCAATGCGCGTTCGGGCTTTAATGATGCGAACCTCGCATGAAACGCTCCATGCCGTCTGCCCCGTCTCTTTCGCATTGATTCCACTCTCACATCAATAAACCCGGAACCGTCATTGGACGCTCCCGGGTCGATATGAAATAGTTTGCGGCAGGACATCTCGCTGGACGCGATGCTCCCACGGATCAGAACAATAACGATGGCAGGAGGAGATTTCGAGCATGAAGCAATCGCTTTTCGCGTTGGCTGCATTCAGCCTGTTCGCTGGTGTGGCGCAGGCCGATTCCAGTGTGACCTTGTACGGCGTCGTGGATACCAATATCGAGTACGTCACCAATCTTTCCGGCGTCACGCCGTCCGCAGCCAATGGCTTTGCCGCCGGCCCGGCCAGCAACGTGGCACGGATGACGGCAGGTGGGTTGTCCGGCTCGCGCTGGGGCCTGCGCGGCGTGGAGGAGCTCGGCGGCGGCATGAAAGCCTTGTTCGTGCTGGAGAACGGCTTTGGCTCCGACGATGGCAAGCTGCAGCAAGGTGGCCGCCTGTTCGGGCGGCAGGCCTACGTGGGCCTGGAGAGCGCGCGCTTCGGCCGCGTTACCTTCGGCCGCCAGTACTCCACGCTGTTCAGCATGCTCGCTGATTTCTCCCCCACGGGCTACGCGAGCCAGTACGAGCCATTCGTGGCGTTGCTTGGCCTTAACGTCAGGTCGGACAACGCGGTCAAGTACAACGGTGTCTTTGGGCCTGTCACGGCCATCGCGCACTGGAGCTTCGGCAACGGCGTTGCCGGTGGTGGCGAGGTGCCAGGGCAATTCCGCCGCGATACCGGCTACGGGGCGGGCGTGTCCTACGCAGCCGGCCCGTTCGGCGCGAGCCTTGCCTATGACCAGTTCAACCCCACGCTGAACGCGGCGGGCGGCACCGGCACGTTCAAGAAGGTCGGCGCCGCCGCTAGTTACACCGTGGGTGCCGCAAAGCTCATGGGCGGCTACCGCTGGGGCAAGAACACCGACGCCAGCGGCGCTGCGATCCTGCGCGACGACTACTACTGGCTCGGCACCAACTATCAGGCCACGCCGGCGCTTGGCCTCACGCTGGCCTACTACTACGACGACGTAAAGAGCCTGGGCGGCGCAAACATCAAGAACCCGTGGCAGGTCTCATTCATGGTGGACTACAACCTGTCCAAGCGCACGGATGTGTACCTGACCACGGCCTATGCCAAGAACGCCGGCCTGGATTTCGATACCTCGGCGATCAGCTTCGCCAATGGCTACTTCCTGGGCGCGGGCAAGGACAGCATGCTGGGCGCGGCCATCGGCATCCGTCACAAATTCTGATGCTGCGCGCATCCCAAGAGGAGTGTATGAATATGATCACGAATAGCCCGGTCCCAGCTTTGTCATGGACGCGCCGTGCGCGGCTTGCGGCAGCGCCTGCCGTCTTGCTGGGGCTTGCGGCCCTGGGCCCAGGTGCGTCGGCGCAGCAGCCCGATGCATTTCCATCGCGTCCCGTCCGTGTCATCACGCCGTTCCCCGCGGGCGGGTCCACCGACAATTTTCTTCGCCCGCTTGCCATCCGGGTCGCCAGGATCCTGGGCCAGCCCGTCGTGATCGAGCCCCGGCCGGGCGGCAACACGATCATTGCGACCAGCGCCTTGGCGAAGAGCCCCGCCGATGGCTACACCCTGTTGATTGCCGTCAACACGCTGCTGACCAACTCCGCGCTCTACCGCAAGCTGCCCTACAACACGGCAACCGATCTGGTTCCCGTCACCTACCTGGGCGAAGACGGCTTCGCGGTGGCCGTCAGCGGCACGCTGCCCGTGACGAACCTCGCGGGCTTTCTCGCCCTGGCCAGGACCAAGCCGGGTGGCCTCACCTACGGGACATCGACGGTAGGCGGCACGACGCACCTGGGCCCGGTGCTGCTCGAACAGATGGCGGGGATCAAGCTGACGCAGGTTTCCTACAAAGGTGGGCCGACCCTGCTCAACGACCTGGGTTCCGGCGTCATCGACATGACCTTCGACGGCTACACCGGGATGGCGTCGCTGCTGCCTACCGGCAGGGTCAAGGTGATCGCGCAAACGGGCCCGCACCGCAGTCCTTCCATGCCAGACATACCGCTGGCCTCCGAAACACCGGGCATGGAGAAGTTCTCCCTGAAATTCCACGTAGGCCTGTACGCGCCGGCAGGTACGCCGGTGGCGGTCCTGCGCAAGCTGAACCTGGCGTTTCGCGAAGCGGTCGACGAAGAGATCAAGGCGAAGTCGCTGGCTTACAACCTCCAGCCGCTCAACCTCAGCGTGGAGGAATCCGCGCGGTACTTCCAGACGGAGCTGAAATTCTGGTCGGACGCGGTTCGCCATTCCGGCATCTCGATCGAAGAATAGAAGCCATGCAATCCGCAAAGGCACCAAGCCGACTAGCCAACTGAATCATGCATCCATCCCTTTTTGGAAAGACCGCGCCGGAAGACGTGTGCGCCATTTTTGCAGACGACAATTCTTCGTTGACGTATGGCGAGCTGGAGCGCAGAGCCAATCGCGGCGCACGCTTGTTGATGAGCCAGGGACTTCGTGCGGGTGATACGCTGGTCTTCTGCCTGGAAAACGACGCAGCGTTCCTGGCGGTCTGTCTCGCAGCGCAACGCATCGGCGTCTACTTCACGCCGGTTTCGACACGGGCGACGGCGGAAGAACTTGCGTACATCGTGGCGGATAGCGGTGCCAGCGTGCTGGTCATCGCGGCCAGCAAGGTTGCGGCAATGCCGGGCCTGCCTGGCCTGCTCGATCCCGGTGTACACCGCATTGCCTGCGCGGGAGAAGTGGCAGGTTACCTGGACTGGGACCGCGCCGCCGCGGAATTTGACGACAGCGAACTCTCCGACCCGGCCTGCGGGGAGGTGTTGCTGTATTCGTCCGGCACCACGGGCAAGCCCAAGGGCGTCAAGCGTGCCACGATGACCCGTCCGTACGACAGCGCCGATCCTCGCCTGGCAGCGCTGATGCAGACCTGCACCCGCGACACGGTCTTCCTCTCCACGTCGCCGCTCTACCACAGCGCGCCGTTCCGGTATGCGTGCGCCATCCTGGCAACGGGGGGAACGCTGATCGTGATGAAGCGTTTCGACCCGGAGCAGGCGCTGGCACTGATCGAACGATACCAATGCACGGCCAGCTTGTGGGTGCCAACCATGTTCTCCCGCATGTTGCGCCTGCCCGATGCCGTGAAACGGCGCTACCAGCTCTTGTCGATGACCTTCGCGGTCCATGGCGCCGCGCCTTGTCCGGTCTACGTGAAGGAGGCCATGATCGCGTGGTGGGGCCCGGTTCTCCACGAGGTGTATGCGGGCACCGAAGGCGTCGGCGCATGCGGCATCACGTCCGAGGAGTGGCTGCTGCACAAGGGCTCGGTCGGGCGCTCCACGCAGGCACCCATCCACATCCTTGACGACGAATGGCATGAGTTGCCGGTGGGGCAGGTCGGCATGATCTTCTTCGAGGGCACGGGCAATTTCAGTTATCACGGTGACGCCGCAAAGACCGAGAAGGTGACGAGCCCGCAAGGCTGGCGGACCTATGGCGACCTGGGTTACGTCGACGCTGAAGGCTATCTGTACCTGACGGGCCGCAAGTCATTCACGATCATTACGGGCGGGGTCAACGTGTATCCACAGGAAGTGGAGGATGTGCTGGGTGCCCATCCGGCGGTTGCGGACTGCGCGGTGTTTGGCATTCCGGACGAGGACCTCGGCGAGCAGGTCAAGGCGGTGGTGCAGACCGTCACGCCGCACGACGCGGGCCCCGAGCTTGGTCGGGAGCTGATCTCCTGGTGCCGCAGCAAGCTCTCGGCGATCAAATGCCCCAAGACGATCGATTTCGATCCCGCGCTGCCCCGTGAGCCCAACGGGAAACTCTACAAGCTGCCGCTGCAACAGCGGTACGCGAGACGCTAGTTCTACTAGTTTGACCCATCCCAAGGAGGCATATGTCAGATCAGGTCGTGTTGTATGAGGAGCGGGATCGGGTCGCGATCATCACGCTGAACCGTCCAGGCAAGAACCTGTTCAGTGATGAGGTCGTGCAGGGGCTGCACGACTCGCTTTGCCGGCTCAACGAAGGCAGTGCGCGGGCAGGCGTCATTTGCGCCAACGGCGAGAACTTCACGATGGGCGCCGATCTCCGGGCCTTCCCCAAAGATATCGCTCGCAGCATTCCCGGCGCGGGCGCACCGTCTGGCAAGCCGCTCGTGGCCGCTGTCAACGGCTGGTGCCTCGGTGCAGCGATGACACTGGTCCAGATGTGCGATCTGTGCGTGGCCACGGAGACGACCAGGTTTATGTACCCGGAAGCCAAGCTGGGCGTGTCGATGGGCATGATCGCCGGTCTGGCCGCGCGGATTCCGCACAAGGTGGCGATGGAGGTGATGCTGCTCGGCGGCGTGCTGCCGGCCCGGCGCGCTTATGAGGTCGGGCTGGTCAACCGGCTGGTGCCCGAAGGCGAACAGCTGAACGCAGCGCTCGAGTATGCGAGGGCATTGGCGGACAACTCGCCGCTGGTCATCGCGCGGCTGCGGCGGCTGGTCAGTGCGGTGGTGCCAGACAGCCCAGCCGTGCAGGCCTATCGCCTGCAGAAAGAGCTGTCCTTCATGCTGGAAAGCGATGACCTGAAGGAGGGCATGGGCAGCATCACGGAGAAACGCAAGGCGAATTTCGTAGGACGATAGGAGCCGTGGGTGCGGGCGAAGGCCTGCACTCACGCCTTCGCCGCAGCGCCGTCGCAGTACCGCGTGAGCATGCTGACCATGCTGCGAACCAGGGGCGACGTGGTGGATTTTCGCCACACGAACATATTCTCCAGGCAGAGCGTCAGGTCATCGATCTCGCGCAACGTCACGCCTCTGGGCAGCAGGTAGTTCTCGGCCAGCGGGTGGATGCCGACGCGGCGGTTGTCGATGATGTCCCGCAGGACCAGATCGATGAAGTTGGACTCGTAGGCGACCGCGCCGAGCAGGCCGCGTTGCGCCAGCAACGCATCCAGGTTCTCGCGCACCCGCGGCCAGGTCTTGGCGTTCACCAGGCTCAGCCCCTCCCCCTCCAGGTCCGCCATGGCCAGCGACGCGCGCTGTGCCAGCGGATGATCGTCAGGCAGGAGCGCGCGGTAGCGGATCTGCTCTATCTGGATGACCCCCAGGCTGTCGTCCTCGATCGGGCCGCCGCAAAAACCGACGTCCAGATCGCCGTTGCGCACATAGAACACCACGTCTTGCGAAGGCATCGACTCGATGCGGCCATTCACGCTGGGAAAGGTCTGAAAGAACAGGTCGCTGAACTTCTGCCACTCGCCAAACCGGGAGGTGGCGCTAACGCCAATCAACAGCGAGCCGGCCAGGTCCGCGTCCGTTGCGCCAATCTCCGCAAGCCCCGCCTGATAGCTGACCAGCGCCTCGCGCCAGTGGCGCGCCAGCACCATGGCAGCGCGGGTAGGGCGGACGAAGCGGGTGGTGCGCTCGAACAGCCGTTGGTTGACCCGTTCCTCGATGGCGCTGATCTTACGCGACAGGCCTGACTGGGTCAGGTGCAGTTTCTCCGCTGCGGCGTTGAAGTTGCGCTGCTCCACCAGCTCAAGGAATGCGTAGATGTGATTGATATTTATCATGTTGAGCGGGCGGTATTGGTTGACTGGCCACCTGACAGACCGAACGCGCACGTTCGCGATCATTGTGCCATGGCACACGCAATTGGCCTCTTGGGGAAAACCGTCATGAAATCAAAGCAGGTATGCTTTGCCGGTGGCCAACTTTCCTGCATCCCCATGTCGAAAGTCCGCAAGTCCACCATCCCGCCCGGTGCGCTCTGCGTCCTGGCGCTTGCCCTGTCCGGCTGCATTTCCCACTATCGGGTCGAGACCGGCACGCCCGCCGCCCGCATCCGGCTGGTGACCAACACGGACGACAACACGACCTTTAGCGTGGTGGACGCCACCAGGTGCCCGAAGCCACCCAAGCCGCTCCTGCTGGGCGGCACGGGCAAGCAGCTGCCCGCGATGGGCACGGAGCGTGACCTGGCCATGGTGGGGATATCGCCGGAGCCGCCCGGCCACACGCGTGAGCGGTGGCTGGTGGCTGGCCAGCGCATCTACCTGACGGCAGCGGCGGTTGCCGCTGGCGAGCAGCCCTATCGGTGCTCGGTGGGGGTTTCCTTTGTGCCGCTGCCGGGCTGGCAGTACGAGTTGCGCTACCAGCGCAACGCGGCGGCGAAGAGCTGCACCGGGCAGGTGCTGCGGCTGGCCGGCAAGGACGGCCGCGAGATTGAGCCGCAGCCGGATCCCACGCAGCTGGTCTTTCGCGGGTTCGAGGCCGATGCCGTCTGTGCGGCGCGGGGTCCTTAGGGCTTGGCGGCCTGCGCAGCCGGCATGATGCCCACATAGGGCGCATCGGTCAGCGTGCGCAGGAACGCCACGAGATCGTCGATTTCCGCTTCGGTCATGGCCGGCTTGGTGCCCGCGCGCCGGTTCATCGGCGTCGAGTTGATATTGATATTGCCCCGATACGCCGCCGGCACATCATCGAAGGTCTTGCCGCCGCGATACCACTTGCCCGGGTCGGTCGAGCGCGTGTTGTAGAAGGCCACGGCATCGCGCAGCGTGGTGAATACGCCGTTGTGCATGAAGCTCTGGCGCACCGCGACATTGCGCAGGCCGGGCGTGCGGATATACCCGCACCATTGCTCCGGCTCGGGCCAGCGCAGGCGGCGGGCGGTGTCGCACAGGCCATTGTCGAAGCGCTTGGGATCACGGTTGGCGGCCAGCGCCCGGTTGCGGGGCACGGCAATCGCGTCATAGCCGAAATCCGTGAACAGCGAGCGCTCTGGGCGGCTGGCGGTATCCGAGAGCGTGTGGCAGGTCATGCAGTTGCCCTTGTCCGGGTTCTTGAACAAGGCCAGGCCGCGGGCTTGTGCCGGCGCCAGCGGCGTGCGATGGCGCAGGTAGTCGTCAAAGCGGGAGCTGAACGGCGCCATCTCATCGCTCTGCAGGTAGGCCTCCAGCGCCTTGCCGAGCGCCAGCAGCATTTGCTCGGGATCGGTCTGCACGGCGGGGCCGAAGCGCGCCGCCAGCACGGGCGCCAGCTCTGTCGCCTTGACCTTGCGCAGCAGGCTGGCCGGCGTGCCGTTGTTCATCTCGTTGGGGTCGAGCAAGGGGCCGCGCGCCTGTTCGGCAAGCGTATCGGCGCGCCCGTCGGCGAACAGGCCGCCGAAGGGCGAGGCGTAAGGCGCGTCGTCGTCCTGGTAGAAATGCCGGCGCGGGATGTAGCGCACGTACAGCAGCGAGGGCGCGTTGCGCAGGCTGAAGCGGCCGGGCCGGCTGCCCTGGGGCACGTGCGGGCCTGCCAGCGACGCGGGCGATAGTGTCGGCGCGAAGGCGCGCGCGGGGTCGTGGCAGCCGGCGCAGGACGTGCCGCGCGGCTCGGACAGGCGCGCATCGAAGAAGATGCGCTTGCCCAACGCGGCCAGTGCCGGATCGGGACGGAACACGGCGGCGGTGGGGTCGACCTTGGCGGCGACCTTGGGCGTGCCCTTGCCGATGGTGTCCACCACGCTGGCGGGCGGGGCGCCGGGCATCAGCACCACGCCCGGCGCGGGCGCGGCAAGCGCCGCGCCGCCAGCGCCAGCCGCGAGACAGACGGCGGCGCTGGCGGCAATGGTGGCGCTGGCGGCGCGCAGGGCCCCGATCACGGCGCCAGGAAGCCGGTCTTGTCGCAAGCCAGCGTATTGGAGGTTTGCACGCAGGTCGCCATCAGCTTGCCGGCCACGCTATACGCCTTGAAGGTCCAGCCGGTGGCGGGCGACGCATTGCGCTCCATCATCACGAAGCCAAAGCTTGCGCTGTGCGTGATCTTGTCGATCACGGTGCCGGGCGCGGGAATCGTGCCGGGCGGCAGCGGATCGGGCAGCGCTACGTCCAGGTTGTCGCCGCCGTTGCCCGACACGATGGTAGCCGGGTGGCTGGAGGCAAAGTTGATGGCCTGGAAGTCATGCACGTGGCCGTGCAGCGCCACTTGCACGCCGGGCGGGTAGTAGGCCTGGGCGTTGGCATTGCTCATGACCGATTGCAGGGCCAGGTTGCCCGGCGCCGGGTTGCTGCCCGCCACCGGCGCAAAGGCCAGGATGGGATGGTGGTTGGTGAACATGGTGGTGGTCATGCCCGGCTTGGCGGCCAGCCAGCCTACCGTCTGGAACTGCTTCTGGTAGGCGACGAACTGCGGGTCGGTGGTCGGCAGCGCGGCCTTGCCGGCCTTGGCCGAGTCGAACACGATGACCTGCGAGCCGGTGCCCAGCGCAACCGCATAGGGCTCCGAGTAGTTGGCGTTGCTGTCGTTGGCGGGGTCGTTGCAGGAGCGCGCGTCCGAATATGGGCGCGGATCGAGGAAGCGGAACCAGCCCTGGCCGGCACGGGCGCATTCCTCATGGTTGCCGCGCACGACCACCCACGGTGCCTTGGCCATGAGTGCCGCGGCGGGCTTGAAGAGATCGGCCTGCCAGGTATCCCAGCCATAGCCCCACGGCGTGCCCTGGCAGCCGGCGATGTCGGGCGGGCAGAGGTTTTCGCGGTAGTGGTAGTCGCCAATATGCAGCACCAGGTCCGGGTTCATGCCGGCGGCGGTGGTGGCCAGCGCGGCAAACGGCCAGGCGGTGCCATCGCTGCAAGGCTGGTAGGCGTTATCCGCCTTCTTCAGGCGGCAGCCGGTGTCGGCCAGCACCAGCACGCGTTGCGGCTGGGCCTTGGGCAGCGGCAGCGTCTGGCCCGCCACGCTGGCGGCGGCGGCGCCGGCTGGCAGCGTGGCCTCGCATACGGAGACCGGGAAATCCGACGGTTTGGAGTCAGCCGCGGCGCTGGCCGTGGTGCGCTGCGCCATCGTGCCGGCGCCGGCCCGCAGCGCCATGCGTTGCTGCACGCCGTCCACCGTCAGCAGCGGGCAAAGGGCGTTCGAAGGCAACGCGCTGCCTGCGGCGGCGGTTGGCGCCGCATAGTTGGTGATGACGCGGGCGATGGCCTGGTTGCTGTCGCCGATCTCGACCCACGCGGCCTGGATGTTGGCGCTGGCGCTGGGTGCATCGCCGGACGGCGTGACCGGCGTGACCGGCGCGGCGGCGGCTGGCGCCGCGTCCGTGCTGTCGCTGCCGCAGCCGTGCAGCACGGCGGCCGCAGCCAGCATGGCGAGGATGGCACCGGCGCCCAGGCGCATGGCGGGACCGGCTTGCCGGTTGGTGTTGTGGTTACCCATTCTTATATCTCCCTGTTATCCCTGATTGCGAGGCGGAAATATACGGATGGGATGTTTCGGCACGATGAACGTTATGTGTCAGCCTGACCGGCGTGGCGTTGCTTTGGTCTTGCGGGCGGGGCGCGGTGCGGCCCGGATGGCTTCGGCGGCGGCCAGTTGCAGCTCGCGTGGCAGCGCGGTGATGGCTGAGACGAAGAAGCGGCGCTCCGCCGGGCGCAGCTTGCCGAGCAGCTCGGCCAGGCGCTCCACCGTGGCAAACGCGGCAGGCGTGGCGCCGTGCTCGAAGGCGTGGAACCAGCTGGCTTCCAGCAGCAGGTTGGCGAGCGGCAGGGCGCCGTAGTGCACGTGGCCGGTGTCGTGCTCGTCGAGCGCAAAGCTGGCCAGCGACGACCAGCTGATAAAGCCCTTGGCTCGCGCAAAGGGCGCATGGAAGGGGCGCAGCGCGTCCACCGCTTCATCCAGCAGCAGCGGCCGTTGCGCGCGAAACGCCTGGAGCGCCCCGCCGCCGTCCTGCGCGCAGTTGCCGCGCGCAATGCGTAGCAGGAAGATGATGTTCCACGCCGAGCCGCCGCCCACGCCAAAGCGGTCGCAGATCCATTCTGACAAGCCCAGCCAGCGCACGGCCTGGCGCTGCACCTGGCCCGCGGGCCAAGCGCGCCGCGGATCGATCAGCGCGTGGTTCCAGAACAGCCACAGGCAAAGGCCAAGGTTGGCCGCCACGTGCTGCGCGGCATCCACCGAGTCTGCCTCATAGGCTGCCTGCAGGGCGCCGGAGAAGCCTGCCACGGCCGCTTCGGCCGCTTGCCGCGCCGCCTCTGGCTGCGTTGCCATGTCGCGGATCGCCACCGTCTTGTAGATCAGCGCACCGAGGTTGAGGGTCTCGAAACGCACGCGCGGGTTGTAGCGCACCACGGGCTGCAGCGCCGGATCGGCGGCAAGGCCTTCCAGTTCCGCCTGCGCCGCCTCCATCTGGTTGCCTGCATAGCGCTCCCAGGCCCGCACCACGCGCGCCATGGCGGCGAAGGTGGGCACCGCCGTGTCCACGGTGCCGGTGCCCACAATGCGGTCAAAGCGCTGGAGCGCCGCGCGGCTGCGCGCAAGATCGTCGCCGCGCCGCCAGGCCAGGCTCTCCTTGAGCAGCGCGAAGGCGTGCTGGAAATCGTCGGTGGCGCAGCGCTGCGCGGCGCGCAGGGCATCCGCTACCCCGTTGCTGGCGCCACCACCCGCAACGCCGGCAACGCCCACACCGTCCTGCATGCCGCGCATGGCTTGCGTGAGATGGCTCCAGTAGCTGATGTCGCGCATCACGTAGTCGACCGCGGGGTGGGCCTCGTCTGCCTGGCGGGCGGCATGCTTCGCGGCGGCAGTGCCCAGCCCCACGAAGCGCGCCAATGCCGCATCGCCAGCGCTGCGGCCATCCACGGTGAAGCGCACGCGCTTGCCGTGCTCCGGCTCGATCCAGAACGGCCCGCGGCTGCGGCGCGCCGGGTTGAGGCCCGCGATGCCCTGGCCCCGGTCCGGTCCCCAGCCCACCGGCACGCCCCAGCGTGCGAAGTCGGCAAAGGCGCGCGAGACCATCATGCGGATATTGGCGGCATCGGGGAAGCGGGTTTGCAAATGCACCGCCGGCAGGCTGGCCCCGCGGTTGCGCGCGGCCGCGCAGACGGCGGCGAGCAGCCACAGGCTCTGGTAGCGCGCGGGCTCGCCGTTGACGAGATAGGGGGCGGATAGCTCGATGGCAAGGGCGGGCTGGCGCATGCGGGACGGTTGTGTGTGGGGCGTTGATGCAGGACGTTGATGCAGGACGTTGAAACGGGCCTTTGCGGCGGCACTTTCTAGCGGTAATTTGCAGCGGGACGTGTGGGAATTGTGCCATCAGCGCGTGTGCCGAGGGTGCTATGTTACGCAGGTTACAGCCAGCGGGCTTGGCGTCATGCCGCCGCGCTCCTATGCTCCGTTTCGTGCGCCGGCCTGGCCGGCCAGATCGATCGCGCTCATAAAAATCACGGAGATCATCTTGAAGCCAATCGCCATCTTTGCCGCGCTCTGCGCGGCGCTGTCCCTATCAACCGCCCGTGCCGAGCTGACGTGCACGGTCCTTGCGGATGCCAGTAGCGGCAAGCTGCTTAAACAAGAGGGCACCTGCGACCAGCGCGTGACCGCGGCATCGACATTCAAGGTCCCGCTCAGCCTGATGGGCTTCGACGCGGGGCTACTGGCGGATGAACACGCGCCAGCCATGCCGTATCGTGAGGCGTATCGTGAGAGCAACCCGTCCAAGCGCGTCACCACGGACCCCCAGCGCTGGATGAAGACCTCGGTTGTGTGGTACTCGCAGCAGTTGACGCAACAGCTTGGCCAGGCGCGCTTCGGGCGGTACGTCAGTGCGTTCCAGTACGGCAACGGCGATATCTCTGGCGACCCCGGCAAGCACAACGGGCTGACGCGCTCATGGCTCAGCTCGTCGCTGAGGATCTCGCCGCTGGAGCAGGTTGCGTTTTTGCAAAAGGTGGTCAATCGCAAATTGCCCGTGACCGCGCATGCCTATGAAATGACAAGCCGGATCATGGCGCTCGGCGCGTTGCCAAACGGATGGGCCGTTTACGGCAAGACGGGCACCGGCGCCCCGCGCCTGGCCAATGGCACCGAGGACTGGAGCCACGGCTACGGATGGTTTGTCGGCTGGGCGGCGAAGGACGGCCGGAACGTCGTCTTTGCGCGCCTGATCCAGGATGAGAAGAAGGAGCCTGTCAGCGCAGGATTGCGCGCGCGCGATGCGTTCATGCAGGCGTTGCCGGGACTGTTGGGATCACTCTGATGCAACCGCTTAATCACAGGAAAGGACCGATGACACATTGCCCCGTTCGCCGCACGCTGCTGCTCGCCGCCGCGACGGCCCCCTTTACCGCCGCCTGTACGCCGTGGGCCGGCAGGACCGAAGGGATCGTCGCGGCGCAAGACCGCCTGGCCGCGCTCGAGTCCGCAGCAGGCGGGCGCCTTGGCATCGCTGCGCTGAATACCGCCAATGGCGCGTGGCTCAATCACCGTGCAAACGAACGCTTTGCGCTGTGCAGCACATTCAAGGTGATCGCCGCATCCGCCGTCCTGCAGCGCAGCGCAACGCAGGCCGGGCTGCTGCAACGGCGCATTGCCTACAAGAAGGACGAACTGGTTGCCTATTCCCCGATCACCGAGAAACACGTCGGCGACGGCCTGACGGTAGCCGAACTGTGCGCGGCGGCCCTTCAGTACAGCGACAACACGGCCGCCAACCTGCTGATGAAGCTGCTCGGCGGCCCCGCCGCCGTGACCGCGTTTGCCCGTGCGATCGGCGACGACCAGTTCCGGCTCGACCGCTGGGAGACCGAGCTCAACACCGCGTTGCCTGGCGACCCGCGCGATACGTCGACCCCGGCGGCCATGGCAGCTAGCCTGCAACGGCTCACGTTGGGCGATGCGCTGGGCGGGGCAGAGCGCGAACAGCTGGTGGCATGGATGCGCGGCAATACCACTGGCGCCACGCGGATCCGCGCCGGCATGCCGGCGGACTGGCAGGTGGCGGACAAGACGGGCTCCGGCGACTACGGCACGGCCAACGACATTGGTGTGGCATGGCCGCCCGGAAAGCCGCCCATCGTGCTGGCGATCTATTTCACGCAGCCCGGCAAGGACGCCGCCTATCGCAACGACGTGCTGGCCTCTGCGGCGCGGATCGCGGCCGAGGCGCTAAGCTAGGGCTGGCTCGCGGCCGCGAAGGTCAGGCCGAATTTGCCGAGGTACTTGGCCAACCGGTCGCTGTCGTTGCTGCTGCTCTTGCCCAGCCGCGACACGGCAAACAGCGTGCGCCCGGCCTCGGCCTGGCTCTTGCTCCGGCGACACACGCTCAGCACATAGTCGAGCTGCACCAGGTCGAACGGGTCCGTGGCGGCTCGCACGGCGGGATCCAGGATGGCCAGCGCCTGGCCCTGGGCTACCGCCTGCTGAGCGCCGTCCTGCCACGAGTCGTTCAGCCGCGCGATTTCCGCGTCCACGACACTGGCATCGATGCGGCCGCTGTCGGCCAGCGTCATCATGCGCGTCACCGACGCGGCGAGGTCGCGGAAGTTGCCGCGCCAGCAGGCCTGCGGCGATACCGCAAAATCCAGCCACGCCTGGCGTGCTTCCTTGTTGAAGCGCACCTGGCTGCCGAGCTCGCGCGCCTGGCGCACGAGCTCGTAGTCCAGGTTGGGCTCCACGTCCTCCGGGCGCTCGGCCAGTCCCGGCAGCCGGTAGGTCCACAAGTTGATGCGGGCAAACAGGTCCTCGCGAAAACGTCCGGCGCGCACCTCGGCGCGCAGGTCTCGGTTGGTGCCGGCGATCAACTGGAAATCGCTCTGCACTTCCTTGTCGCCGCCTACCGGAAAGAAGCGCTTTTCCTCGATGGCTTTCAACAGCATCGCCTGCTCGTCCAGCCCCAGCTCGCCGATCTCATCCAGGAACAGCAAGCCCTGATGGGCCGAGCGCAGCCAACCCGTGCGCTCGCCCTGCGCGCCGGTGAAGGCACCCTTGACGTGGCCAAACAGCGCCGACATGGCGCCGTCGCCGCGGATGGTGGCGCAGTTCACTTCCACAAAGCCGCCGCTGAGCTGGTGGCGGCCTTTCTTCAGCTCGAACACGCGCCGCGCCAGGAACGACTTGCCGGCGCCGGTCGGGCCGGTCAGCAGCACCGGCGCGCGCGAGCGCAGCACTACGCGCTCGATCTCGTCGATCATTTGGTTGAAGGCGGCGTTGCGGGTGGCAATGCCGGATTTGAGCAACGACACCGCATCCTGCTGCTCGCGCGAGAAGCGCGCGGCCAGCTGGTCGTAACGGGACAGGTCGAGATCGATGGCGGCGTAGTGGCCCGGCTGGCCGCTGGCCTGCCGCAAGGGCGGCGAGGTCTGCAACAGGCAGGCCGGCAGGTAGCGCGCCTCGGTCAGCAGGAACAGGCAGATCTGTGCCACGTGGGTGCCGGTGGTGATGTGCACCCAGTACTGCTCGCGCTCCGTATCGAAGCGGTAGCCGCGCGTGAACTCATGCAGCGAAGCATAGACCTCGCTGAAATCCCAGGGATCCTCCAGCGCCAGCAGGTTCAGCCTGACCTCCGTCTGCGGCGAGACCTTGGCGATGTCGGCCGCGACCTGCTCGGCCAGCGCCCGGTGGCGGCCGGTATAGAGCAGCTCGAAGCGATCCAGCAGCAGGTCTTCGTGCTGGCACAGCGCCACGCTGGGCCGCCATTTTTCCCAGCGCGCGGAGCCTTTGCCCCGGTCGAGTTGTGTGCCGATGAAGCCGATGACGACTTTTTTCATGTTCTTCATATTTATAGATAGCTATACAAATATATAGATATTAGGTGTGGCAAACAAGCAGGAAATTGGTGCGTTTCTTGAGGGGGTCCGATAGAAGTCGTTATAAATCATTGGGTTATGTGTTTGTTGCTGCTTACCTGCGGCCCCCTGGCACGCCGTTTGCAAAATAGAGACCATCGAATACGACGCAACCTTGTCTCCTGGGGAGAATGCAAATGGCAAATACCAATCTGTTCCAAAGCCTGCGTGGCCGCTTCCTGCCGCCGGCGGACGCGATCAACGAGGCGGGCGGCACTGCCTATGCCCTGGGACGCGAACATCGCCTGGCGCAGTACGCGGCAACGGGTTGCCTGAACGGCACCTTCTACGCCAGCGCCGAAGCGCAGCTCGACGCCGTGATGGCGCTGTGCGAGGACGTCGATCCGGCCTTTATCGCCAAGACCGCCGTGTATTGCCGCGAGCGCGGCTATATGAAGGACATGCCGGCCCTGCTGTTGGCCGCATTGACCGTGCGGGGCTCGCAGTACCTGCCGGCGGTGTTCGGCCGCGTGATCGACAACGGCAAGATGCTGCGCACCTTTGTGCAGATCCTGCGCAGCGGCGCGGTGGGCCGCAAGTCGCTGGGCACGCGGCCGAAGAAGCTGGTGCAGCAATGGCTCAACACGGCCGATGAGCGTGCGTTGCTGTCGGCATCGGTGGGCACCAGCCCGTCGCTGGCCGATGTGGTGAAGATGGTGCACCCGAAGCCGGCGCAAGCCTGGCGCGCCGCCTTCTTTGCCCGGCTGATCGGCAAGCCGTATGACGTGTCTGCGCTGCCACCGGTGACGCAGGCCCTGGAGGCCTACAAGCTGGCGCGGGCCGAAGGGCGGCAGGCGCCGGTGCCGGCGGTGCCGTTCCAGATGCTGGCATCGCTGGACCTGGATGCCCAGGCCTGGGCCGAGGTGGCACGCCATGGCGGCTGGCAGATGGTGCGCATGAACCTGAACACCTTTGCGCGCCACGGCGTGTTTGCCCTGCCGGGCATGGCGGACGAGATCGCGGCAAAGCTGCGGCAGCCTGAAGCCATCGCGCGGGCCCGGGTGTTTCCGTACCAGTTGCTGGCCGCGTACCACGCCGCCGGGGAAGACATGCCGGCGGGCGTGCGCGAGGCCTTGCAGGATGCGCTGGAACTGGCGCTGGCCAATGTGCCGCTGGTGGAGGGCCGCATGGTGGTTTGCCCCGACGTGTCGGGCTCCATGCACTCGCCGGTGACGGGCTACCGTGCGGGGTCGAGCAGCGCGGTGCGCTGCGTGGACGCCGCGGCGCTGGTCGCCGCAACCTTCCTGCGCAAGCAGCCGGACACGATGGTGCTGCCCTTCAAGGAGGAAGTGGTGAAGCTGACGCTGAACCCGCGCGACACGGTGATGACCAACGCGCAGAAGATGGCGGCGATCGGCGCGGGCGGCACCAACTGCAGCGCGCCGCTGGCGTGGCTGAACCATCGCCGCGTGAGCGCCGACGTGGTCATGCTGGTGTCGGACAACCAGTCGTGGATGGATGCACGCCATGGCGAAACGGCCACGCTGCGGGAGTGGGAGCGTTTCAGGCAGCGCAATCCCAAGGCGCGGCTGGTGTGCCTGGATATGCAGCCCTACGCGTCCAGCCAGGCGCCGGAGCGCGACGACATCCTGAACATCGGGGGCTTCTCCGACTCGGTGTTCCAAGTCGTCGCAGCCTTCGCTGCAGGGCAGTTGCAGGCCGGCCACTGGGTGGGCGAGATATCGGCCACGACGCTGTGAAGGTTTGAAGTTCTGAAGTTGTGAGGTTCGGCGGTGACTGGCGAATGCCGGGCAGACTACATCCAAGGCTTGTCTGTCCTATCCCTTGTCGCTGGTTACCGCCCCCGAGCCGGCATACCCCAGCCGCCGCGCATGGCGCCTGCGGTATGCGGACTCGCCACGAATGCTGGCCAGGATTACATCTGGTGATTGCCGGTTCAATTCCGGCCGCTGCGGCATACGCAGCGTAAATCCTGCCGATCCTTGTCGTGGCGAGGCCGCATTGCCCTACGATTAGAGCGCCGGTTCCACAACCACTAGTCGCCCACCTTATTTGGTATCTTGCTGGCCAACGCCAGCGTAGTCCCGCCGCAAGGCAAAGAGAGAAGAAGACATGAGCAAGGAGAGTTACGACGTATTCCAGTCTGGCACCGGCCGCCCGGTCAAGATGTGGACCCATGGCGTGCCCGTCGATGACGGCGCGCGCGCGCAGCTCGCCAACACCGCACAGATGCCGTTCATCTTCAAGCACCTGGCCGTGATGCCGGACGTACACCTGGGCAAGGGTTCCACCATCGGCTCGGTGATTCCCACACGCGGCGCCATCATCCCGGCGGCGGTGGGCGTGGATATCGGTTGCGGCATGATCGCCGTCAAGACCACGCTAACCGCCAGCGACCTGCCCGATAGCCTCGGCCCGCTGCGCAGCGCCATCGAGAAAGCGGTGCCGCACGGCCGCTCCAACAACCGCAGCGGGCGCGACAAGGGTGCCTGGGGCGAGGTGCCGGATGCGGTGGATGCGAGCTGGGCCGCGCTGGCAGGTGGCTTCGAGCGCATCACGCAGAAGCACCCGAAGCTGGCGCGCACCAACAACCGCAACCACCTGGGCACGCTGGGCACCGGCAACCACTTTATCGAGGTCTGCCTGGATGAGAGCCAGTCGGTCTGGTTCATGCTGCACTCGGGCTCGCGCGGGGTGGGCAATGCCATCGGCAACACCTTTATCGAGCTGGCGCAAGCGGATATGCGCCGACACTTCATCAACCTGCCCGACCGCGACCTGGCCTACCTGGTGGAAGGCAGCGAGCACTATGAAGACTACGTGTTCGCGGTGGAGTGGGCGCAGCAGTACGCGCGCCGCAACCGCGAGACGATGATGGCCAACGTGCTGGACGCCGCGCGCGCCGTGATCGGCAAGCCCTTTGCCACGGAGATGGAGGCTGTGAACTGCCACCATAACTACGTGCAGAAGGAGCGCCACTTCGGCGAAGACGTGCTGGTCACCCGCAAGGGTGCGGTCAGCGCCAAGGCCGGCGAGCTTGGCATCATTCCGGGCTCGATGGGCGCGCGCTCCTACATCGTGCGTGGCAAGGGCAACGCGGAATCGTTTTGCTCCTGCAGCCACGGTGCGGGCCGCACCATGAGCCGCTCCGAAGCCAAGCGCCAATTCTCGGTGGAAGACCAGCGACTGGCCACGCAAGGCGTCGAGTGCCGCAAGGATGCCGAAGTCATCGACGAGATCCCGATGGCCTACAAGGACATCGACGCGGTGATGGCGGCGCAGTCCGACCTGGTCGAGATCGTCCACACGCTCAAGCAGGTGGTGTGCGTGAAGGGCTGAGGGCAGCAACCGCCGCCGGGGACGAACCTGTCCCTGGCGGCGCTGGCATAACAACAAGAACAGAAGAGTATTCCGTGATGATTGAAATCGACGGTGCCTACGGCGAGGGCGGGGGCCAGATCCTGCGCACCGCGCTGTCGCTTGCCATGGTGACCGGCACGCCCGTGCATATCGCCAACGTGCGCGCCCGGCGCAGCAAGCCCGGGCTGATGCGCCAGCACCTGAGCGCCGTGGTGGCGGCGCAGGCCATCAGCGGCGCGCGCACCGAAGGCGCAGCGATCGGCTCGACGGCGCTGACGTTCGAGCCGGGGCCCGTGCGCGCCGGCAACTACGACTTTGCCATTGGCTCCGCCGGCAGTTGCACGCTGGTGCTGCAGACCTTGCTGCCGGCGCTGTGGTCCGTCGCGGGGGACGACGGCTTTACGCTCACCCTGTCCGGTGGCACCCACAACCCCATGGCGCCTTCAGCCACCTTCCTGCGCGACGCCTGGCTGCCGCTGATGGCCCGCATGGGCGCGCCTGCCGAGCTCGCGCTGCGCCGCCACGGCTTCTATCCCGCCGGCGGCGGCGAACTGACAGTGAGCGGACGCTCCGGCGCGGCCTGGCGCCCGCTGGCGCTGGACACGCGCGGCGCATCCGGCAGGCCCGATGCACGCGTGCTGATCGCCGGCGTCCCGTTCCACGTAGCTCGCCGCGAGCTCGACCTCGTCGGCGAGCAGATGGGATGGGACGCCAGCCAGTTGCACGTGGGTGGCTTGCGCCATGAGGAAGGCCCCGGCAACGCCGTGCTGCTGACGCTGCCGCACGAGCACGTGACCGAGGTCTTCTGCGAGTTCGGCGAGAAGGGCCGCCCCGCGCAAAGCGTAGCCGCCGCCGCCTGCCGCCAGGCTAGCGCCTATCTGGCTGGCAAGGGTGCGGTGGGCCCACACCTGGCTGACCAGCTCCTGCTGCCAATGGCCCTGGCGGGCGGCGGCAGCTTCACCGTGGATGAAGTGACCAATCACGTGCGCAGCAATGCCGAGGTGATTGCCAAGTTCCTGCCGGTGGATATCGGGTTTGAGGCGCAGGAGGGGTGTACGCGGGTGGTGGTTGCGTGAGGGGGGCTGGGCCGAGGGGCCGAGGGGCCGAGGGGCTGAGGGGCAACGCTGCAATTCGCCCGTGGTGTCCCGCGGCCGTGCGCGCTCAGCGCGGCGCCGTGCCCCGCATCTGTCCGGGTGGCAACAGGTTCCACTCGAGAATGGCGATGAATCCGCCCGTGCAGGAGACGACGAAGCGCTCGCCATCGACATGGTCTACCACGCCCGGTGGCAGGTTATGCGGTTCGTGCCAGGCGTGGGCGTCGATGACGTGGACCACATTGCCGTTGATGCGCGCCAGGCATTCATGGCGCCCGAAGGCGCGCAGCATCGCGTTAATGCGCTCGGGTGTCAGGGAAAAGTCGATCGTACGGTCGGCGTCGGTCCAGAAGGGGATGTAGGAGCCAGCACCCTGCGGCACGGCATTCTTCCACAGGGCATCGAGATTGAAGGCCACTTCGTGGGCCAGGCGCGAGGTGGCGCGCTGCGTTTTCAGATCGAGGCTTTCATGCGTTTCGTCGGAGGCAATGTCGAACTGGCGCTGGGCCAGGATGTCGCCCTGATCGAAGTCCCTGCTGATCTTGTGGCAGCTCACGCCCCAGGTGGCGAGACCGTCCAGGATGGCCCGTGGCAGCGGATAGGGGCCGCGGCCCACCGGCAATGGCGAGGGGTGGAAATTGATGGCCATCGGAATCCGCGAGGCCCAGTCTCCGATGCGCCACGCGTAGCTCGCCACCACCAGCAAGTCACACCCGAGATCGCGCAAGCCGTCGAGTGAGCGGTCATTCATGGGCGAGAGCTGGATGTCGATCTTGCGGGCTTCCGCGCGGCCGAGGATGGCGTCGGTGCGATGCATGCGACCGTCGACGCGGGCGGTGAACAGCTTCACCGGTTCCCATCCGTGCTGGACGAAGGCGTCGAAGACGCCAACATAACGGTCGGACGCGGTGATGGCGAAGCGTTTTGGCGTGGCGGGTACCGCCGCGGGGTGCACGGCGGCGGGGCCGAAGCCGGCGTTTGCACCGGTGTCGAGGGAGGCAGAGAGGGTGCTCAACGATCGATTCCTGAATCGTCGGGCGGCCCTGCTTGTAACCTATGGATGCCGCTTCAGCAGGGAGCAAAAGGACCCTGGCTGGAACCGCGGCCGCCGACACGTCACTGTACGGCACCGCCGCGCGACGCTGCCAGAATCAATTTGAAACGGATTCTTAAAGCTCCGGGCGGGTCTGCCGAGACCTGACCCTCACCGCCCAAACTGCCCCAACACCGTCGCCACCGTACTCAACCCGCCCTCGATCAGCCGCGCCATGAAGGTGCTCATCTGCGGCATGATCAGCATCATCATCAGGATGCCGCCGCCCAGCGTGACCGGGAAGCCGACCGCGAAGATCGACAGTTGGGGAGATGCGCGGTTCAGGATGCCCATGGCAAGGTTGAGCGTGAGCAGCGCGGCGATCAGCGGCAGGGCCAGCAGCAGTCCCGAGGAGAACACGGTGGCGCCGGAGGCGGCCACCGCTGCCCAGCCGGCGCCGGTGAGGGGCTGGGCGGCGATGGGCAGGCTGGCGAAGCTATCGGCGATGGTGGCCAGCAGCATCAGGTGGCCGTCCATGGCCAGGAACATCAGCATGGCGACCACGTTGAGAAAGCGCGCCAGCACCATGGTCTGGCCGCCGGAGGAGCGGTCGTAGAAGGAGGCGAACGACAGGCCCATCTGCAGGCCGATGGTTTCGCCGGCGAATTGCACGGCGGAGAACACCAGCCGCATGCTGAAGCCCATTGCCAGCCCGATGCCTACCTCGTTGAGGATGATCAGGAAGCCTTCCAGCGAGTACACCGGCACCAGCGGCAGGTGGTCGATGGTGGGCGAGATGATCACCGCCATCAGGGCCGCCAGGCCAACCTTGGCGCGTCTCGGGATGGTCGACTCGCCAAACAGCGGGGCGGTGCCGATCAGGGCCAGCAGGCGGAACAAGGGCCAGAGGAAGGCGGCGATCCAGGCGTAGAGCTGGGCGGAGGTGACGGAGAGCACGGCGGCTGTTGCGGCGGATACGGCTGTTGCGGCTATTACGGCTATTGCGGCGTTAGATGTTGCCCAGCGCGGCCAGGTGCGACGCCAGGCTTATCCGACGCATCGGACGCATCGGACTCAATGCACCAGGGCGGGAATGCCCTGGAACACTTCGCGCATGTAGTCGACAAAGGTGTTGATCATCCACGGGCCGGCCAGCACCATGGTGGCGAACAGAGCCAGCAGCTTGGGGATGAAGGACAGCGTCATTTCATTGATCTGCGTGGCGGCCTGGAACAGGCTCACCACCAGGCCGGCCACCAGCGCCACCAGCAGCAGCGGCGCGGACAGCATCAGGGTCATTTTCATCGCCTGGGTGGCGATGCTCATTACGGTTTCCGGCGTCATGGCGAAGGCCTTGGATGGGGCTAGCGCCCCGTGATCAGTTCAGGAAGCTCTGCGCCAGCGAGCCCAGCAGCAATTGCCAACCGTCCACCAGCACGAACAGCATCAGCTTGAATGGCAGCGCGATGGTGGCCGGCGGCACCATCATCATGCCCATCGCCATCAGCACGCTGGCTACCACCAGGTCGATGATCAGGAAGGGGATAAAGACGGTAAAGCCGATCTGGAACGCGGTCTTGAGCTCGCTGGTGACAAAGGCGGGCACTAGGATGTGCATCTGCACGTCTTCGGGGCCCTGCATCTCGGGCACCTTGGCCATCTGGGCAAACAGCGCCAGGTCCTTCTCTCGGGTCTGCTTGAGCATGAAGGTCTTGAGCGGCGCGGCGGCCTTGGCGGCGGCGTCTTCCAGGCTGAGCTTGTTCTCGGACAGCGGCTTGTAGGCGTCGGTGTAGATGCGGTCGAACACCGGCGACATGACAAAGAAGGTCAGGAACAGCGACAGCCCCACCAGCACTTGGTTGGGCGGGGAACTGGCCGTGCCCAGCGCATTGCGCAGCAGCCCCAGCACGATGATGATGCGGGTGAAGCCCGTCATCATCAGCATGGCCGCGGGCAGGAACGACAGCGAGGTAAGCAGGACCAGCGTCTGCACCGACAGCGACCAGGTCTGGCTGCCGCCCGGGCCGGCTTTGCTGGTCAGGCCGGGCAACGCCTGCGCGTGGGCCATGGCAGGCAACAGCACCAGCGCAAGGCAGGCGCTCACCAGCAACGCCGCGAGCGCAAGCCGGCAGGGTTGGCTGGCGCATTCGCGCACGGACCGGAGATGGCGTTGCAGGTGGTGTTGCAAAGTGCGCCGGGAGGCGTCAGGCAGGAAATTCATGACTTCAGGTTGTCTTGCATGGCGCGCAGCAGCTTTTGTCCAAAGCTGCCGGCCGAGCCCGGGGTTGCCGCGCTGCCGCTGGGGTGGTCCGGCTTGTGCGCGGCTTGCGCGGGCAAAGTGTGGAGCGTGCGAATCTCGCCGGCGCTCACGCCCAGCACCAGGCAGGTGTCGCCCACTTCCACCATCACCAGGCGCTGGCGGGGGCCGAGCATGGTGCTGCCTACCACCTTCATCTGGCCGCCCTGGCCGTGCCGGACCAGGCCGGCGCGGCGCGCCAGCCAGGCCAGCAGCAGGATCAGGGCGATGACGGCGAACAGGCCGAGGCCGGCTTGCGCCAGCCCCGTCGCGCTGCTGACCGGGACATGGCTGCCGGCCCCGGCGTTGCCGGCGATCGTGCCGGTACCGGCAGGGCTGGCCGCCGTGGCACTGGCTTGCGCGTACGCGCTCGCCGCATGCGCCAGGCCCACGCCGGCGGCAAGCGCAGCGTTGGCGGTCCGGCGCAGGCCGGCTTTCATCGGTTGAGCTTCCGGATGCGTTCGGACGGCGTGATGATGTCGGTCAGGCGGATGCCGAACTTATCGTTCACCACGACGACTTCGCCCTGGGCGATCAGGTAGCCGTTGACCAGCACATCCATCGGCTCGCCGGCCAGGCCGTCGAGCTCCACCACGGAGCCCTGGGCCAGCTGCAGCAGCGTCTTGATCGGCACCTTGGTGCGACCAAGCTCTACCGTGAGCTGGACCGGGATATCGAGAATCATCTCGATATCGTTGTGGAAGCCGCTCGGCGTTTCCTTCTCCAGCGGCTGGAAGACCTTGGAGGCGGCTGGTGTGGCTGTGGCAGGCGTGGCGGCGACAGCCTGGGCAGGCGCGGCGGCAGCGGCGATTTCCTCGGCGCTGGTCTGCTCCGCCAGGGCGCTGGCCCAGTCGTCCATCGGGTCGGCCGGCTTGTCGTCTTTGCCGTCAGTCATGGTCGGTTTCCTTGTTGGAATCGATTTCTTGGTGATTGATCATCCGTTCTACCCGCAACGCATATTGGCCGTTCATGGTGCCAAAGCCGGCCTGCAGCACGGGTACGCCATCGACCTTGCCGAAGACCTGCTCGGGCAGCTCGATGGGGAGTACGTCGCCGACGCGCAGCGCCAGCACTTCGGCTACGGTGCTTTCCACGTGGGCAAATTCGGCCACCAGATCCACCTCCGCCGAGCGAATCTGCTGCGACAGCTGGGAGATCCAGCGCTTGTCTACTTCAACCTCGTCCTGCAGCGGGTTCATCAGCAGGTCGCGCACCGGCTCGATCATCGAGTACGGGAAGCAGACGTGCAGCTGGCCACCCACCGCGCCAAGCTCGATATGGAAGGCGGTGGTCACCACCACCTCGCTGAGCATGGCGATGTTGGCAAACTTCGTGTGCATTTCCGAGCGGACATATTCCAGCTCGATCGGATGCACGGCATTCCAGGCCTGGCCGTAGCTGTTGAGCGCAAGGTCCAGCAGGCGCCGGATGATGCGCTGCTCGGTCTGGGTAAAGTCGCGGCCTTCCACGCGGGTGTGGAAGCGCCCGTCGCCACCGAACAGGTTGTCGACCACCAGGAACACCAGGTTGGGGTCGAACACGAACAGCGACGTGCCGCGCAGCGGCTTCATGTGCACCAGGTTCAGGTTGGTCGGCACCGGCAGGTTGCGCACGAAGTCGCCGTACTTCTCGATCCGCACCGAGCCAACCGAGATGTCGGCGCCACGGCGGATGAAGTTGAACAGCTGGGTCCGAAGCTGGCGGGCAAAGCGCTCGTTGATGATTTCGAGCGTGTGCAGCCGGCCGCGCACGATGCGCTCTTGCGTGGCCAGGTTGTACGGGCGCACGCCATCCTCGGAGACCGGCGCGGCGACCTCGGGCGTATCGGTCTCGCCTGACACGCCTTTCAGTAATTCGTCTACCTCGTCCTGCGAGAGAAACTTGTCGTAGGCCATCTAGTGTCCTGCCCCTTGAGTGCCGTGATGAATGAAAGCGACCATGTACCGATCAGCCCGCGCGCTGGCGTTGGCGCGCGCGCTGTGAGACAGGCAAGGAAAACAAGGACGAATTCATATCGGAGTTGCTGGTGGGGCAGGGCAAAGCGCTTACTGCACCACGAAGGAAGTAAATAGGACGTCCAGGATCTGCTGCTTGGGCAGGTTGGGCGCGAACGGCTGGCTGATGACACTCTGGATTTCCTGGGCCAGCTTGCGCTTGCCGTCCACCGTCGCCAGATCGGGCGGTTGCTTGGCCGACAGCAGTAGCAAGATGCGGCTGCGGACTTCCGGCAGGTACTCGGTGATGCGCGCCTGGTCCTTCGCGTCGGCCACCTTGAGCGACAAACCGGTGTGCAGGAAGCGGTCACCGTCATCGCTCTTCAGATTGACGGTAAATGCTTCCAAGGGCACAAAAATCGGCGGCGGCACAACAGGAGCGGCAGGCGCGGCCGGTTGGCGGTTGCTCAGGATGTTGCCCAGAAAAAAGCCCCCGGCACCCAGCGCCGCGACGAGCACGACGCCGAGCACCAGCAGCAGTCGCCCGCGCTTGCTCGTGTTGCCGTCAGCCTGGGAAGAAGTGAGCGTATTCGCCATGAGATGCCTGTATCGGAATGCCTTGCCATTCTTGAGGGAATGACCGGCAAGCAAAGGGCCGAAAAAAAGGGTGAAACCCGCTCAGCTTGGCCCTTTGAGCCGAACAGGTCTTGTCATCCGAGCTACGCGGATGGTCTTACAGGGGTTAACGAATGACGGGCACGGAACTTGAGTGGATGTTTGACTAAAAGCCGCGCGGGGTACCGGATAGCGGGTGACGGACCAGGAAACCGCCATGATTTGCCGGGTTGGCGAGAGGGCGGCAAGCAGGCGCAGGTGGCCGCCAAGGGCATGGAATTGGCGTTGACGATGGCGCCGCCGCTTGTCGCGCCGATTTGCTAAGTCATTGATTAGATTGCGGATTAAATCCAATGGTGGGACGGCGCGGAGAACCGCGTGCCGCGGGCGCCAGGCGCCACGCCGCGCCTGGCGGGCTGTGCGAGCCGGCTGCGGACCGAGAAATCCGCATACCCGGGTCCACCCATGCGCGAGTGGTGTTACCTGTCCGAGGCGGCACAGAAATATGCGCTTAAAGGCATATTTTTTGAGGTGGCGAATACGTTGTGCGCCTCGCCATTCAGGGCATCGCCCCGAAAACGCAGCTCCCAACTGCTTCGTGCAGAAAAAACACGAAAATGTGAAGCGTCAGTCTGCCGGGAGGGCGCGAGCCGGCGTCGTCGCAGCTCAGCCGAGGTCGCCGCCGCCTACGGGCAGGACGGTGCCGGTGATGTAAGAGGCCTCATCGGACGCCAAAAACAGAATCGCGCGCACCTGTTCGTCGATGGTGCCGTAGCGGTGCATCAGGCTGGATGCCATGGTCTGGTCGACGATGCTCTGGTACCACGCGGCTTCCTGCGGGGTCTGCTCCGCCGTGTTGCGGGGCACTTTGCGCGGCGGCGCTTCGGTGCCCCCGGTGGCGATCGCATTGACGCGGATGCCGTCCTGCGCGTGCTCGAAGGCGAGGCTAGCGGTCAGGGCATTGACGCCGCCCTTGGCGGCCGCGTAGGGCACGCGGTAGATGCTGCGCGTGGCGATGGACGAGACATTGACGATCACGCCCTGCTTGCGCTCGATCATGCCGGGCAGCACGGTGCGGCAGCACCACAGGGTGGGAAACAGGGAGCGGCGGATCTCGGCTTCGACCTGCGCTTCCTCGTATTCCTGGTAGGGCTTGGCCCAGATGGTGCCGCCCACGTTATTGACGAGGACATCGATGCGGCCATGGGCCTGCAGCGCCGCGCTGGTCATCAGGCGGGCGCCGGCATAGGTTTCCAGGTCGGCCTCCACCGCCAGTGCCTGACCGCCGTTGGCGAGGATTTGCGCGGCGGCCTCGTGCACCAGGGCCGAGCGGTCGACCAGCACCAGGCTGGCGCCCTCGGCCGCGGCGGCGAGCGCCACGCCGCGTCCAATCCCCTGCGCCGCGCCGGTTACCACGGCGATTTTCCCGCTAAAGCGCGCGTTGTTGTTCATGGCGTGTCTGTGATCCGTGGAAGGTGGGTCAGGCAGCGTTGCTGGCCGAGAATTTTTCGTAGTGGAAGCTGGCCGGCGTCACCCCGGCGTCCTGCAGCCAGGCGCGCACCGCATCCACCATGGCAACGGGGCCGCACAGGTAGATGTCGACATCGCCTCCGTTGAGCCAGTCCTGCTCCACGTGCTGCGTGACATAGCCCTTGCGGGTTTCGCCGCTGACCGGATCGAGCACGCAGGTGCGGTACTCGAAGCCGGCGAGCTTGTCCTTTGCGCCGTCGAGTTGTGCCAATGCCACCAGGTCGATCTCATGCGTCACGCCGTACACCAGGCGGATGGGGTGCGGGCTGCCGTTCGCGGCCAGCACGTCCAGCATGGACAGGAAGGGCGCGATGCCGGTGCCGCCCGCCAGGAACAGTACCGGGCGGGTCACTTCGCGCAGGTAGAAGCTGCCATAGGGGCCGGCGAAGGAAATGGGCTGGCCGGGCAGTGCCTCCTTGCTCAGGAACTCGCTCATGCGGCCGTTGGGCACGTTGCGCACCACGAACGAGGTGCGGGCGGCGCCGGGGGCGGAGGAAAACGAGTACGAGCGGGTCAGGCCGGTACCCGGAATTTCCACGTTCACATATTGCCCCGCCAGGAAGGTCGGGGCGGCGGTCTCGCCAAGCTCGATCGAGAACCCGATGGTGGAGTCCGACAGCTTGTCCACCGCCGCCAGCTTGCCCTGGTAGCGGGTCACGCCGGTCTTGCAGGCGGCCGACGAGGCCGGCACCTTGATCACGCAATCGGAGCGCGGGCGGGTCTGGCAGGCCAGCACGTAGCCCTTGGCGGCCTCCTCGGGCGTCAGCGCGTCCTCGATATAGCTCGACGCCGGCAGGTCGTACTCGCCGGATTCGCACAAGCCGCGGCAGGTGCCGCAGGCGCCGTCGCGGCAGTCCAGCGGGATATTGATCTGCTGGCGGTAGGCGGCGTCGGACAGGGTTTCGTTGGCGGCGCAGGTGATGAAGCGGGTAACGCCGTCTTCAAACTGCAGAGCGATGTTGTATTCCATGGCGTGGTTCCTCCGGCGCGTCCGCTCAGATGTGATAGATGTCGATGACCTGGTGGATGTAGTCGTTCTTCAGCACGACGTACTTGTCCAGGATCTGCGCTTGCTCGCCGGCGAAGTCGATGACGTAGCGCGACATGCCGAAGTAGCTGTAGTTGGTCTTGTAGCGGTGGCTCAGCGTGTGCCAGTTGAAGCGCACCGTGCAGGCGCTGCCTTCCTGGCGCTCCAGTTCGACGTTGCTGATGTTGTGGCTGGTGCGCGTGTCCGGCATGGTGGCGCTCGAGCGCTCGGTCTTGATGCGGAACACGCGGTCTTCCAGGCCTTGGCGGTTCGGGTAGTAGATCAGCGAGATCTCGCGCTGCGGATCGGTCACCAGGGTGTCGTCGTCGTCCCAGGACGGCATCCAGAAAGCGGCATCCGGGTGATAGCAGGCCAGCCATTCATCCCATTGTTCGTCGTCAAGCAAGCGGCTTTCCCGGTAGAGGAAGGCCTGGATTTCGGCAAGGCCGATGGGTGCGGTCGTTGGGGTCGTGCTCATGCTTCGCTCCCGGCGCTGCTGATCTTGCTGGCTTCGGCTCCCGTGGCCTTCTTCATCACGTCCAGCCAGTAGCGGTGCTGCACCGTGTACAGGCCTTCGTCCTCGGTCTTGACGCCGCTCATCAACGGCTTGAGGCCAATCTTGCGGGCGGCCTCGTCGGCGCCTTCCACCCAGTGCGTGGCGCCGCGGCACATGTCGTTCCATGCCACCGCGCTGCCGGCATAGCCTTGCTGGCAGGCGCGGAATTCTTCCAGGTCGTCGGGCGTGGCCATGCCGCTGACGTTGAAGAAATCCTCGTACTGGCGGATGCGGCGTGCGCGCGCGTCGTCGGCTTCGCCCTTGGGCGCGATGCAGTAGATGGTGACTTCGGTCTTGCCAACCGACAGCGGGCGCAGCACGCGGATCTGCGAGCCGAACTGGTCCATCAGGTAGACGTTGGGGTACAGGCACAGGTTGCGCGAGTTCTGGATCATCCAGTCCGCCGTCTCGGCACCGCAGCGCTCGGCGAATTCCTCGCGCCGGTTGAAGTTCGGCCGGTCCTCCGGGTTGGCCCAGCGCGACCACAACAGCATGTGGCCGTGATCAAACGCGTAGAAGCCGCCGCCTTGCCGGCCCCAGTTGCCAGCGTCCATCGCGCGGATCTTGTCCTCGCGGGCGTTTTCCTGCTTGCGGTGGTTGGTGGTGGCGGCGTAGTTCCAGTGCACGGCGGAGACGTGGTAGCCGTCGGCGCCGTTCTCGGTTTGCAGCTTCCAGTTGCCTTCGAAGGTATAGGTGGACGCGCCGCGCAGCACTTCGAGCCCGTCGGCGGACTGGTCCACGATCATGTCGATGATCTTGGCGGCCTCGCCCAGGAAGTCCTTGAGCGGCGCCACATCCGGGTTCAGGCTGCCGAACAGGAAGCCGCGATAGTTCTCGAAGCGCGCCACCTTCTTCAGGTCGTGCGAGGCTTCCTTGTTGAAGCAATCGGGGTAGCCGGCGCCCTCCGGATCCTTGACCTTGAGCAGCTTGCCGCTGTTATTGAAGGTCCAGCCATGGAACGGGCAGGTGTAGGTCGCCTTGTTGCCGCGCTTGTGGCGGCACAGCATGGCGCCGCGATGGGTGCAGGCGTTGATCAGCGCGTTGAGTTCGCCCTGGCGGTTGCGTGCGATCACGATCGGCTGGCGGCCCATGTAGGTGGTGTAGTAATCGTTGTTGCCGGGGATCTGGCTTTCGTGCGCCAGGTAGATCCAGTTGCCCTCGAAGATGTGCTTCATCTCGAGTTCGAACAGGGCCTCGTCGGTGAAGGCGCTGCGATGCAGGCGGTGGTCGCCGGTCTCGCGGTTTTCCACCAGGTAGTCGTCCAGGCGCGCGAGGGCCGGGCTGTGGTCCGGGTAAATGGGGATCATGCGGTGTCTCCTGCATCCGTGGCGGATGCGCCGGGCCGTGAGGGATCCTCAGGTCGGCCCTGATGTTGCTGCGTCGTTGCTGATGCGGTGCGGGCGCCTGAGATGCCTCGGGCGCCGGGGCTTACGCGGCGGCGCGCGTGCGCTCCACTTCCGGTGCCGGCGCTGCCGCGCAATCTGCGTACAGGCGGAAATCGAAATCGATGGCGGCAAACGGCTTGTCCAGGCCGTGCTCGGCCAGTGCCCGCGGGGACTCGACGTGCCTGAGCGCTGGCACCAGGCCCTCGCGGCTGGCAAAGGCAAAGTCGTCCCACAGGTATTCGTCGCCGTCGATGTTGATCTGGGTGGTCAGCTTGCGATGGCCGGGCGCGGACACGAAGAAGTGGATGTGCGCGGGGCGCCGGCCATGGCGGCCCAGCAGGTCCAGCAGGCGCTGCGTGGTGCCTTGCGGCGGGCAGCCATAGCCCATCGGCACGATGCTGCGGAACTGGTAGCGGCCCTCGCTATCGGTCGTGATGGTGCGGCGCAGGTTGAAGTCGGACTGCGTCTTGTCGAAGAACGAGTAGTTGCCGAGCAAGTTGGCATGCCAGACCTCCACCGCGGCGCCGGGCAGCGGCTTGCCGTTGGTGTCGAACACAGTGCCCTGCATGAACAGGACTTCGCCCTGGCCGTCTTCGCTGCCGTCGTCCAGCCGCGCGAAGCCTTCGCTCGCGGGCGCGCCGGCCACGTACAGCGGGCCTTCGATGGTGCGCGGCGTGCCGCCGGCGAGACCGGCCTTTGCCTCGGCTTCATCCGCGCGGATGTCCAGGAAGCGCTCCAGGCCCAGGCCGGCGGCCAGCAGGCCAAGTTCCGGCCCGGCCTCGGCGAAGTACTCGATGCCCTTCCAGACTTCGCTGGCGCTCAGGTCCAGGTCTTCGATCGCCTTGAAGAGGTCGGTGGTCAGGCGGACCACTACGCTTTGCACGCGCGCATCGGCCTTGCCGTTGGCGGTGTCGAGGATGAACGCTTTCACCAGCGCTTCGATTTCCGGATGCGTCATTTGTCTGCTCCTTGTCTCGGGTTTTCTATGTGGGGGTCCGTCTTTGCAGTGGCATTCCGCCAGGGCCGCGTGATTCGAACTAAAATGCCATAAAGGTATAAAAAGTCGTTGTCACAGCCTGATGCGAAGGATAGGAGTGCAGAAATTGGCGGTCCAACACTGTTTTAGTATTGGCTGAATACTCAAAAGGTATAGTCGTGGACTTGCGTCACTTACGTTACTTTGTCGCCGTCGCGGAGGAGCTCAACTTCACCCGGGCGGCCGAACGGCTGCATATCGCCCAGCCGCCGCTGAGCCGGCAGATCCAGCAACTGGAAGAGGGCCTGGGGGTGCAGCTCTTCGAGCGCAACGCGCGCCCGCTCAAGCTGACCGAGGCCGGGCGCTTTTTCTACGCGCACGCCCAGCAGTTGCTGGCGCAAGCCGCGGAACTGGAGTCGATGACACGGCGGGTGGGGCAGATCGAGCGGAAGATGTCGCTCGGCTTTGTCGGCTCGACCCTGTACGGCATGCTGCCCAAGATCATCCGGCGCTTTCGCGCCGAGCACCCGCAGATCGAGCTGAGCCTGGTTGAGATGACCACCATGGACCAGATCGCGGCGCTCAAGCAGGGCACCATCGACGTGGGGTTTGGCCGCATCCGGCACGAGGACCCGAACGTGCGCCGGGTCGTGCTGCGCGAGGAGCGGATGATCGTGGCGCTGCCGGTCGGGCACCCGCTCTCGCTGGCCAAGCCCGTGCTGGCCCTGCACGACCTGCTGGGCGAGAACCTGATCATCTTTCCCAAGGCGCCCCGCCCAAGTTACGCCGACCAGGTGCTGGCAGCGTTTCACGACCGGGCCTTGCAGCCCGGGCGTATCCATGAAGCGCGCGAGCTGCAGATCGCGTTGGGGCTGGTGGCGGCCGGGGAGGGTATCTCGATCGTCCCGAGCAGCGTGCACGGCCTCAAGCGGGACGACATCAGCTACCGGGAGCTGGACGATCCCAACCTGGTCTCGCCCATCATCATGAGCATGCGCAGGCTCGACGAGACCGAGGAGATCAGCGCCATGCTGGACATGATCTACCGGCTGTATGAGGAGGAGAAGCTGGTTTTCCTGCCGCCGAGCCAGGAATGATGGCGGGTGGCCTGATGGTGCCGGGGGAACTCTTGCATGCGGCCTGGCCTTGATTTTATTGGGTTTTCTGTTTCTAACTCTTATATAAGATATAAGACGTTTGACCCAAGGGTGCACTTTATTTTACAATCGCGGCACAACCGGTTTTTGCAACCCTATCACCCGCAGGTTCCCATGCTTGAAAACTATCGCGCCCATGTAGCCGAACGCGCCGCGCTCGGCATCCCCCCTCTGCCGCTGACCGCCAAGCAGACTGCGGAGTTGATCGAATTGCTGAAGTCCCCGCCGGCTGGCGAGGAACAAGTCCTGGTCGACCTGATCACGCATCGCGTGCCGGCGGGCGTGGACGACGCCGCCAAGGTCAAGGCCTCGTACCTGGCCGCCGTGGCGCTGGGCAAGGAAGCCTGCACGCTGATCTCGCGTGCCAAGGCTGCCGAGCTGCTGGGCACCATGCTGGGCGGCTACAACATCGCCCCGCTGATCGAACTGCTGGACGACGCCGAGATTGGTCCCGTTGCGGCTGAAGCGCTCAAGAAGACGCTGCTGATGTTCGACGCCTTCCACGACGTCAAGGAAAAGGCCGACAAGGGCAACGCCATCGCCAAGTCCGTGCTGCAAAGCTGGGCTGACGCCGAGTGGTTCACCAGCCGCCCGGAAGTGCCGCAAAGCCTGACCGTGACCGTGTTCAAGGTCACCGGCGAAACCAACACCGACGACCTCTCGCCGGCGCCAGACGCCACCACCCGCCCCGACATCCCGCTGCACGCGCTGGCCATGCTGAAGAACGCGCGCCCGGGCATTACCCCGGAAGAAGACGGCAAGCGCGGCCCGGTCAAGTTCATCGAATCGCTGAAGGAAAAGGGCAACCTGGTCGCCTACGTGGGCGATGTGGTCGGTACCGGTTCCTCGCGCAAGTCCGCCACCAACTCGGTGCTGTGGTTCACCGGCGAAGACATCCCCTTCGTGCCGAACAAGCGTTTCGGCGGCGTGTGCCTGGGCAGCAAGATTGCCCCGATCTTCTACAACACCATGGAAGACGCCGGCGCACTGCCGATCGAGCTGGACGTGTCGCAGATGGAAATGGGCGACGTGGTCGAGCTGCGTCCCTATGATGGCAAGGCCCTGAAGAACGGCCAGGTCATCGCCGAGTTCACCGTCAAGTCCGACGTGCTGTTCGACGAAGTGCGCGCCGGCGGCCGTATTCCCCTGATCGTTGGCCGTGGCCTGACCGCCAAGGCCCGCGAGGCGCTCGGCCTGGCCCCGTCCACGCTGTTCCGCCTGCCGCACAACCCGGCCGACACTGGCCGCGGTTTCACGCTGGCCCAGAAGATGGTTGGCCGCGCCTGCGGCCTGCCGGAAGGCAAGGGCATCCGCCCGGGCACCTACTGCGAACCGAAGATGACCTCGGTGGGCTCGCAAGACACCACCGGCCCGATGACCCGCGACGAGCTGAAGGACCTGGCTTGCCTGGGCTTCTCGGCCGACCTGGTGATGCAGTCGTTCTGCCACACCGCCGCTTATCCGAAGCCGGTCGACGTCAAGACCCATCACACGCTGCCGCAGTTCATCAGCACCCGTGGCGGCATCTCGCTGCGCCCGGGCGATGGCGTGATCCACTCGTGGCTGAACCGCATGCTGCTGCCCGACACCGTTGGCACCGGCGGCGACTCGCACACCCGCTTCCCGATCGGCATCAGTTTCCCGGCGGGTTCGGGCCTGGTGGCGTTCGCGGCTGCCACCGGCGTGATGCCGCTGGACATGCCGGAATCCGTGCTGGTGCGCTTCAAGGGCAAGATGCAGCCCGGCGTCACCCTGCGTGACCTGGTCAACGCCATTCCGCTGTACGCCATCAAGTCGGGTCTGCTGACCGTGGCCAAGCAAGGCAAGAAGAACATCTTCTCGGGCCGCGTCCTGGAAATCGAAGGCCTGCCCGACCTGAAGGTCGAGCAAGCGTTCGAGCTGTCCGACGCTTCCGCCGAGCGTTCGGCCGCCGGTTGCTCGGTGCGTCTGAACAAGGAACCGATCATCGAATACATCAACAGCAACATCACGCTGCTGAAGTGGATGATCGCCGAAGGCTACCAAGACCCGCGCAGCCTGTCGCGCCGTATCCAGGCCATGGAAGCCTGGCTGGCCGACCCCAAGCTGCTGGAGCCGGATGCGGACGCCGAGTACGCCGCCGTGATCGAGATCGACCTGGCCGACGTGCATGAGCCCATCGTGGCCTGCCCGAACGACCCGGACGACGTCAAGACCCTGTCGGAAGTGGCTGGCGCCAAGATCGACGAAGTCTTCATCGGTTCGTGCATGACCAACATCGGCCACTTCCGCGCAGCCTCCAAGCTGCTCGAAGGCAAGCGCGACATCCCCGTCAAGCTGTGGGTTGCCCCGCCGACCAAGATGGACGCCAAGCAACTGACCGAAGAAGGCCACTACGGCGTGTTCGGCACGGCCGGCGCCCGCACCGAAATGCCGGGCTGCTCGCTGTGCATGGGTAACCAGGCACAAGTGCGCGAAGGCGCCACGGTGATGTCGACCAGCACCCGTAACTTCCCGAACCGTCTGGGCAAGAACACCAACGTGTACCTGGGTTCGGCCGAGCTGGCCGCGATCTGCTCGCGTCTGGGTCGTATTCCGACCAAGGAAGAGTACATGTCGGACATGGGCGTGCTGGCCACCAACGGTGATCAGATCTACAAGTACCTGAACTTCGACAAGATTGAAGACTTCAAGGGCGTGGCGGATACGGTGACGGTTTAAGCTGTCCTGGTTTTCCAGCCGTACGTTTGAAAGGCCCCTTGCGGGGCTTTTCTTTTATGGTTTGCTGGCGGTATTGGCATCTTGGACTCGCGGGCCGTACGACATTGGTCTTTGGGGTTGGTCGCTGTTTATTTCATCGGCGTTGGTTTTTGGACCCAAGGGCCATACGACATCCCCCTGCGGTGTTGGTCGCTGTTTTTTTGAGCGGCGATGGCTTTTGCACCCAAGGGCCATACGACATCCCCCTGCGGGGGCTGCCGGTCACTCTTCTTTGCGTCGGCAAAGAAGACTAACGAGAAGAAAGCCGACCCTGCCGGGGGCAGAGCAATCGCGGGTGCTAGGGGTGCTGGTTTCGTCGTATGGCCAGCGGTTCTGCGGGCTTCTGCCGGTACCGGATTGACTGGCCACGAACCTGCCGGCTTCTGGGATTCGTGGTGAGGCCCCCGGTAGCGGACACCACTTGCTTCAAGCCGTCTGTCGCTCGCGGCGTGGCCGGCCACGAAGTTGCAGGCGCACCGGTTCCGTCGTGGGCGCGGTGGCACCGGCTTGATATACCCAAGGCCCTGACCACCGCGCCCGCCCCACCACGAAACCATTGGCAGGCGATGTGTCGTGATGGTCCGCGCCGGTATCGGCAGATGGTCGAACGCGCACCGAGCAAAGCGATCAGGGGCACCACCACGTGACCATTGGATCATGCATTTGCGATGCCCTCCAAGCCGGTATGGCAAAGGCCAGCCAACACTCCGGGCCGTACGACGAAACCACCGCCCCGCATAAGCCCGATTGCTCTGCTCCCGGCAGGGTCGGCTTTCTTCTCGTTAGTCTTCTTTGCCGACGCAAAGAAGAGTGACCGGCAGCCCCCGCAGGGGGATGTCGTATGGCTGTTGGGTGCAAAAGCCATCGCCGCTCAAAGAAACAGCGACCAACCCCGCAGGGGGATGTCGTATGGCTGTTGGGTGCAAAAGCCAACGCCGCAAAAAGAAACAGTGACCAACCCCAAAGACCAATGTCGTACGGCCCGCAGGTCCAAAAACCAACGCCGCAAAAAGAAACAGCAACAATCACTCACTGAGTTTCCCCCATCACATCATGGCCCGCCTAAATCTCGAATTCCCCGAAGACCAATTCTGCTACTCCACCCACCTGACGGTGCGCGTGACCGATATCAACTCCGCCAACCACCTCGGCAACGACTCGATGATCTCGATGATTTCCGAGGCGCGGGCGCGCTTTCTGTTCGACCTGCGCACGGCAGACGAGCCGGATGCACAGACCGACCAGGTGGGCATCATCGTGACCGACCTGGCCACCACGTACCGCACCGAGGCCCATGCCCGCGACCAGTTGCTGTTCGAGGTGGGGGTGATGGACTTCAACCGCTATGGCGGCGATATCACCTTCCGCATCACGCGCCCGGCAGACCAGGCGCTGGTGGCCATGGCCAAGTCCGGCTTTGTCTTTTTCAGCTACGAGCGCAAGCAGGTCGTGCCGATGCCGGAGGTGTTCGCGCGCAAGTTCCCCAAGGTCAACTGGGTGGACCGTGGGGCGGCCAAGGCAGGCTAAGGCAGGCCCGGGATGAAAAGCTACAGCCCGTAGTAAGGCCGGTTCGACTGGATGCGCGTGCTTTCGGTGGGCGGGAAACGCTCCTCGGTCAGCAGCTTTTGCAAGGCGGCCTTGCCTTGCGCCAGCGCGCCGATGTAGTACGCGCTGACCGTGAGTTCGTCGAGCGCGCGCCAGGCATAGACCGACGCATCGACAAACAGGGTATCGGCCGGGCAGGGCATGGCCGCGGCCTGCTGGGCGTAGAGGTGCGCCTGCGCGAACTCGCCGCGCAGCCGGTGGTAGCGGGCCAGTTCGCACAGCGGCTCGGCACGCGCGGGGCGCGCCTGGTAGGCAGCGAGGTAGGCATCGCGTACGGCACCGGGGGCGTAGGCTGGGTTTGCCGCATGCGCGGCGTCGGCGCCAAGGCGCTCGGTCAGCACCGCGATCTGGAACAGCGCGAACCAGCGCTCCTCCTCCCAGCCGCCCATGGCCACGCGCACCTGGTATTGCTTCAGGCTGGCTTCCAGCTTGCCGGCGTCGCGGTAGCTCTGCGCCAGGTAGAAGCAGTAGCGCGCGTTGGCCGGATCCTTGCACAGGGCGCGCTCCAGCACTTCGATGTCACGCAGGTAGGTCTGCGGATCCCGGGCGCGGGCGCCATCGCGCGAGACCACGATGGCGGGGCCGGGCAGGTGCTGCCAGGCGTGCGCCGGATCCTGCGTCAGGTATTCGTGCAGCACGCCTTCCCAGCGCCAGGGCTGGCCCGCCTTGACCAGGGCGTTGCGCTGGTATTGCCAGCCGCCCAGCTCGCACTGGAAGCGGTAGCCGTCGTCGGCCAGCCGGGGCCAGCGGAATCCTTCGGGCATGCGCAGGGTTTCATCGGCATCGATGAACAGCACGTAGTCTTCGGCACCGGCCGCGCCCTCCATGCCGGCGCGCGCCAGCGCCAGGGCCTCGTTGCGGTTGTGCGCGAAATCGATCCAGGGCCGTTCATGGAGCGCGCCGGGCAGGTCCCCCATGATCTTGCGCACCAGCGCCTGGGTGCCGTCGGTGGACCCGGTGTCGACGATCGCCCAGCGGTCGATCCATGGCTTGACGGACGCGAGGCAGCGGGCGATCACCGGGGCCTCGTTCTTCACGATCATGTTCAGGCAGATGCGCGTCAATTCGGGTTTCCTGTGATCCTGGGGGGGGGGGCCACGGGCGGGATGGTCGGCCCGGCGCCGCGGCGAGCCCAAGAATAGCGGAAAACATGGCAGCGCAACACCGCGCGGCAGGGCGCATGGCGGAGCACGGCGAGGATGCCGAAACGCCGGGACATGGGGTAAGGTGTAAGCACTGTCATCCAGGCCAACCTCCCAGTCAACATCCGGGCCACGCCATCGCCATGGGTTTCTTCGATTCGTTTTTCCTGCGCAAGCCGCCGCCGGATCGTTTCGCGGCGTTGTTCATTGCCGCTGCCCGGCGCCAGGGCTTTGAGGGGCGCCTCGATGTCAACGCGGACGAGTTCCGGCTGGAGCACGGGCGCAACGCTTTCTTCAACCTCCATAACGCCTACCGGGCGTACTGCGAGGCGCCTGGCGCGCAGCGCGACAAGGTGCTGCATGGCTTCGTGGCCACCTTGTGTTCCAGCGGGCAAGCCACGCCGGCCTTGCTGTCCGAGGCCCGGCCCATGCTGCGCCCGCTGATCCGAAGCCGCTCGCTGATCGACGAGATCCGGCTGCACCACTTGCGCACGGAAGGCGATCCTTCGACCTTTGATGTCGCCTACCTGCCCTTCGGCGAGGATTGCGTGATCCTGCTGGCGGTGGACTATCCGGAAACCACGTCGACGCTGCTCAATGGCCCCTCCGCCTCCTGGCAGGTGACACTTGGCCAGGCGCTGCAGATCGCGGGCGATAACCTGCGCGACCACACCGGCGAAGCCTTCGTCCCGGTCGCGCAAGGCGTCTACCAGGGCGCCTGGAGCGACGGCTACGAGGCCAGCCGCGCGCTGCTGCCGGATGTGCTGGAGCGGGTACCGGTACGCGGTCGTCCGGTGTTCATGATGCCAACCCGCGAGGTGCTGCTGGTGACGGGCGACCAGGATGATGCCGGGCAGCTGCGCATGGTCGAGCTCAGCCTGCAGGCATCCCGCCAGGGCCGCGCGATCTCGCCGGCCATGTTCCGCTACCAGCCCGGGGGCGTGGCGCACGCTGTGCCCACGGGGACCGAGGTGTTGCATTTCGTCCCGTCCGGCGAGGAGGCTGCACGGCACCTTGCCCATCTGGCGCGGCTGTACCGCAAGGAAGAATACGACACGCAAAAGGCCGCCCTGGACCGCCTGAACGAGCGCGATGGCGCCGATGTCTTCCTGGCCAATTACCTGCTCTATGGGCGGCAGGACGATCCGCTTACCTCGTTTTCGATCACCACCTGGACGTGCGGCGTGGAGACTTCGCTGCCGCGCGCGGATCGCATTGCCCTGGTACGGCCCGATGCGGCCGATGGCATGGGGCAGACGCGCGTGGTGGGCTGGCAGCAGGCGCTGGCCATGCTGGGTGACCTGATGGAGCCGGAGGCGCAGTATCCTGCCAGGTATCGCGTCAAGGCGTTTCCCGACGATAGCCGGCTGGCGTTGCTCGATGAGATCGGCTGAGGCTCGCCTGCCAATGCGCCCGGCACGCCGTTAGCGCGTCTTGCGGAAAGTCAGGTTGATCCGCTCGCGGCCCACCAGCGCGTGATCGCCGTCGGCCAGCGGCGCAATGCCGTGGAACGCCAGCCTGGCCGGGCCACCCCATACCACCACATCGCCATGCGCCAGCCGCACACGCAGCGGGCGCTCGGCGCGGGCAAGGCCGCCGAACAGGAACACGGCCGGCAGGCCAAGCGACACCGAGACGATGGGTGCGCGCAGGTCGAGCTCATCGCGGTCCTGGTGCAGGGAGAGCCGGGTGCCCGGCGCATAGCGGTTGAGCAGGCACGCGTCCGGCCGGAAATCGGCAAAGCCGGCCGTGGCGGCCGCATCGCGCGCCAGCGCCAGGAAGGCATCCGGCATGCCGGGCCAGGGCTGGCCGCTGAGGGGATCGGCCGCTTCGTAGCGGTAGCCGGTGACATCCGAAACCCAGCCAAACTGGCTGCAGTTGGTCATGGCCACCGACATGCGCAGGCCGCCCGGCGTGATGAGGTGCCGCCACGGCGCTTGCGTGGCAATGGCGCGCACGTTATCCAGCAGGGTTAATTCATGCTCCCGTGCGAAGCCGCGCAGCACCACTGCGCCGGGCACGATGGGCTCGGCGCGGGGGGCGTCCTGGGGGAGGGAATCGAACAGGTCGAAGGTCATGGCGTCCTGGCGGGCGGGGCGCGCCAGCCTTGGTGGCTGCGGCCCTGCTCTAAAACGACATGGTAAGCGCGAATGCGCTGGGCTGCGTGGCATGCCCGGGCGTGTGCGCCCGAGCCTCCATCCCGCCCGGGCGGTCAGGCGAAGGTGTCGACTTCGCCGCGTGCGAGGGTGCGCGCCACCGGGGCCACGGGGCCGGCATTGACCGGGGCTGCCGGGATACCGGCCAACGTGCCAAAGCCGTTCTGCGCGTTGCCCGGCTGGCGTTGCTGCTGTTGGCCGTTGCCGGCCTGGCCGGCAAAGCCGTCGGCGCCCACCGAAGTCTGGCCCAGCTGGATCCCGTTGTCGGCCAGCGCGGTGCGCAGTTGCGGCAGCGCGGCTTCGACCGCGGCGCGCACGGCGGCATGCGGCGAGACGAACTGGGCCTGGGCCTGGTCGTTGACGACGTTGAGCACGACCTTGAGCGGGCCGAGGTCGGGCGGATTGAGCTGCAGCTCGGCGGTGTGGTTGCCTTGGGTCGACAGGCGCACCATCTGCTGGCCCAGCGCTTGCGGCCACTGGCCGTCACCCACGGGCGGCGCGATCGGCAGCGAGGTGGTCGGCGACAGGCCGCCGGAAGTCGGCGCCTGGCTCGCGGCCAGGCTGCCGGCCGCCATCAGCGGCGTGACGGCGGCGGGCGTGGCTTCGGTGCTGGCCGGCTCGGCGGCGCGCATGGCTGCCGCCAGTTGCATCGGGTTGGCCGGCGCGGCGGCGGTGGCTGCCGCAGGCGCGTTGTTCTTGCCGGCATCGCCAAGCTGCAGCGGGGCCTTGTACGGCTGGCCGAGCGAGGCGTCCTGCTGCCCGGAGGAGGCCTGGCCATTGCCGCCTTGCTGGCCGGCCATGGCGGCCTTGAGGCTCGCGGCCAGGTCAGGGGCGGTCTTGGTGGCGTCGGTGCCGGGTGTTGCGGCGGGCTTGTCCGCGGTTGCCGCCTGGGTGCTGGCCGCGGTTTGCGGCACGGCCTGCAGCGCGGCGCGCTGGGACGCGATGGTGGCCAGCGTATCGGCGGCGGCCGAGGTCGCCGGTGCGGCCGCATTGGGCGTAGCGGCCGCGGCGCTGGCGAGCGCCGGGTCCTTCATGTCCTTCAAGCCGGCTTGTGCGCCCAGGGCAGCAGTGCCGGGCAGTCCAGCCGAGCCCGGCAGCGCGCCGTTGGCTGCCAGCGCGGCAGGCTGTGCTGGCTGGGCCGGTTGCGGTGCGAGCAGGGCGGCCAGCGCGGCGGCGGCGGACTGTGCGGCGGGATCCGCGGCCTGGTTCTCGGACGTCTCGTCGTCCTTGTCCTGGCGGCGTGACGGCTTGGTGGCTACCGTGCTGGACTGCGTGCCTTGATTGGCGGCGTTGGCGTTCTGGCCGCCGGCGTCGTTGCGTGTGGACGCGTTGTTGGTGTTGTTGCTGCTGGCGTTGCTTGCGCTGCCATTGCCGGCGTTGCTGCTATTGGTGCTATTGGTGCTATTGGTGCTGGTGCGGTCGTCGTTGCGGGCGCGCGCCAGCGCATCGCCGAACCCTTGCTGCTGCGCGTCGGCACTGCTGGTGTTGCTGGTACTGCGCGAAGAGGCGGCTGTGGCGGCCGCGGCGGCATTGCTGACAATCTGGCTGATGTCGATCATGTGTTCGGGCTCGGTTTGTCTGGGCGGCTTAGCGGTGGCGGCCTGCAACTTGCAGGCGGGCGGCGCGGGCTGCGTATTCGTCGGTGTCGCGTTGCTCGCGGCGCGTGCTGGCAATCTGCTCGCGCGTATCCGCGCGGGTAATGAGCGTGTCGAAGGAACTCTGGCGGCGCTTTTGCTGCTGCCAGTTGGCGCGGCCAGCGAGCAACTGGGCTTCGGCCCGGGCCAGCGCTTCGGTCTGCTGGCGGATGGCGGTATCGAGCGAGGCCAGGAACTGTGCAAAGTCCTGCCAGCGGGTGGAAGTCATGCCGTCCTGCGCGATGGCTTGCATGCGCTCGCGGTATTCCTGACGGTACTGCGTGAGCGCGGCCAGTTGCTGCTCCGCCTGGTTGCGCAGGCCTTGCAGCCGGCCCAGCTCGCGCGCGGCTGCATCCGTATCGTTCTGGGCCAGGTCGGCCAAGGTATTCAATGCAGATGGCTTAGCCATGTTCACTCCGTTGGAAGAGACTATGCAACTGGCCGATCGAGGCGTCGTAGCCGGCGCGCTCATGGATGTCTTGCTGCAGGAAGGCCTCCATCTGTGGATGCAGGTGGATGGCCAGATCCAGCTCCGGATCGTTACCCGGCACGTACGCGCCCACGCTGATCAGGTCACGGTTGCGCTGGTAGCGCGACATCAATTGCTTGAAGCGCCGCACTGAGGCGAACTGCGGCGGCTCGATCAGCGCCGTCATGGCCCGGCTGATCGAAGCTTCCACGTCGATGGCGGGGTAGTGGCCGGATTCCGCCAGGCTGCGCGAGAGCACGATGTGGCCGTCCAGGATGGCGCGCGCGGAATCTGCGATCGGGTCCTGCTGGTCGTCGCCTTCGGTCAGCACGGTGTAGAAGGCCGTGATCGAGCCGCCGCCTTCGGCGCCGTTGCCGGTACGCTCCACCAGTGTGGGGAGCTTGGCGAACACCGAGGGCGGATAGCCCTTGGTGGCGGGCGGCTCGCCGATGGCCAGGGCGATCTCGCGCTGGGCCATGGCGTAACGCGTGAGCGAGTCCATGATCAGCAGCACGTGGCGGCCCTGGTCGCGGAAGTACTCGGCCAGGCGCGTGGCATAGGAGGCGCCCTGCATGCGCAGCAGCGGCGAGGTGTCGGCAGGTGCCGCCACCACCACGGAGCGCGCGCGCCCTTCGGGGCCCAGGATGTTCTCGATGAAGTCCTTCACTTCGCGGCCGCGCTCGCCGATCAGGCCGACCACGATCACTTCCGCGCTGGTGTAGCGCGCCATCATGCCCAGCAACACGCTCTTGCCCACGCCGGAGCCGGCGAACAGTCCCATGCGCTGGCCGCGGCCCACGGTGAGCATGCCGTTGATGGCACGCACGCCCACGTCGAGCACGGTCTCGATAGGCGCGCGCGACAGCGGGTTGATCTGCGTGCCGCCGAGCGTGACTTCCGTGGCAGCGGTGATGGGGCCCAGGCCGTCCAGCGGACGCCCGGCAGCATCGAGCACGCGCCCGAGCAGGCCTTCACCCACCGGCAGGCGCTTGGAGCCCGGCTCACGCGGGGTGGTGTCGCCGCTGGGCAGCGGCGTGGGCTCGAGCGGATAGACGCGCGCGCCGGGCACCAGGCCTACCACGTCGGATTGCGGCATCAGGTAGAGCCGGTCGGCGCCGAAGCCAACGACTTCTGCCTCGGCCAGGCGCGGGCCGGTGTTCTTGCCGTGCAACTGGCCACCCGGCAGCTCGATCAGGCAATCGCTGCCGACCGGCAGGCGCAGGCCCACGGCTTCCAGCACCAGGCCGGCGGCGCGGGTCAGGCGGCCGCAGCTGCGCTTGCTGTCGATCTCGGCAATGCCGGCCGAGGCCGCGGTGAGCGCATCGCGCCAGCGCTGGCCATGCAGGCCGGCGGTGAAATCCGTATTCACCGAAGTATTGGCCGAAGTATTGGCCGAAGTGTTGGCCGAGGTATCAGGCATGCGGCGGCTCCCACGGGTCGTCACGGCCGAGCGCCTTGACTACGCGGCTCCAGCGCGTGGACAGCGTGGCATCGAGCTCGCCGCTGGCGGCACTCGCCACGCAGCCGCCGCGCGCGATGGCCGGGTCGGCGCGCACGCTCCAGCCGGCGGCCTGAAGCTCGCCCGTCAGGTGGGTTTCCACCAGCGTGACATCTTCGGGATTGAGCAGCAGGCAGGGCGAGCCGGACAGCGCCGGCTCGGCCGCGAGCAGTTCGCGCACCGCTGGAAGCAGCACGGCGGGATCGGCCTGCACGGCCTGCTGCACGAGCTGGCGCGCCACATCCAGCGCCAGTGAAATCAGGGTCTGGGCCACTTCTTCGTCAACGCGGCCAAGCGCGTGGCTGAAGGTGGCGGCCAGTTGCTGCAGGTGGGCGGCTTCGGTGCGTGCGCCTTCCAGGCCGCGCGCATAGCCTTCGCGGTGGCCGTCGCCGTAGCCCTGGGTCTGGCCCTGGGTATAGCCCTGGGCGTAGCCTTCCTTGCGCGCGCCTTCACGCATGGCGTCGAGCGCGGCAAAGTCGATGGGGGGCGGTGCGGGCTCCAGCGGCATGAATTCTGCCGGAGCGGGCGCGGCCTTGCGCGGATCCAGCGAGACCATCTGCCAGCGCTGCCAGCCGTTTTTCTGCGGGGCGCGGCCCGCCGGCGCGGCAAAGCTCTCGAAGCCAGCCTGGCGTGGCGCGCCGCGGTTGCCCGCTGCGCGGCCATCGCCGGCATCGCTGGCATGATCGCCGCGAAGCTCGCTGCGACCATCGACAAAATCGCTGTCCGAGGCAAGGCCCCGGAACTGGCGCAGGGCACGTTCAGACGTAGGCATCGTCGCCACCACCGATTACAACTTCGCCGGCTTCGGCCAGGCGTCGTACCACCTGGAGGATGTTCTTCTGCTCGGCCTCGACTTGCGAGACCCGCACCGGGCCCAGCGCTTCGAGGTCTTCGCGCAGCATTTCGCCAGCGCGGGTCGACATGTTGCGGATGAACTTGTCGCGCAACTCCACCGGCGCGCCCTTGAGCGCGACGATGAGCGATTCGGTGGCCACTTCCTTGAGCACGCGCTGGATGCCGCGATCGTCGACTTCCATCAGGTTCTCGAACAGGAACATCTCGTCGATGATCTTCTGCGCGAGGTCGCCGTCGTGCAGGCGCACGCCTTCGATCACCGCTTCTTCGTGGGCCGTGCTCATCAGGTTGATGATCTCGGCCGCCGTACGCACACCGCCCATGCGGCTGCGCTTGAGGCTCTGGCCCGCCAGCAGCTTGGTCAGCACGTCGGTCAGTTCCTGCAGGGCGCCAGGCTGCACGCCGCCGAAGGTGGCGATCCGCAGGATCACGTCCTGGCGCAGGCGCTCGGTGAACATGGCGATGATCTCGGACGACTTCTGCCGGTCCAGGTGGATCAGGATGGTGGCAATGATCTGCGGGTGTTCGTCGCGGATCAGTTCTGCCACCGAAGTGGAATCCATCCAGTTCAGCGAGTCGATGCCGGCGCCCGGGTCGCGGGACTCGAGGATGTCCTCGATCACCGATACCGCGCGCTCCTCGCCCAGCGCCTTGTTCAGCACGCTGCGAATAAAGGCGCTCGAGTCCACATTCAGCGCGAGATACTGCTCGGTCTCCTGGCGGAACTCGGCCAGTACGGCGGACATCTGCTCGCGCGTCACCGAGTTGAGCGTGGCCATGGCCGAGCCCAGGCTCTGCACCTCGCGGGGGCCAAGGTGCTTGAATACTTCAGCTGCGGCGTCTTCACCGAGCGACATCATCAGGATGGCGCTCTTCTGCAATCCTTCATCGGTCATCGCTAGCCATCCAGTTTTTGATCACACTAGCAACCAGGCGCGGGTCGCGCTGCGCGGCGTCACGCACCAGGGCGAGATCGCTTTCATATTTAGCGGCAAGCCGCAGGACTTCCGGATTTGCCGGCTCTTCAGGCGGCAACAAAATGGCTTCGTTGTCGGCCGACTTTTCCTGTGGCGGCGGCAGGGGCGGCGCGGTGTACTTGCGCAGCACCGGACGCGCTACCTTGAACCACACGAACAGCGCCAGCAGCGCCAGCAGCAGGTAGCCGGCGGCGGTCTTGGCCAGGGCGATCATTTCCGGCTGCTTCCACAGCGGCAGTTCCGGCTTGATGTCGTTGTCCACGGTGAACGGGCTGTTGACCACATTGAGCGAGTCGCCCCGGTCGGCCGAGAAGCCCATGGCTTCCTTGGTCAGGTTCTCGATCTGGGCGAGCTGCGCGGCGGGCAGGGCTTCAGACACCATCTTGCCGTTGGCGCCCGCCTTTTGACGGTAGTTGACCACCACGGCCACCGACAGGCGCTTCACGCCGCCTGGTGCCTGCTGCACATGGCGCACGGTACGGTCGAGCTCGTAGTTGGTGGTGGAGTCGTGGCGGTTGCTGCTCGGGCCGGTCTGGGCCGTGGCGGTGGCGCCGCCCTGGGCCTGGCCCGCGGCCTGGCCTTGCTGGCCGGGCTGCTGCCCCGGCTGGTTCGGCTGGCCCGGGCGCGGCGGCTGGGCCGTGGCGATCGGGGCCGTGGCCGGTGCCGGCGGCTGGTTGGACAGCGCGCCAGGCACGCCGCCGACCGGCGCCGCGCCTTGCTGGCTCGACTCGCTCGATTGCTGGCTGCGAATGGCGGCGCGGGTCGGGTCCTGGTTCGGCTTGTAGGATTCGTCCGTGTGCTCGACGATGGAGAAGTCCACGTCGGCGGTCACCTGCGCTTTCACGTTGTCCTGGCCGAGGATCGGGGCCAGGATGGCCTCCACGCGCTGCGCGTAGTTGCGCTCCAGCGCCTGCACGTACTTGATCTGGCCGGCGTCGAGCATACGCTCGTTGGTGCCGCTGCCGGACAGCAGGTTGCCGTGCTGGTCGACGATGGAGATGGCCTTGGGCGTGAGCTCCGGCACGCTGGACGAAACCAGGTGGCCGATCGCGGCGACCTGGCCGTCATCGATGGCGCGGCCCGGGTAGAGTTGCAGCACGATCGAGGCGGTCGGCTTCTGGCGTTCGCGCACGAACAGCGTCGGCTTGGGAATGGCCAGGTGCACGCGCGCCGACTGCACCGCCGCAATCGATTCGATCGAGCGGGCCAGCTCGCCTTCGAGGCCGCGCTGGTAGTTGACCTGTTCGGCAAACTGGCTGATGCCGAATTTCTGCGTGTCCATCAGTTCCATGCCCGTGGTGCCGCTCTTGGGCAAGCCCTGCGAAGCCAGGCGCAGCCGCGTTTCGTGGACTTTTTCGGAGGGTACCATTACCGCACCGCCGCCTTCGGCGAACTTGTACGGCACGTTCATCTGCTGCAGGGAGGCGATGACGGCACCGCCGTCGCGCTCGGACAGATTGCTGTAGAGCACCTTGTAGTCCGGCGCACGCGACCAAAGCACACCCACCGCGATGGCTGCGGCGAGGGCCGCGCCGCCCAGCATCAGGGGCAGGCGCGGATTGGTCTTGAGTCGCTCGAACAGCTCGGACTTGTTCGACAGGGCTGCCACGGCGTTCATGCGCGCGCCCCCGTCACGGCCGGGCCGGCATGGGTCAGGATCGGCTGGGCCGGATGGCGGGCGCCGCTCTGGCTGCCCTGTCCACCCCGGCTGGCCTGGCTAACCCTGGCTTCGGCATGGCTAAGATCACGCTGCTGACAAAACACGCGTACTCCCCGCGATAGTTGATGAGATTCGGGTCCGGACCGGGCGCGCAAAGGTAAGCGGCATCCCAGATTCGGCACGGTATCGATGATCATCCAAGGCGGGTGCAGACAATCCGGCGAATAGGCCTCGTTTTCCACCCGAATTCCCGCAATGGCCCAGGTGACGCCGCGAGTACGCTTCGGGGGCTGGCACAGGCGGCGCGCGCGGATGCGGTATTTGTGGCATAGGCGGCGCATTGCGCCAGGTTTGCCGGCAGCAGCCCGGGCGGGTGCCCGGCGCAACCCTCAATGACTCATTTTCGAACCGGTTTCCCCCGGGGCGGGCTTCGGCTGGCCAGGGCGGGGCGGGTTCCAAGCGGATCGCCATGACTACCATCTCTTCCATCGACGGCATGTTGCAGCAACTGCGCGGGCTGGCCCAGAGCGCCACCGGGCAGGAAAGCCAGGCTTCCGCCGTTTCTTCCGGCGGTTTTGCCGGCGAGCTCCAGCGTTCGCTGGCGCGCATCAGCAACGTGCAGGAGAAGGCTTATGGGCAGGCCGAGGCTTTTGAGCTTGGCAAGCCGGGTGTATCGCTCAACGATGTGATGATCGATATGCAGAAGGCTAATGTTTCGTTTCAGACCGGGGTACAGGTTCGGAATCGGTTGACGGCGGCGTATCAGGAAATGATGAATATGACGGTTTGAGGGGAGTGGGTTTTGCTTGTGGCTGCTTGTGGCTGCTTGTGGCTGCTTGTGGCTGCTTGTGGCTGCTTGGGGGCAAGGGCAGCTGCAACAGCTTAACTGCGACTGCTTAACGTCAAAGTCAACTACAGTTTCACCGCCCCTGCGGGGCGGCGACCTACTTTCTTGTCTTGCCAAGAAAGTAGGCAAAGAAGGCGCGCCGGATGGGGCGACTACCCCCTCGGGCTTCGACGAAAAGAGCGGCCGGGACCCAAACTCGCATCGCCTTAAGGCGATACTCAGACATGGGTCCCTCTTTTCCGCTCTTTTCGCCGAATCCCGAGGCGCCCCATACGGCCTTGGCACACCTTGACGGCTCGCTTCGCATTGCGCTGGGGTGTTCCCCGCCTGGGGGCGGGTCACACGGCTACACTGAATCGATGCTCTGACTCTTCCGCTGGTCGGCTCCCCTCTCCCACTTGTGGGAGAGCAGCCGGGGGAGAGGGCGGGCGCGCGTTGCGGCGTTGTTGTGCCAAGGGCCATTGGCTTCAGCTTTAGCCTTTCCCAGGCTTTGCACGCATCGACAAGCTTTGTGCACGGCCAGACAAGCCATGATCGGGCCGTGGTGTTAACTTCGATCTCCATAACAAGGCACCAGCCAAGACCAACCGGAGACGAAGATGAATGCACCCAAGGAAGCCCGCAGCGGCCTGAACCAGGCCATCCGCAATGCCATGCTGATCGACGGCGAGTGGCGCCAGGCCGAGTCCGGCGAGACCTTCGCCGTGTTCGATCCCGCCACCGGCGAGGAGATCGCGCGCGTGCCCGCGGGCGGCGCGGCGGATATCGATGCGGCGGTGGCCGCGGCCGGGCGCGCCTTTGCCGGCGGCACGTGGCGCGCCATGATGCCGGCCCAGCGCGAGCGCCTGCTGCTCAAGCTGGCCGACCTGGTCGAGCAGCACGGCGACGAACTAGCCCGGCTTGAAACCCTTAACAACGGTAAGCTGCTGGCGTTCTCGCAAGGCCTGGAGGTGGGCGGCAGCGCGCAATGGCTGCGCTACATGGCCGGCTGGGCCACCAAGATCGAAGGCAGCACGCTGGACGTATCGGTACCGTTTCCCCCTGGCACGCGCTATAGCGCCATGACCCGGCGCTCGCCGGTCGGCGTGGTGGGCGCCATCGTGCCGTGGAATTTCCCCTTGCTGATGGCGGTCTGGAAGATCGCTCCGGCCTTGGCCTGCGGCTGCACCGTGGTGCTCAAGCCGGCCGAGGAAACGCCGCTCACCGCGTTGCGGCTGGCCGAGCTGGCGCTGGAAGCGGGCTTCCCGCCGGGCGTGCTGAACGTGGTGACCGGCGACGGCGTGCCCGGCGCGGCGCTGGTGGCGCATCCCGGCGTCAACAAGATTACCTTCACCGGTTCGACCGAAGTGGGGCGCCTGATCGGTGCGCGCTGCGGCCAGGATATCCGCCGCGTGTCGCTGGAGCTCGGCGGCAAGAGCCCGGTCATCGTGCTGGATGACTGCGATCCCGCGCATGCCATCCAGGGCGCGGCCGGCGCCATCTTCCTCAACCAGGGCCAGGTCTGCACGGCCGGCTCGCGCCTGTACGTGGCGCGCCGCCACTATGACCAGGTGGTCGAGGGGCTGGGCAAGGTGGCCAATGCCACGGTGCTGGGCTCCGGGCTCGATCCGGCCAGCCAGATGGGGCCGCTGGTGTCGTCGCGTCACCGCGACAAGGTCATGGGGCTGATCGGCACTGGGCGCAGCGAAGGCGCGGACATCGTCGCGGGCGGCACTACGCTGGACCGCCCCGGCTATTTCGTGCGGCCCACCGTGGTGGCCAACGCCGCGTGCAAGGACCTGACGCTGGTACGCGAGGAAGTCTTCGGCCCGGTGGTGGTGGCTATGCCGTTTGACGACCCCGAGGCCGTGCTGGCCGAGGCCAACCGGTCCGAGTATGGCCTGGGCGCCAGCATCTGGAGCAACGACCTGCGCGCGGTGCAGCGGCTGGTCGATGGCCTGGATGCTGGCACGGTCTGGGTCAATACACACAACATCGTGGACCCCAACATGCCTTTTGGTGGATACAAGGCCTCCGGGGTCGGGCGCGAGCATGGCCGCTCCGCCATCGAGGCCTATACCGAGATCAAGTCGGTCTGCATGGCTTACTGAGCGGCATCGCCGCGCGTGGTGGGGGCGTTCGCTCTGCGGGTAATCCCGAGTGGGTAAAACCTACCCCTGCGGCCATTCTTAGGTCTGCTGCAATCCGGTGGCGCGACGGGCGATGTCCGTCGCGCCATTGGCCAGCCGCTGGCATAGAACCAGCCTGGCTTCCCCCGAAGAAGAAGTAAAAAAGAGGAGACACAATGAGCCAAGAACCCGAGCGGGTTATCTCCTGCTGGCCGCGCGTTGCGCAGCGCGCTGGCAATCAAGCAGGCCTGTCACGCAAGGTGGCAGTGCTGGTAGCGGGGCTGGCGGCGTTCTCGCTGGCGGCGGCGCAGGCCAAGCCGCCGGCCAAGGTGGCCAGCGCCGATCACATCCGTAGCGTCACCCGAAGCGTCGACGGCGCCTTCATCGAAGGCAACGCCGCCAAGACACCCGACTGGCCCAGCTACGGCCTGGACTACGCGGAAACCCGCTTCAGCCGGCTCTCGCAGATCAATGCCGACAACGTGAAGGACCTCGGGCTGGCCTGGTCCTACGATCTCGAATCCACGCGCGGGGTGGAAGCCACGCCGCTGGTAGTCAACGGCATCATGTACGTCAGCGCGTCGTGGAGCGTGGTGCATGCCATCGACACCCGCAGCGGCAAGCACATCTGGACCTTCGACCCGAAGGTCGACAAGTCGATTGGCTACAAGGGCTGTTGCGACGTGGTCAATCGTGGCGTGGCGCTGTACCAGGGCAAGGTCTTTGTCGCCTCCTACGATGGCCGCCTGATCGCGCTCGATGCCGGCAGCGGCCGCAAGCTGTGGGAGAAGGACACCATCATCGACCGCACCCACTCGTACACCATCACCGGCGCGCCGCGGGTGTTCAAGGGCAAGGTCATCATCGGCAACGGCGGTGCGGAGTACGGCGTGCGCGGCTATATCACCGCCTACGATGCCGGCACCGGCGAGCAGAAATGGCGCTGGTTCACCGTGCCCGGCGACCCCAGCAAGCCGTTCGAGGACGAGTCGATGGCCAAGGCGGCCAAGACCTGGGACCCGGCCGGCAAGTACTGGGAAGCCGGAGGCGGCGGCACCGCATGGGACACGCTGGCCTTCGACCCCGAGCTCAACCTGATGTACGTGGGCACCGGCAACGGCTCGCCCTGGTCGCGCAGCAAGCGCAGCCCGGCCGGCGGCGACAACCTTTACCTGGCCTCCATCGTCGCGCTGGATCCGGATACCGGCAAATACGTCTGGCACTACCAGGAGACGCCCGGCGACAACTGGGACTACACCTCCACCCAGCCCATGATCCTGGCCGACCTGAATATTGGCGGCAAGGCGCGCAAGGTCATCCTGCACGCGCCCAAGAACGGCTTTTTCTTCGTCATCGACCGCACCAACGGCCAGTTCATCTCGGCCAAGAACTTCGTCGATGTGAACTGGGCCAGCGGCTACGACCAGAACGGACGCCCGATCGAGCTGCCGGAGGCACGCGCCACCGACAAGCCCTATGACGCCATCCCCGGGCCCTACGGCGCGCACAACTGGCATCCGATGTCGTTCAACCCGCAGACCGGCCTGGTCTACCTGCCCGCGCAGCATGTGCCGCTCAACCTGATGGACGACAAGAATTGGACGTTCAACGGCAAGCAGCCCGGCCAGCCGCACGGCAACGTGGGGTGGAACACGGCGAAGTTCCTCAATGCAGAGCCGCCCACCAGCCAGCCCTTCGGGCGCCTGATCGCCTGGGACCCGGTGCAGCAAAAGGCCGTCTGGACGCAGGAGCAGGTCTCGCCGTGGAACGGCGGCACGCTCACCACCGCCGGCAACCTCGTGTTCCAGGGCACGGCCGATGGCCGCTTCATCGCCTACAACGCCGCCACCGGTGCGAAGCTGTGGGAGTCGCCCACGGGCACCGGCGTGATCGCGGCGCCCGTGAGCTATCTGGTGGACGGCAAGCAGTACGTGTCCGTCGCCGTCGGCTGGGGGGGCGTCTACGGGCAGGCCCAGCGCGCCACCGAGCGCCAGGGGCCGGGCACGGTCTACACCTTTGCGGTTGGCGGCAAGGCGCCCATGCCCGCGTTCGTGCAGTACCGCGCGGGTGAACTGCTGTCGGGCGTGAAGTACGACCCGGCCAACGTCGCGGCCGGCACGGCGCTCTACGTCAGCAACTGCGTGCTCTGCCATGGCGTGCCCGGTGTGGACCGCGGCGGCAATATTCCCAACCTCGGCTATATGAATACCGCCTATATTCAAAATCTCGACAAGTTCATCTTCAAGGGACCCGCCATGGCGCGCGGCATGCCAGACTTCACCGGCAAGCTGAGCGCGGACGATGTCGAGAAGATCAAGGCATTTATCCAGGGCACCGCAGACGCCATCCGGCCCAAGGCCCAGGCAATGGCCAAGTAGCAACCGGGCAGGTCGCCCGCGCAGCAGCAAAGGAAGCAATCAACAAACTCAGGGCAGGGATATGGCAGGCAACAAGGGCGGTGGGCGAAGCAGGAAACCGGTTTCCGCAGAGGCTTCGCACCGCCTGTGCTGCCTGGCGGCGGCGATGCTTACCGCCGCGCCCGGCGCGGCTTTTGCCGAGGAAATGCTGCCGGACGTGGTGGTGAGCGTCAGCCGCGCCGAGCAAAAGCGCTTTGACGCGCCGGCCGCAATCGACAGCGTTCCCGTCGATTCGCTGAGCACGCCCAGCCCATTGATCAATCTGTCTGAGCTGTTGCCGCTCGTGCCCGGCGTGGCCGCGCGCGAGCGGCAGAATTACGCGCAAGACCTGCAGCTTGCGGTGCGCGGCTTCGGCAGCCGCTCCACATTCGGTGTGCGCGGCGTGCGGCTGTTCGTGGACGGCATACCAGCCACCATGCCGGACGGGCAGGGCCAGGCCTCCACCGCCGATCTCACCAATGCCAGCCGCATCGAGGTGTTGCGCGGCCCCTTTGCCCAGCTCTACGGCAATGCGTCGGGCGGTGTCGTGCAGATTTTCACGCCCGATCCACCCAAGGCGCCGATGGCGCGCGCCACCACCGGGTTCGGCTCCGACGGGCAATGGATGGCCGGCGTGACGGTGGGCGGCGGCAACGACAAGATCGGCGGCGTGCTGGATGCATGGACGTTCGAGACCGACGGCTACCGCGACCACAGCGCGGCCCGGCGCCGTCAGCTCAACGCCAAGGTGGTGGCAGAGCCGGTCACCGGCACCCGTGTCACGCTGTTGTTCAACGCCTTCGACCAGCCCCAGGCGCAGGACCCGCTCGGCCTCACGCGTGCCCAGGCCGACGCCAACCCGCGCCAGGTCGTGCCGCTGGCCACCCAGTTCAATACCCGCAAGACCGTCCGGCAGAACCAGGGCGGCGTGCTGGTCGAGCAGCGCCTGAGCGAGCAGGACAACCTTGAATTCCGCCTCTATGGCGGCACCCGCGAGCTCACCCAGTACCTGGGCTTCAGCGGCATCGCGCCCTCGTCGGCGGGCGGCATCGTGGATATCGACAGATCCTACGGCGGCGGTGCGATGTCCTGGCACCACAACACCACGGTAGCCGGACTGCCGTTGCTATGGAGCGCCGGCGTGGACGCCGACGGCATGCGCGACGCGCGCACCGGCTTCGTGAACCAGAACGGCACGCAGGGCGCGCTGCGCCGCGACGAAACCGACAAGGCCGGCAGCCTGGGCGCCTTCGCCCAGTTCGACTGGACCTGGAATCCCTCCTGGCGGCTGGTCGGCGGCGTGCGCGCCAGCCAGGTCAAGCTGCGCATCGACGATCATTACATCACCGCCGCCAGCCCCGACGACAGCGGCACCGCCACCTACAACAACGTCAGCCCGGTGCTCGGCGTGGTCTGGCAGGCGGTGGACTCGCTCAATGTCTACGCCAACCTTGGCCGCGGCTTCGAAACCCCGACGCTGACCGAAGTCGCCTACGGCCGCGGCGGCATCGGCACCAACCTCGGGCTGCAGCCCTCCACCAGCCGCCAGGGCGAGATCGGCGTCAAATGGCAAGGCAAAGGGCAACGGCTGGAAGCCGCGGTGTTCGACGCCGGCAGCCACAACGAGATCGTGCCGCTGTCCAACGACAACGGCCGCTCCGTCTACCAGAACGTCAACGGTGTGCACCGGCGCGGTCTGGAGCTGGGATGGCGCGGCACCTACGGCCCCGGCGAGCGCTACGGCACCGGCCTGGCCTACACCTGGCTCGACGCCTATTTTGGCGACGCCTTTCGCAATGCGCAGGGCGCAACGGTAGCCTCTGGCAACCGCCTGCCCGGCACCGCTCGCCACAGCCTGTTTGCCGAGGCCACGTACAAGCCGGTAGCCGACCTCACGCTGGGCGTGGAGATGCGCGTGGAAGGGCGCGTGTTCGCCGACGACCTCAACACGCAATATGCGCCGGGCTATGCCACCTTCAACCTGCGCGCCGGCTATAACTTCCGCGTGGGGCGCATGCGCTGGTATGCCTATGGGCGCATCGACAATATTGCCGACCGGCATTACATCGGGTCGGTGATCGTAAACGAGAGCAATGGCCGGTATTTCGAGCCGGCGCCGGGGCGGCGGTTTTTTGTGGGGCTGCGGGCGGAGATCTGAAGGCGGGCGGCATGCATGCCTTGCCGTGCGGATGTCGTCGGCATCGGCACCGGGCCCGTGGTCGCTGGTCTACACTATCCCGACAGCCGCCCCAGCGCCGTTCTACGCCCACATTCCATGCAAGACACCACTCCGCTCGCCACCGACGACCGCACCCGCAGGATCATGCTGTGGGTGGTCGCCATCGGTTTCTTCATGCAGACGCTGGATTCCACGATCGTCAACACGGCATTGCCTTCGATGGCCAGGAGCCTGGGGGAGAGCCCGCTGCGGATGCAGTCGGTGATCATTGCCTACTCGCTGACCATGGCGGTGATCATTCCGGCGTCGGGCTGGCTGGCGGACCGCTTTGGTACCCGCACCATCTTCCAGACGGCCATCGTGCTGTTTGTCGTTGGCTCGCTGGCTTGCGCCTATTCCAATAGCCTGACGTGGCTGGTGGTCTCGCGGGTGGTGCAGGGCGTGGGTGGCGCGATGTTGCTGCCGGTGGGGCGGCTGGCGGTGCTGCGCACGTTCCCGCGGGACCAGTACCTGCAGGCGCTCAGCTTTGTGGCGATTCCGGGCATGGTGGGGCCGCTGATCGGGCCGACGCTGGGGGGCTGGCTGACCCAGACCTTTTCCTGGCACTGGATCTTCCTGATCAATGTGCCGGTGGGGCTGCTAGGGGGGCTGGCCACCATGCGCTACATGCCCAACGCGCGCCTGCACGGGGTGGCGCCGTTCGACCTGAGCGGTTACCTGTTGCTCGCGATCTCGATGCTGACGATTTCGTTTTCGCTGGATGGCCTGGCGGAGCTTGGCTTCGAGCATGCCACCGTGCTGATGCTGCTGATTGCCAGCATGGCTTCACTCACGGCTTACGTCCTGCACGCGTCGCGGCGGCGGCGGCCGCTGTTTGCGCTGCGGCTGTTTCGCATCCATACCTTCAGCGTGGGGCTGCTGGGCAACCTGTTTGCGCGCATCGGCAACGGCGCCATGCCGTTCCTGATCCCGCTGACGCTGCAGGTCAGCCTGGGTTACTCGCCGTTCCAGGCGGGCATGATGATGCTGCCGATCACGGCGGCGGGCATGGCGTCCAAGCGGCTTGCCACGAGCCTGATCGAGCGTCATGGCTATCGCAAGGTGCTGGTCACCAATACCTTTCTCGTGGGGCTGGCGATGGCCTCGTTCGCGCTGATCTCGCCCACCCAGCCGCTGGCGCTGGTACTGGTGCAGCTGGCGCTGTTCGGGATGGTCAATTCGATCCAGTTCACCGCCATGAACACGGTCACGCTGAAGGACCTCGGCACGGCCGGGGCCAGCGGCGGCAACAGCCTGCTGTCGATGGTGCAGATGCTGTCGATGAGCCTGGCGGTGACGTCGGCCGGCGCGTTGCTGGCGACCTTCCAGGGCACCTTTGGCCGCCACGGCGCCACCAGCGCGCTGCCGGCGTTCCATGCCACGTTTATCTGCGTAGGGCTGATTACCTCGGCCTCTGCGTGGATCTTCCTGCAACTGTCGCCGGACGTGGCCCGTCCGGCCGGCAAGGGCGTCGAGGACGCGACGGAGATGTAGCCGCCGGCTATGCCCTCGTTTTGCCAGCCAGCCCGTGCGAGCGTGCCGCGGCGCGCTCGCGCAGGTCCTGCACAAAGGCCTCGGCGGCGGCGCCGAGCTCGCGGCCGCCCTGGCGCAACAGCCCGACCGGTTCCTCGCTGCCTTGGCCGGAGATGGGCAGCAGCACCAGTTCGCCGCTTTCCAGCGCCTGGCGCATGGCGCAGCGCGGCGCCAGCCAGATGGCGTCGGATTTCAGGGCGACCAACTGGCCCAGGTAAGCGTCCGAGGTCTCTAGCACACCCGGTGGCAGCATGAAGCCGTGCCGGGCCAGCAGGCTCTCGGCGCTGTGCCGTGGTGCCGAGCCTTGCGCGGGGACCACCAGCTGGCAAGCCATGATCTCCGTCAGGGAAGGGGGCGCTTTCGCCAGCGCGTGGCCCTTGCGCACGGCGAGCAGCAGTGGCTCGGCGTCCAGCATTTCAAACCAGAGTCCCTCCATCACCGTCGGATTGTCCATGCGGCCGATGGCAATATCGAGCACGTCGGCCTTCAGCCAGTCGATCAGCGTGCGGTTCATGCCCGTCTGCACCGCCAGGCCCACGTCCGGATGCGTGCGGCGAAAGGCCAGCACGGCTTCCTGCAGCAGGTCGGGCACGACGCTGGGCAGGGCGCCGACGCGGATGTGCTCCAGGCCCGCGGCGTGCGCACCGGTCACGCTGACCGCGGCTTCGTCCAGGTCTTCCAGCACGCGCAGGGCGTGGCGCAGGAAGCGCTGGCCCAGCTCGGTCAGCTCGGTGCCCGCCCGGCCGCGGGCCAGCAAACGTGCGCCGAGCAGCGCTTCCAGCTCGGTCAGGGTCTTGGATACGGCGGGTTGGCTGAGGCCCAGCTGCTCCCCGGCCTGGCCCAGGTGCTGGGTTTGCGCCACGGCCACGAAGCAATGCAGGTGGCGCAGGCGGACACGGTTGCGGAAGGGCGGCAGCATATCTAAAAGTTATGCAAATAGTCAAAAAACTCAATATACATGCGCCGTGACTGCAAATAAAGTAATGAAAATTCCACCCCACGGAGACACGTATCATGGCCGACTCGCCCATCAAGCTGCCGCCAGGGCTGGCGCAATATCGCCGCCACTACTGGGACACCCAGCCGGAATACCGCTTTGACCCCTACGGTTCCACAGCGCTGCGCTCGCCCAACGAGCCGCTGGTGGCGCTGAACCAGACCCTGTCCGAGGTCACCGGCCCGCTGTTCGGCGCCGAGTTCGTGCGCAACGGCGACAGCGACCTTACCGCCGGCCACGCCGGGGAACCCATCGGTGAGCGCATCCTGGTCAGCGGCCGCGTGCTCGATGAAAACGGCCGTCCCGTGCCGAACGCGCTGATCGAGGTCTGGCAGGCCAATGCCGCTGGCCGCTACGTGCACAAGCGGGACCAGCACGACGCGCCGCTCGATCCCAATTTCACCGGCGAAGGCCGCGCGGTGACCGACGCACAGGGCCGTTACCAGTTCAAGACCATCAAGCCGGGCGCCTATCCCTGGCGTAACCACCACAACGCCTGGCGGCCGCAGCATATCCATTTCTCGCTGTTCGGCAACGCCTATGCCACGCGGCTGGTGACGCAGATGTATTTCCCGGGCGACCCGCTGCTCGCCTTCGATCCCATCTTCAATTGCGTGCCCGACGCCAAGGCGCGCGATCGCCTGGTGTCCACCTTCGACTGGGAAACCACGGTCCCCGAGTACGCGCTCGGCTACCGTTTCGATATCGTGCTGCGTGGCCGCGATGCCACGCCGATGGAGTAAGCCATGTTGTACGCCACCGCATCCCAGACCGTTGGACCCTACCTGCATATCGGCCTGTCCGGCCTTGACCGCGCCGACCTGACCGCCGAGGCGCCGGCACTGACGGGCGAGCGCATCGTGATCGAAGGCCGCGTGATCGACGGCAAGGGCGATCCCGTGCCCGACGGCATGGTCGAAATCTGGCAAGCCAACCCGGCCGGCCGCTACCGCCACCCCGACGATGCGCGCGACGGCGCCGAGACGGCGCTGGTGCCTGGCTTCACCGGTTTTGGCCGGCTGCCGACCGGGCCCGACGGCAGCTTCCGCTTCGTCACCGTCAAGCCAGGCCCCGTGCCCGGCCCCGACGGCCGGCCGCAGGCGCCGCATATCGTCGTCTCGCTGTTCATGCGCGGCCTGCTCAAGCACTTGTCCACGCGCCTATACTTCCCGGACGAAGCGCAGGCCAACGCCCGCGACTGGGCGTTGTCGCAGGTGCCCGCTGCGCGCCGCCACACGCTGGTGGCGCAGCAGACAGGCGCAGGCAGGCTGCAATGGCAGGTAGTGCTGCAAGGCCAGGACGAGACGGTCTTCTTCGACATCTGATCCCGCGCGCAGCCATTGCCAGCGCGCCCGCGCTGAACCAAGCCCCGGCGCCGGGCCCATCGTGGCCCGGCGCTGGGGTTTTTCCATGCCGATGCGAACCTGTTTCGATGCCGACTTCATCCCGACTGACCGACCCGATGTTCGGCAGCGCCGCCACGCTGGCCGCTTTCTCCGATACGGCAACCGTGCAGCGCATGCTCGATTTTGAAGCCGCGCTGGCGCGCGCCGAAGCCAGCTGCGGGGTCATCCCCGTGGACGCCGCCGAGGCGATCGCCGCCACCTGCCGCGCCGGCGAGATCGACTTCGACGCGCTGGCCGCCGCCGCCGTGGCAGGCGGCAACCTTGCCATTCCTCTGGTCAAGCAACTCACCGCCCGCGTGGCCGCGCGCGACGCGCAAGCCGCGCGCTACGTGCACTGGGGCGCCACCAGCCAGGACGCGATCGACACCGGCATGGTGCTGCAATTGCGTGAAGCCTTGCAGGCGGTCGACGCCGATCTCAAGGCCCTTGGCCATGCCTGCGCGGCGCTCGCCACGCAGCACCGCGACACGCCGATGGTGGCGCGCACCTGGCTGCAGCACGCGCTGCCCACCACCTTTGGCCTCAAGGCCGCCGGCTGGCTCGATGCCCTGCGCCGCGACCTGCGCCGCCTCGACACCACGCGCACGCAGGCCGCCACGCTGCAATTCGGCGGCGCCGCCGGCACGCTGGCTAGCCTGGGCACCGAGGCGCCGGCAGTGGCAACGGCGCTTGGCCGCGCGCTCTCGCTGGCGGTGGCGCCCACGCCCTGGCATGCCTACCGGGATCGCATGGTCGAGGTAGCCACTACGCTCGGCATGCTCACCGGCACGCTGGGCAAGATCGCCCGCGACGTGTCGCTGATGATGCAAACGGAAGTCGCCGAGGTCGCGGAGCCCACCGGCCCCGGGCGCGGCGGCTCCAGCACCATGCCGCACAAGCGCAACCCGGTTGGCTGCGCCGCCGTGCTCACCGCCGCCGTGCGCGTGCCGCCGCTGGTGGCGACCATGCTGGCCGGCATGGTGCAGGAGCACGAGCGCGCGCTGGGCGGCTGGCAGGCGGAATGGGACACCTTGCCGCAAATCGGCACGCTGGCAGCAGGGGCATTGCGGCAGATGCTGGAAGTGGTGGGAGGATTGCAGGTGGATGCCGCGCGCATGCGCGCCAACCTGGGTGTGACGCACGGGCTGATCCTGGCGGAAGCCGCCATGCTGGAACTCGGCGGCAAGATTGGCCGGCTGCCCGCGCATCACCTGGTGGAAGGCGCCTGCCGGCGGGCCGTTGCCGAAGGCACGACATTGCGCGAAGCCCTGGGCGCGACCCTGGCCGAGGACGCAGCGCATGCGGGGTTGATGGATGCGGCGGCGCTGGACCGGGTTTGCGATCCGGCCAATTATGCCGGGCAGGCAGCGGGATTCGTCGATGCGGTCCTGGCGGCCTGGCGGCAGGAAGCTGGCCAGCATTGAGCGTCCCGGGAACCCAGCCACAGGCGCTTGAGGGACACACCAAGTACACACGAAGAACACGTAACTGAATCGCAAACCGAATTCTCTGGAGACCACCTTGCCCTTCATCACCCACGCCGGCAACCGCCTCTTCTACACTCTGGAAGGCCCGGCATCCGCGCCCGTCCTCATCTTCTCCAACTCGCTGGGCACTGACCACACCATGTGGGCGCCGCAGGCCGAAGCGCTGGGCCAGCAATTCCGCATCCTGCGCTACGACACCCGCGGCCACGGCCAGTCCGCATTGCCCCCGGGCCCGAGCAGCGTGGCGGAACTGGGCAGCGACGTCATCGCCCTGATGGATGCCCTGCAGATCCAGAAGGCCGCCTTCTGCGGCTTGTCGATGGGCGGCCTCACCGGCATGTGGCTGGGCGTGAACGCACCGCAGCGCTTTACCCGCATCGTGCTGGCCAACACCGCGCCCAAGATCGGCACGCCCGAGGCGTGGAACACGCGCATCGAAGGCGTGCTGCGCGACGGCATGACGCCGCTGGTTGAAGGCTCGTTGCAGCGCTGGTTCACGCCTGCCTTCGTCAGCGCCGCCGGCAATCAACTGGACGACCTGCGCCAGGTGCTGACCGGCCTCGATGCCCGGGGCTATGCCGCCAACTGCGCCGCGGTGCGCGACGCCGACCTGCGCGAAGCGGTCAAGACGATTCCCGTGCCGGTACTGGTGATTGCCGGCAGCGCGGACCCGTCCACGACCGCGGCGGAAGGGCGCGCCCTGGCCGACGCCATTCCGGGCGCGCGTTATCTCGAACTGGAAGCGGCCCACTTGTCCAACCGCGAACAGCCCGCGCGCTTCACCGAGGCATTGCTGGACTTCCTGGGCGACGATGCGCAACAACCCGCCAGCCGCCCCGCCAACGATGGCGAGCGCTACCAGGCCGGCCTGGCCGTGCGCCGCGCGGTGCTGGGCAGCGCCCACGTGGATCGCTCGCTGGCCAAGCTCAACCCGCTGACCGAAGAGTTCCAGAACCTGATCACGCGCTATGCATGGGGCGAGATCTGGACGCGCGAAGGCTTGCCGCGCCATTCGCGTAGCTTGATCACCATCGCCATGATGGTGGCGCTTAACCGCGGCGAAGAGCTCAAGCTGCATTTGCGCGCCGCGGCTAACAACAAGGTTAGCCGCGACGAGGTCAAGGAAGTGCTATTGCAGACCGCTATTTATTGTGGCGTGCCGGCGGCTAATTCGGCTTTTCATATGGCGGAGGAGGTGTTTGCTGAGGAGGATTTGAAGGGGTTGAAGGGTTTGTAAGCGGCGGTGGCATCTTGCACCCAAGGTGCCATACGATATCGCTCTGCGGGGTTGGTCTGCTGTTTCTTTGTACGGCGATGGTTTTTGGACCCAAGAGCCATACGACATCCCCCTGCGGGG
>NZ_JBXAOE010000027.1:0-120304 GCF_058802485.1 Cupriavidus sp. GW822-FHT02D05 | reverse complement strand
CCCTCTTTGCCGGTCAAAGAAAAGTGACCGGCAGCCCCCGCAGGGGGATGTCGTATGGCCCTTGGGTCCAAAAACCAACGCCGCTAAAAAAAACAGCGACCACACCCCAAAAAAACAAGCCACCAACTACAAACAACGCCCCACAGGCACCAACTCATCCACCAAATCCCGCATATGCCGCCAATGCGATCCCTCCCAAAACACTCGCTGGCAGCAATCGCAAGTCACGAACCGCTCCTGGCGCGCAAGCACGCCCGGCGGCACGCGGCCGTCGACCTCGGTTTTGTCGATCGCCCGTAGCGGCACATTGCAGTCCAGGCACAGCGAGAACGGCCGCGCGCTACGGGCCAGGTCGAGCCGCGCGAAAATCTCCCGTAGTTGCGGTGTGGCCTTGATGGCGCGCACGTAGCAGCCATGGGTGACCCCGCGCCGCTTGAGCAGCTCGCGGTCCCGCGTGAGCACGATGCGGCCCTCGCGCATGGCGATGGCCTCGATCTCACTATCGGCGTAATGGTTGTCGTAAAGCGTGTCGAAGCCGGTCAGGCGCAGCAGGTGCGCCAACCCGCCCAGGTGGGCGTCGGCAACAAAGCGGGTCGCGCGCAGCGGCTCGGCGCGCACGCGCAGCAACGGTGTGACGTCGAAGGCTTCGAACTGGGGATAGACCGAGACGCGGTCGCCATCCTGCAGCAGGCGCTCGAAGCCGCATGACTCGCCGTTCACCAGGATCAGCTCCACTTCGGTGTGCGGCACGCCCAGCGCTTCGATCATGTGCTTGACGGTGGCGGCGCGCGCGCAGGCGCACACGCAATCCCGGCCGCGCTGCGCGCGCGGCAGGAAATCGTTCAGTTCCTCGTAGAAACGAAACGTGGCGGTGACGGTGGCAGGGTCGGTGGCCATGGGCCAAAGTATGCCACCGCCCGGCAGCGCCTCAGCCCGCCTGATTGGCCAGCCGCAGCGTGGACTCCACGGAAAGCCGCGCCCAGGCTGTCATGGCCTCGGCCGACTCCAGGCAGGCCGGTGGAGCACTCAGGTAATGCTGCATGGAGACCTCGCGGCCGTTGCGGCTGTAGCGGAACGGCTCGCCGCCCTCGGCCTCGAAGCCCCCGCGCGTCTGGTCGTCCACTTTCAGGTAGCAGCGCCCGCCCAGCACCAGCGCGAACACCAGGCCGTCGTAGTACAGGGCGTGGCCGCCAAACATGCGGCGCGTGGTGATCGGGCCGATGCGCGCCGCTAGCGGCCCCAGCAGTTCGAGCAGATGGTCGATGAAGGGATCGGGGCGGCGGGCTGGCATGGCGCGGGCGCGGGCGGATGCCTCAGAGCTTCAGGCGCTGCCAGATGGCTTTGGTCGCGCTGGCCGTGTTGAGCGTATAGAAATGCAGCCCCGGCACGCCGGCCGCAAGCAGGCGCTCGCACAGCGCGGTGACCACATCCAGGCCAAAGGCGCGGATCGATTCGCGGTCATCGCCGAAGCCTTCCAGCCGCTTGGCCACCCAGCGCGGCACTTCGGCACCGCACATCTCGGAGAAGCGCATCAGCTGCGAGGAATTGGTGATCGGCATGATGCCCGGCACGATCGGTACGTCCACACCCATGGCGCGCACGTCCTCGACGAAACGGAAGTACGCATCGGCGTTGAAGAAGTACTGGGTGATGGCCGAGTCGGCGCCGGCCTTGACCTTGCGCACGAAGTTCTCGAGATCGTGGCGGGGCGACTTGGCCTGCGGGTGGTACTCGGGATAAGCCGCCACCTCAATGTTGAACCAGTCGCCGGTCTCGGCGCGGATAAACTCCACCAGCTCGTTGGCATAGCGGAACTCGCCGATCTCGCCCATGCCCGATGGCATGTCGCCGCGCAGCGCGACGATATGGCGGATGCCGCCTTCACGGTAGGTCTTGAGGATATTGCGGATGCTCTCGCGCGAGGACCCCACGCACGACAAGTGCGGCGCGGCCTCGATGCCTTCGCGCTGGATCTCCAGCACGGCGTCCAGCGTGCCCTGCTGGGTGGTGCCGCCGGCGCCGAAGGTCACCGAGATGAACTTGGGCTGCAGCGGAGCGAGCTGCGCACGCGTGTTGCGCAGCTTCTCGGCGCCCTCCGCCGTCTTGGGCGGGAAGAATTCAAAGCTGAAGTAGCGGTCTTGCATGATGGTGGCGCGCCGCCTATGGCGCGGCGCGCTGAAAAATTGGCATGGGACGCCGGACGGCGTCAGGCGCTGCGGCGTTCGCCGAGCAGCACGCTCGACAGGGCCCAGGAGATCACGCTGTAGAGGATCGAGCCAAGCAGGGCCGCGCCAAAGCCGGTGACCACGAAACCGGCCAGCAGCTTGCCCACGAACAGGAACAGCAGCGCGTTGATCACGAAGATGAACAGGCCAAGCGTGAGCAGCGTCACCGGCAAGGTCAGGATCACCAGGATCGGGCGGATCAAGGTATTCACCAGGCCAAGCACCAGCGCGGCGATCATGGCCGAGCCGAAGCCGCCAAGATGAATCCCATCGATCAGGCTGCCCACCAGGAACAGCGCGGCGGCGTTGATGATCCAGACGGCCAACAATCTCATGACGACTCCTTCGCTTGGGTAAAACGGATTCGGGGCAGATTCGGGGCACGGCGCCCGCTGCGCGCGGGCGCCGCGGGCTGACGAACCGGCGGTTGATCAATAACGGTAGTGATCGGCCTTGTACGGGCCTTGCTTGCTCACGCCGATGTAGGCGGCTTGCTGCTCGGTCAGCTCGGACAGTTGCGCGTTGAGCTTCTTGAGCTGCAGGCGCGCGACCTTTTCGTCCAGGTGCTTGGGCAGCGTGTAGACGCCGACCGGGTACTTGCCGCTTTCGCGTTCCTGCCACAGCTCGATCTGGGCGATGGTCTGGTTGGCGAACGAGCTGCTCATCACGTACGACGGGTGGCCCGTGCCGCAGCCCAGGTTCACCAGGCGGCCCTTGGCCAGGATGATGATCTTCTTGCTGGGTTGATCGCCAACGGCGGGGAACACCACGTGGTCGACCTGCGGCTTGATCTCGTCCCACTCGTACTTTTCCAGCGAGGCGATGTCGATCTCGTTGTCAAAGTGGCCGATGTTGCAGACGATGGCCTGGTCCTTCATCTTGGCCATGTGGTCATGGGTGATGACGTGGTAGTTGCCGGTGCAGGTGACGAAGATGTCGGCCTTGTCGGCAGCGTATTCCATGGTCACCACGCGGTAGCCTTCCATCGCGGCCTGCAGTGCGCAGATCGGGTCGACTTCAGTCACCCACACCTGGGCCGACAGGGCACGCAGTGCCTGCGCGCTGCCCTTGCCCACGTCGCCGTAGCCGGCCACCAGCGCAACCTTGCCGGCGATCATCACGTCGGTGGCGCGCTTGATGCCGTCCACCAGCGATTCACGGCAACCATACAGGTTGTCGAACTTGCTCTTGGTCACCGAGTCGTTGACGTTGATGGCGGGGAACTTGAGCTCGCCCTTTTGCGCCATCTGGTACAGGCGGTGCACGCCCGTGGTGGTTTCCTCGGTCACGCCCTTGATGGCGTCCAGGTTACGGCTGTACCAGGACGGGTCCTTGGCCAGTTTTTCCTTGATCGCGGCGAACAGGAAGGTTTCTTCCTCGCTGCCCGGGTTGGCGATCAGCGATGCGTCCTTCTCGGCGCGGGCGCCCAGGTGCAGCAGCAGCGTGGCATCGCCGCCGTCGTCCAGGATCATGTTGGGGGTGCCGCCATCCTTCCAGTCGAAGATGCGGTGGGTGAAGTCCCAGTATTCCTTCAGCGATTCGCCCTTGAAGGCGAACACCGGCGTGCCCGAAGCGGCGATGGCCGCGGCAGCGTGGTCCTGGGTCGAGAAGATGTTGCACGATGCCCAGCGCACGTCGGCGCCAAGCGCCACCAGCGTCTCGATCAGCACGGCGGTCTGGATGGTCATGTGCAGCGAGCCGGCGATGCGCGCGCCCTTCAGGGGCTGGGCGGCAGCGTACTCGTCGCGGATGGCCATCAGGCCGGGCATTTCGGTTTCGGCGATGGCGATTTCCTTGCGGCCCCAGCCGGCGAGGCCCAGGTCGGCCACGAGGTAATCGTTCTTCAGGTCAGTCACTGCGTTCATGTTTCACTCCGATGAAGAGTGGCGACGAAGGACGAGTGCGGGGAATACGGCCGCGCCATGCAAGGATGGTGAAAACCAGGGCCTTTGCATAACGGGCGGATAGGTCGACTCGCCTCCGTGTGTATGCCACGGATCAGCGAGCGCCGTTGAAGACAGTCCGAGCCTGGCGAATGGCACAATAAGGCCCATTCGTTGCAACGCTCCTCGGAGTGGCGGTATTGTAGCCTGCCCCGGCACGCTTGGCACCGCCACCGCCATGAATTTTTCTTGACCGCCGGCCCAGCACATGACCCTGACGACACACCGCCCCCCGCGCACCCTGACCATCGCCGGCTCCGACTCGGGCGGCGGCGCCGGCATCCAGGCCGATCTCAAGACCTTTGCGGCGCTGGGCTGCTTCGGCATGAGCGCGATCACTGCCATCACGGCGCAGAACACGCTCGGCGTGACCGGCGTGCATGCCATCCCGGCCGACATGGTGGCGGCCCAGATCGATGCGGTTGCCAGCGATATCGGCGTGGATGCGGCCAAGACCGGCATGCTGGGCACCGCCGCCATCGTCGAGGCGGTAGCCGCCGCGGTGGACCGCCATGGCATTCGCCAGCTGGTAGTGGACCCGGTCATGATCTCCACCTCCGGCGCCACCCTGGCGGACGACGCCACCACCCAGGCCATGGTGCGCCTGCTGTTCCCGCGCGCCGTGCTGGTCACGCCCAACCTGCCCGAGGCATCCTACCTGCTGGGCCGCAAGATCACCCGGCGTGATGAAATGGAGCAGGCGGCACGCGACCTGGTCGCGCTGGGCTGCCCGGCGGTGCTGCTCAAGGGCGGGCACCTGGATCCGGCCGATGCCGGCCTGGACGACCTGTTGCTGAGTGCCGACGGCACTGTGCGCGTGTTCAGGCATCAGCGGGTCGACACCCGCAACCTGCATGGCACCGGCTGCACACTGGCAGCGGCCATTGCTGCCCAGTTGGCAAGGGGCGATAAGCTGGAAGACGCGGTGGAAGTGGCGCTGGATTTCGTGGCCGATGCGATTGTGGCGGGAGCTGACTTTGCGCTTGGGACGGGCAACGGGCCGCTGAACCACGGCTTTGCGCCGCGGGTGCTGGGATGAAGCAAGCCAGCGGCCCTGGACGAAGCCGTCGAACGGGCCAAAGCCGCGCGCCATGACGACGGCTGTTTCTCCCTCTCCCCTCAGGGGGAGAGGGCCGCGGAGAGGGGTGGCTTAGCTAGGAGCCACTGGAAGCGGAGCCCTTGGATTTGTCCAGCACGCCGGCGGAACGAGCGCCCGCCCTCTCCCCCGACCCCTCTCCCACAAGTGGGCGAGGGGAGCGAACCAGCGGTATGATTTGCGCCCCAGCCCGACATCCGCCACACCATGCCCACCCTCACCCAGATCGACCTGCGCACCGACCCCACCGCCGCCCCATACCAAAAGCACGAAGTGGTACAGGTAGCCTTCGCCAAAGAACCCGGCGAACTCATCAGCCTCGAAGGCCCCAACCGCTACCGGCCCGGCGACGCCATCATCACCGGCTCCACCGGCGACCGCTGGGTCGTGTCCCGCGAACGCTTCGACCCCAAGTACGAACCGCTGCAAGCCGGCACCCACGGCCAGGATGGCGCCTACCAGAACATCCCGGGCGTGGTGCTGGCCAAACGCATGGACCAGGATTTCAGCATTGCCCGCTCAGCCGGCGGCGACGTACTGCATGGCGCAGCTGGCGACTGGCTGATGCAATACGCCCCGAACGACTACGGCATCGTCCAGCAGGCGCGCTTCGCCCAGGTCTACCGTCCGGCCAGCGGCAACGCCTGAGGCGTCAGTCCCCGCCGCTGCTCAGCGGTACCAGCTTGAACGCCGCGCGTGCCACGCAAACCACTTCACCAGCGGCGTTCTTCACTTCGCCCTCGCAAAACGCGATGCGCGCGCCGCGCCGCATGCAGCGCGCTTCCAGGTGCAGTTCACCGCGTGCCGCAGCCAGGAAATGCGTGGACATATCGATGGTGATCACACCGGTTTCCAGCGGCGCATGCGAGCGCGCGGCGCCGCTGAGCGTGAAATCCAGCGTGGCCATCAAGGTGCCGCCGTGCACGTCGCCCCGGCTGTTGACCAGGAACGGGCTGACCGGCAGGCGCGTGTGGCACAGGCCCTCTTCCATCCGCACGGGCTGCAGGCCAAGATGGCGCATCAGCGGCACGTCGATGCCGAAGTAGGGTTTCTCGAGCGTGCCCGGCGCTACCGGGACAATCTGAGCGGGACTTTCCAAAACAGTTCTTCCTTATTCGCGTTCTTCGCGTTATGCGAGCTCCACCACCGCCTGGCCCTCGGCGACGGCGTCGCCGGGCCGCACCAGGATGGCCTTGACCACGCCAGCATATTCGGATTCGAGCGGTATCTCCATTTTCATGGACTCGATCATCATCACGGCGTCGCCGGGCGCAATGGTAGCGCCAACTTCGATGTGGATGGCGCAGACATGGCCGCTTACCGCGGCTTCGATCTTGTTCATCAGGCAGCTCTCTGGGTAGGTTGTGGGTTCTCTGCGGCAGGCGTGGCCAGCACACGCTGGGCGAGCGCGGTATCGATGCGCCCGGCCAGGAAATCGGGATGCGCGAGCACGCGCAGGATGAAAGGGATGTTGGTCTTGACGCCGGCAATGGCGAAATCCCCCAGCGCCGCGCGCAGCGTGGCGATGGCCTCGCCGCGATCGGCGCCGGTGGCAATCACCTTGGCCAGCATGGGGTCGTAGTACGGCGTGATGCGGGCGCCTTCGGCGTAGCCGGTTTCCACGCGGATGCCCTCGCCTTGCGGCGGGCGGAACACCTCCAGCGGGCCAGGCGACGGGAAGAAGCGCACCGGGTCCTCGGCATACACGCGCGCCTCGATGGCATGGCCTTGCGCGTGGACCTGGCCGCCCGGCAGCACATCATCGATGCGCTCGCCGCGCGCCAGCCGGATCTGCGCTGCCACGATATCCACGCCGGTGATCTGCTCGGTGACGGCGTGCTCCACCTGCAGGCGCGTGTTCATCTCCAGGAAGACAAATCCGGTGGCCGGCGTGTGCAGCATTTCCACCGTGCCGATCACGTCGTAGCCGATGCCGGACAGCAGCGCCGAGAGCTTGGCCGCCATGGCTTGCACCTCGGCACGGTCCAGCCCGTGCGCGCGCGCTTCCTCGATGACTTTCTGATGACGGCGCTGCACGGAGCAATCGCGCTCCCACAGGATGCGCACGCCGCCGTGGCGGTCGGCCAGCACCTGGAACTCGATATGGCGCGGCTGCTCGACCAGCTTCTCCAGGTACAGCTCGGCCTGGCCAAAGCTGCGCTGCGCCACCGAGCGCGCCTGCTGCCAGGCAGCGGCCAAGCCGGCCGCGTCACGCACCGGCACCATGCCGATGCCGCCGCCACCGCCGGCGGGCTTGATCAGCACCGGATAGCCGATACGCTCTGCCGCAGCGGCGACGGTGTCCATGTCGTCGGGCAGCACCTCGGAGCTGGGCGCCAGCGGCATGCCTTGCGCAGCCATGAAAGCGCGCGCTTCGGTCTTGTGGCCAAGGCGCCGGATCCAGTGCGGGGACGGGCCGATAAAGCACAGGCCGGCGGCTTCCACGCGCTCGGCGAAAGCGGCGTTTTCCGACAGGAAGCCATAGCCGGGATGCACCGCATCGGCGCCACTGGCGCGCGCGGCTTCCAGCAGCTTGTCCTGGTCCAGGTAGCTGGCCAGCGGCGGCGCTTCGCCCAGGCGCAGCGCGGCATCGGCTTCACGCAGGTAGGGCAAGCCAGCGTCGGCATCCGAGTACACCGCGACCGATTCCAGGCCCAGCCCGCGCAGCGCGCGGATGATGCGCGCCGCTACCGCGCCGCGATTCGCGACCAGCACGCGACGCAAGGGACGCAAGGGACGCAACGGACGTACCGATTCGCAAGCCTTCGTCGTGGCAATCATGAAGTCTCTCCCGCGCGGATCACTACCGCGTCGACCAGCACCGGCGCCACGCCGGCGCGGCTCACCATGACCGGATTGGCGTCGACCGAGCGTACCTGTCCTTGCGCGCCCACCATCCAGTCGCCCACGCGCACCAGCATTTGCGCCAGCGCGTCCACATCGACCGCCTCCATGCCGCGCAGCGCGCCGAAGGCGCGCGCAATGCGCAGCCGGCCGATGGCCTCGCGCGCCTGCGCGGCGTTGAAGGGCGCGACGAGAAACTGCACGTCGTCTATCGCTTCGACCAGCACGCCGCCCTGCCCCACCATCACCACCGGTCCGTAGACGTCGTCGATGTGCGCGCCCACCGCCAGCTCGAAAGCGCCGCGTTGCTGGCGCGCCAGCAAGACGCCGCCATGCTGGATGCCCTGGCTGGCAGACAGCCCTCGCAGCATACGGTCCAGGTCATGGAAGGCAGCCAGTGCCTGCGCCTCGTCGGCAAGGCCGAGGCGCACCAGCCCTAGCTCGGACTTGTGCGTGATATCGGACGAAACGCCCTTGGCAACCACTGGCGTGCCCAGTTCGCCCAGCGCGCGGCGCACGTCATCCACGCTGCGGCACAGGCGGTGCCGCACGACCGGCAGACCGGCCTGCGCCAGCGCCGCCAGGCTTGCCACTTCGTCGAGCGATACGTTGGGAGCCGCATTGTCCTTGGCGAACACCGGCGGCAGCGCGGCGGGCTCGGCCAACGCGGCGGCATTCATCGCCGCGTGCCGCGCGAGCATGCCCAGCGCGCGCATGGCGGCACGCTCGCTGTCGAACACCGGCACGCCTTGCGCGCGGAACGCCTGCGCCACCCACTCCTGGTTGGCGCTGACCGCCACCGGCACGCCGCTGGCCGAGGCAAAGCGGCCGGTCTGCGCGGAGAAATCGGCAAAGTCGTAGCCCTCGCCGCCGATAGGAAAGCCCACGTAGATCATGTCGGCCTGGCGCTGCGCGGCCACCACTTCCAGCGTCTGCCCGTAGATGTGCGGCTGGCCCAGCAGCGCAGTGGTCATGTCGATCGGATTGCGCGCCGACACAAACGCTGGAAGCACTGCCTTGAGCGCGGCTTCCCCCTCGCCTTCGAACTGGCACAGCGCGAGGCCCTGATCCTCGGCGGCATCGGCCGCCAGTACGCATGTGGCGCCGGAATTGCTGATCGCCACTACCTTGCGTCCACGCGGACGCTGCCCGCCGATAAACACCTGGCTGTACTCGACCAGCTCGCGGAAATCCGCCACACGCTGGATGCCGTGCTGGCGCAGGAAGGCGTCGGCTAGTGCATCCTCACCGGCCAGCGCGCCGGTGTGCGAGCTGGCGGTGAGTTGCCCGGCCTGCGTGCGGCCAGCTTTGACGGCGAGGATGGGAATGTCGCGCTGATGCGCGACGCGCGCGGCCTGCGCCAGCACAGCCGGGTCTTTCAGCGATTCGATATAGAGCAGCAGCACCCGGATGTCCGGATCGGCGCCGACCGCGCGCAGCACCTCTGCGGCAGTGATGTCCGCCTCATTGCCGGTCGCCACCATATAGCGCACGCCGATGCCCTTGCGGCGCAGGCCACCGTAGACGATGGAAGAGCCCGCGCCGCTCTGGCTGACGATGGCGACCGGCCCGTCCTGGCCGGCTTCCTCGTTGATCATGGTGGAGAAATGCAGGATGGCGCCATCGCGGAAGTTGGCCACGCCCTGCGTATTGGGGCCGAACAAGCGCAAACCGCCCGCGCGCGCGCGCTCGACCAGCCTGCGCTGCTGCGCCGCGCCGGCTTCGCCAAGCTCCGCAAAGCCCGAGGAATAAATCACCGCTGCGCGCGCATTGACCGCCAGGCACTGGTCGATGGCCTGTTCGACCTCCTGCCCCGCGACACTGATCACCACGACATCGGGCGCATCGGGCAGCGCGGCCAGTTCGGGATAGGCCTGCAGGCCCTGGATCTGCGCGCGTTTGGGGTTGACCGGATACACACGCCCGGCAAAGCCGTAGCGGCGCATGTAATCGATCGGCCGGCCGCCGGCCTTGATCGGATTATCGGAGGCGCCAAGGATGGCAACCGAACGCGGGGCCAGCAGTTCAAGCATGTTGTCGCTCATCTCAATCCACCTTCACCTTGGCTTCGGTGGCCACGCGCTTCCACTTGACTAGTTCCGCCTGCATAAACGCGCCGAACTGCTCGGCATTCAGCGTGCCGGGCGTGGTGCCGCTCTGCGCCAGGTTAGCCTTGGATTCCGCCGTGTTCATGCTCTTCACGGCGTCGCGGTTCAGGCGCTCCACCAGCGGCTTGGGCAGGTTGGCCGGGCCATAGAAGCCAATCCACGTGGTGGCCTCGTAGCCGGGCACGCCCTGCTCGGCAATGGTGGGCACATTGGGCAAGGCCTCGCTGCGCTTGGCCGAGGTCACGCCGATGGCCTTGACCTTGCCGTCCTTCACATAGGGCGCCATCGTCATCACGTCATGGAACAGCGCGGGGATCTGGCCGCCGAGCAGGTCCGACAGCGCCGGCGCCGCGCCCTTGTAGGGAATATGCGTCAGCGGCGTGTTGGTCATCAGCCGCAGCAACTCCCCCGACATATGCGTGGCGCCGCCAATGCTGGATGAGCCGAACGACAAGCCTTCCTTTTGCTTCCTCGCGTACGCAAGGAATTCCTGCAGGTTCGACACCGGCACATTGTTGTTCACCACCAGCACGTTGGGCGTGGTCGCCAACAGCGCGATCGGGGTGAAGTCCTTGCTGGCGTTGTACGGCAGCTTGGGCCGCACCGCGGGATTGATCACCTGGTGCGTGGCGCTGACCAGCAGCGTGTAGCCGTCCGGGTTGGCGCGCGCGACGATCTCGGTGCCGATCTGGCCGCTGGCGCCGGCGCGGTTATCCACCACGAACGGCTGCTTGAACTCGGCCTGCATGTCGCGCGCGATGCGGCGCGCCAGCAGGTCGGTCATGCCGCCGGCGGGAAACGGCACGACGATGGTGACGGGCTTCTGCGGCCAGTGCTCCTGCGCCTGCGCGCCGGTGGCGCCCGGCAGTGCGGCGCCAACGGCCAGCGTGGCGGTAACGATGGCATTGAGGGTGGGGCGGTGCGCAAGGATAGGTCGGTGATTGGGCAAGGCGGTCTCCATTATTTTGTTTGTGTCTGATTTGCCGGACGGTCTCTCGTCTCAGGGCCGGATGCCGAACTTGCGCACGCCCGGCTCGCGCAGCGGCGCCGCCAGGTTGGCGAACTCGCACAGCAGCGAGCGCGTATCGCGCGGGTCGATGATGTCTTCCACCACGAAGGCTTCGGCGCTGCGGAACGGCGACGTCAGGCTGCGCACACGCTGCTCGATCTCGGCGCGCTTTTGCACGGGGTCGTCGGCGCCTTCGATCTCGGCCTTGTAGGCAACCTCCAGCCCGCCCTCGATCGGCAGCGAGCCCCAGTTGCCGGACGGCCATGCATAGCGGAAGTTGAAGCGGCCCATATGCTGGTGCCCCGCCGCCGCCACGCCATAGGCGCGGCGCAGGATCACGGAGCACCACGGCGTGGTGGCCTGGTACACCGCGGCCAGCGCGCGCACGCCGTAGCGCATGGTGCCGGCCTTCTCGGCTTCCAGGCCGATCTGGAAGCCGGCGATATCGACCATATTGATCACCGGCAGGTGGAAGGCTTCGGCCAGGTCCACGAAGCGGATGAATTTCTCCGCGGTGGGGCCGTCCCAGCCACCGCCGTAGTGATACGGATCGCTCGCCACCACCGCCACCGGCCAGCCATCCACGCGGGCCAGCCCGGTCACGATGGCGCGGCCCCAGTGCCGGCCCATCTCGAAAAAGGAGCCCTGGTCCACCAGCGTCTCGACAATGGGGCGCACCTTGTAGACGGAGCGGCTGTCGCGCGGGATCGCGCTGAGCAGCCACTCATCGCGGCGGGCGGGATCGTCGGTTGGCTCAACGCGCGGCGGCAGTTCATGCACCGAGCCCGGCAGGTAGGACAGGAAGCGGCGCGCGCGCGCAAAGGCTTCTTCCTCGCTCGCCACTTCGTCATCGACCACGCCATTGCGCGTATGGATCTGGCTGCCGCCGAGCTCGTTCTTTTCCAGTACCTGGCCAATGCGCGCCACCACCGGCGGGCCGGCGTTGAACAATTGCGCGGTGCCCTTGACCATCACCGAGTAGTGGCTCGCGGCCACGCGCGCCGCGCCCATGCCGGCCACCGAGCCCAGCGCCAGCGACACCACCGGCACCAGCGACATGTTCTCCACCACGTGCTGCCACACCTTCATGGTGGGGATGTTGGTGTAGCCCTTGTTCTCGATATTGCGCACGGAGCCGCCACCGCCGGTGCCGTCTACCAGCCGCACCATGGGCAAGCGCAGGTCGTGCGCCATCTTCTCTGCATGGATCAGCTTCTCGCCAACGGCACCGTCGTTGGCGCCGCCGCGCACGGTGAAGTCATCGCCCACCAGCACCACCGGGCGGCCGTCCACCTTGGCGCGCCCCATCACCAGGTTGGCGGGCGTGAGGCCCACCAGGCGGCCATTGCTGTCGTACTGGCCGCTGCCGGTGAGCGCGCCCACCTCGCGGAACGATCCGGCATCGGCGATCGCGTCGATGCGCTCGCGCACGGTCAGCTTGCCGGCGTCCTTGTGCCGCTTGACCTTGTCGGGGCCGCCGAGCTGCGCGGCGAGTTGCTTGCGGTAGGCCAGTTCATCGATTTCGGGCTGCCAGGACACGGCGGTCTCCTTAGTGCTGTTGTTATGGTCGTGGGCTATCTAGACGCATAAATGCAGCAAACGTGCCAGGCGCACCGGCCCTTGATTTCATTGTTCTTTTTATGGCTCGCTGATATTGTGTCCGCAATAAGGACACAAAAGTGCCCACGACGGAGACACAACATGTCGTCATCAGCGACACCCGAAGACACTTTCCCCGGCACTGAAGACAACCTCGGCGTACTGGTCGCCAGCCACGCGGGAGACGTACTAGCCAGCCTGGGACTCGCCGCCAACGCCACGCTGGCAACCGCCGCGCTAGCCGCCAGCGCAGGGCTCGCCGGCGACGGCAACTCCCCCCAGGATGCCGGCCGCCTGTTCGAATGCAGCCTGCCTGGCCCCGACAGCAAGCCCGCGCACCGCTTCATCGCCATGCGTCTGAGCGACCGCGAGCGGCAGGTCATCCTGCTGCGCCCTGCCGAGCGTGACGCAGCCCTCTTTGACTTCCTCGGCGCGGTACCCTTTGCCGGCGCGATCCTCGATCACTTCATCACCAACCCCTACCAGGCCATCACCGTGGCGGACCGCGCGGGCAACGTGCGCTTCATCAGCCCGGTGCACGAAAAATTCCTCGGCCTGCGCACCGGTGAAGGCACGGGCCGGCCCGCGGTGGACGTCATCCCCAATTCGCGCCTAGCGCAGGTGGCCGTCAGCGGCAAAGCCGAGATCGGGCAGTTGCAGGAGATGAACGGGGTGACACGCGTGGTGAACCGCATCCCGATCAGTGCCGCAGGCGAGGTGCTTGGCGCCATCGGCCAGATCCTCTTCAAGGAGCCTGAAGCCATCGGCCGCATGCACCGCGAGATGACGCAATTGCGCTCGCAACTGGCGCAAACACAACGCGAGCTCGACGCGTTGCGCGAGCAGCAGGCCGGCGCCGGCCCCGGCCTGCTGATTGGCGATAGCGCACCCATGCAGCGGCTGCGCCGAGAGATCGACACCGTAGCGCGGCTGGACGTGCCGGTGCTGATCCTCGGCGAAAGCGGCACCGGCAAGGAACTGGTGGCACGCGCCATCCACGGCGCCAGCCGCGCGGCCCAGGGCAAGCCGCTGGTCAGCCTGAACCTGGCCGCGCTGCCCGCCACGCTGATCGAGGCCGAGCTGTTCGGGCATGCGGCGGGCGCCTTCACCGGCAGCCATCGCCTTGGGCAGGCCGGCAAGCTGGAGCAGGCGGCAGGCGGCACGCTGTTCCTCGACGAGGTTGCCGATATCCCGATGGAGATGCAGGTCAAGCTGCTGCGCGTGCTGGAGGACCATATGGTGGAACGGCTGGGCAGCCGGCAGGCGCAGCGCGTGGACTTCCGGCTGGTAGCGGCAACCAACCGCGACATCCAGGCGCTGATCGATGGCGGACGCTTCCGCCTGGATCTGTACTACCGCCTGAGCGGCGTGGTGCTGCGCATTCCCGCGCTGGGCCAGCGGCGCGAGGACATCCCTGCCCTGTTGACCCATTTCGTGCGCGGCTTCTGCGCGCGCAACCAGGTGCCGGTGCCGGAAGTGGCCTCCGAGGTGCCGCGCTATCTGGCCGAGCGGCGATGGCCGGGCAATGTGCGCCAGCTCAGGCAGAAGATCGAAGAAGCGCTGGTGTTCTGCGACGCACGCGTGCTGCGCGCGGCGGATTTCGCCCGGGGCGAGGAAAGCGCGGTGGCGTACGGTCTGAGCGAGCCGCCGTTGCCGTATGGCGAGGCACTGGACGAGGCGGCGGATGAGGCTGGGATCAACGCGCGCGCCGCATCGCCGGCGGACCTGCGGGAAGTCGCGTACGAGGCCGTGCTGCAGGCCGTCGCGCGGCACGGTGGCAACAAGAAGCGCGCGGCGGAGCAACTGCGCATTTCACGCTCGCATCTGTACAAGATCCTGGCGCGTGGCGCGCGCGGCTGAGCGCAGGCGTTTTCCAGCGCCTACAGGATCTCCCGGACAAACCAGGCATTGAAGCGGTAAAGCGCAATGGTTGGCATCACGGAAAACAAGAACAGGCTGACGACAGCGCGCCGGTTCTTATACAGGTAGAGCGCCAGCAGATCCCGCAGCGTGTAGCTGGCTACCAGCACCAGGAGCGGAATGTAGGCCAGGAAGCAAAACAGGAAAATCCAGACAAAGGCGCCGCCCTGTAACGCTCGGTCAAGCATGCCAGCACCGGCGATCCAGTGCCCATCCCCGGCACTGAATGTAAGAAGCAGCATCAACAGGGAAACGATCAGCGTGGGATAGCGGAGCATTTAGATCGGCCCTCTCTCGCCGCCCGGCTCGTCGCCAAACAGCACGCGCAGCATGCGCTCGGGATTGGCCAGGAAATCGCGCGTCACGCGAAAGTGTTCGGTGTCCTGATAGTCGATCTGCGCCATGCCGTCCGGCGAGCAGGTGTAGATCCACGCGTTGGGATAGGCCATCAGGATCGGCGAGTGCGTAGCGATGATGAACTGCGAGCCGTCTTCGGCCAGATCATGGATGCGCGACAGCACCGCCAGTTGCCGCTGCGGCGACAGCGCCGCCTCGGGCTCGTCGAGCAGGTAGAGCCCATTGCCGCCAAAGCGATGCATCATCAGCGCGAGAAACGATTCGCCATGCGATTGCTCGTGCAACGAACGCCCGCCGTAGGCGTTGATGACGGGCGGGCTGAAGGCCGGCTCCTGGTCCAGGCGCTCGATTTCCGTGGCCACGTTGAAGAAGCTCTCCGCGCGCAGGAAGAAGCCATCGCGCGGGCGCTTGAAGCCGCGCGCAACGCGCAGGTATTCGTGCAGCACCGAATGCGACCGACGCGTGCCGAAGCTGAAATTGCGCGAGCCGCCCTCGGCGTTGTAACCCATGGCCACGGCAATGGCTTCCATCAGCGTGGACTTGCCCGATCCGTTCTCGCCAACCAGGAAGGTCACCTTGGGGTGCATCTCCATCGCTTCCAGCGTGCGCACCGCGGGCAGGCTGAAGGGGTAGCGCTCGAAGCTGTCGACGATGTCGCGCCGCAGGGTGACGCGGCTGATGAACTGGGACGAGATCATGGGGTTCGCCGGAGTGGATGGCACGGCACTATCGTAACGCCGTTCGGCGCCGGCGTGGCTCACAACGCCAGGCGCATGGCGATGCGTTGGCGCAAGCCGAGCGCCGCCTCGCGCGCCAGTGCGGCGCAGAGCGCCGGGCTGAGATCGGCTTCATCGAGATGGCGAAAGCCGAGGCTTGCGTAGAACGGCGCGTTCCACGGCAGGTGGCTGAAGGTGGTGAGATGGAGCGACTGCAGGCCTTGCCGGCGCAAACCATCGGCTACGGCGCGCACAAGTGCGCGGCCAATGCCACGGCGGGCGTGGGCGGGGTGGACGTCCATCTCATCAAGGCAGGCATGCTGGCCAAGCACGCTGGCGAGCGCGAAGCCGGCTGGCGTGCCGTCGGGGGCGATAGCGACCCACAGGCGGCGCTCACGCTGCGCGCGTTGCAGGTCTTCGAGCGGCGTGACTTGCTGGCGCAGCGCGGGAGGCAGGTCGGATTCGGGGAATAGTTCAGCCGCCGCGCGTTCGATGGCAGGCAGGCCGGGTACGTCTTCGGGAGTTGCTAAGCGAATGACTGGCATCGGGGCGCGGCGGTATGTGGCAAGTTCGGGCTCCCCCCCTCATCCGCTGCGCGGGAGAGGGCGGAAGCCCGATAAGCGTCGTGCGGGACAAAACCGAGGGCTCCGCTTCAAGTGGCTCCTAGCTAAGCCACCCCTCTCCCCGGCCCTCTCCCCCTGAGGGGAGAGGGAGAGACAGCCGTCGTCATGGCGCGCAGCTTTGGCCCGTTCTGCGGCTTCGTTCAGGCCCGCTGGTTTGCTCCCCTCTCCCACTTGTGGGAGAGGGGCCGGGGGAGAGGGCGGGCGCTGGCCCAGAGTATGGACAGTCACACGCACGCGTGCTTGCCCATCCTCCGGGCCCCATGCATCACGCCGCCGGAAACATCCCCAGCAGATTCGTCACCGCCGCAGGCACGTCAGCCGCCTCGGTAATCGCGCGCACCACGGCCGCGCTGCCAACGCCAGCCGCCAGCACCTCCGGCAAGCGCGCCGCATCGACGCCGCCGATGCCCACCAGCGAGGGCACCACGGGCTGCATCAGCTTGACGTAGGCGTGGAAGCGGCCCAGGCCCTGCGGCGCGGTCGGCATGATTTTGGTGGTGGTCGGGAAGATCGCACCCAGCGCCAGGTAGCTCGGGCCGATGGTGGCCACGCGCAGCATCTCGGCATAACCGTGCGTGGACACGCCAAGGCGCAGCCCGGAGGCGCGCAGCGCATCGAGGTCGGCCTCGTCGAGGTCTTCCTGGCCGAGGTGGATGCCATAGATGCCGCTGTCGCCACCCTGGCTGGCGTGGTAGTCGATGGCAGCCCGCCAGTGATCGTTGATGAACAAGCGCGAAGCGCTGCCGCGCGCGGCCTTGGCGGCGCGCTCAATCTCGCTGCGCACGGCCTGCACGTCGTCGGACTTGAAGCGCAGCTGCACGGTGGGCACCGCCAGCGGCACCAGCCGCTCGATCCATTCGGCGCTGGGCACCACCGCGTACAAACCCAGCGGCGGGCACGGTGCGAAGGGCTCGGCGCGCTGCTCCGGCGCGACCAGCGCGGCGTGGCGCACGTGCGGGAAGCGCGCGAAGTCCACCGGCCAGTCCAGCGAGCCCGGCTGCCAGGCGCGCGCCAGGCAGAGCGCATCGTGCGCGGGGAAATGCAGCGCCAGGCAAGCCAGCAGCGCGGCGACGAAGGCCGGCGAATGCGCGGTGTCGTCGTCGGCATGGGCACTGAAGACCCAGGTGCCCATCGGCGAGCGCACGGTGTCGCTCCATTGCCCGCCTTCGCGGTCGCTCTCGATGGCGATGGCGCCGGCGCCGGCAATGCGCGCCAGCGTGGCCTCGTCGGCCTCGCCGTCGAACAGCACCACGTCGGCATCGCCGAGCGCGGCGGGGGCGTTGCCCTGCACCCACGCGCGCCAGGCCTTGTCGCTGGTGCCGAAGGTGGCGCCATAGCGCGCCAGCAGCGTGTCGCGCAGCGCGGCGTCGATGCCGGCCGGGAGAAGATTGCGGGTCATGCGCGGTCCTCCGCGCCTTCGGCGTGCCAGAACGGCATGCCCACCACCGGGGTGCTGGCCTGCGCGATATCGCGCTCCGGCATGGGGCCGGCCAGGTAGGCGGTGCGGCCCGCGTCCACAGCCAGCGCGAAGGCGCGTGCCATGTTGACCGGATAAGCAGCCTGCGCCACTGCGGTGTTCAGCAGCACACCATCGTAGCCCCACTCCAGCACCTGGGCCGCGTGCGACGGCAGCCCGAGGCCGGCGTCGACGATCAGCGGGGTATCCGGCAAGCGTTCGCGCAACAGGCGCATGGCGTGCGGATTGACGGCGCCCTTCCCGGTGCCGATGGGCGCGGCCCAGGGCATCAGCGCCTGGCAGCCCACGTCCAGCAGGCGGCGGCACAGCACGAGGTCCTCCGTGCAATACGGCAGCACCTTGAAGCCCTCCTTGATCAGCGTCTCGGCCACGGCGGGCAGGTTGAGCGTATCGGGCTGCAGCGTGTAATCGTCGCCCACCAGCTCAAGCTTGATCCAGTCGGTCTCGAACACTTCGCGCGCCATCATGGCGGTGGTGATGGCTTCCTGCGGCGCCATGCAGCCAGCGGTATTGGGCAGCACCGGCACGTTCAGCGAGCGCAGCATCTGCCAGAAAGCCTGGCCGCCCTCGCCATCGCCGACCGAGCCCTGGCGGCGCAGCGCCACCGTCAGCATGGCGGGCCGGGCCACCTCCACCGCGGCCTGCAGCGTGGCGGGAGACGGATAGCGCGCGGTACCCAGCAACAGGCGCGAGGCAAACGACTCGCCATAGAGCACGAAGGGGTCGGCGAACAGGTCGCGCCGGGGTTCTGCGGAATTGAAGGTCATTTGGGGTCAGCCTCCCGTCACGGGTTGCACGAGGTCGATACGATCGCCGGCGGCGAGCACGGTGGCCGCATGCGCGGCGCGTGGCACGAACTGGCCGTTGAGCGCGGCGGCAAATGGCGGCGCGATGCCGGCGCCCGCCACCGCATCGGCCAGCGTGGCGTTATCGGCAAGGGCGAGCGGACGGCCGTTGAGCAGGATATCCATGGTCATTGTCGTTCAGTGCAGCACCGGCGAGCCGGCGACGGTATCGAGCGCGGCCGCGATCATGCCCGGCCAGCGCACCGAAGCGGGCACGGCATGCGCGGCAGGATCGTCGTCGAGCAGAGCCCGCACCACCTGGCAGGCGGCCTCGGTGACCGCCGGGGCGATCAGGAAGCCGTGCCGGTACAGGCCATTGAGGCGCACGATGCGGGCATGCTGGTCGACCCGGATGGCCGGCAGGTGGTCCGGGCGCGTCGGGCGGCGCTGCACATTGAGTTCCAGCACGCGCGCCTCGCCAAAGGCGGGGTGCAGCGAATACGCCGCGGAAAGCAGCTCCAGCGCGGAGCGCACGCTCATCGGCGAATCATCTTCGCTTTCGAGCTCGGTGGCGCCGATCACGTAGAGGTCGTTGGGCTTGGGCGCGATATAGATCGGGTAACGCGGATGCAGCAGGCGCACCGGGCGATGCAGCTTGACCTCGGGTGCGTGCACACGCACGACTTCACCGCGCAGGCCGCGTAATCCCGGCATGCTGCCGTGCGCGGCGGGCTGCCCCGGCCAGGCGGCGCGGGCGCCCAGGCCACGGCAATCCAGCACGGTGCGCGCGCAGATACCCAGCGCGGGCAGGTCGCCCGCTTCGATTTCACCAGCCTCCCAGACGCAATGCAGCCCGCTTGCCACCGCGCAAGCCAGCAATGCGCGCAGCGTGCCGCGATTGTCCAGCTGGCCTTCGCCGGCCAGCAGCAGTCCCTGGGAGAAACGGCCCGCGAGCGCGGGCTCGAGCGCGGCCACGCCATTGCCGTCCAGCGCGCGCATGCGCTCGGCCACCAGTTCGGGCGGCGCCACGGCGCGCACCCGGCTGGTAAACAGCGACATCTCGCTGCGGTCGCGGGTATGCCATACCACCAGCGTGCCGTCTTCCTGGAAGAACACCGGCTCCGGCAATTCGGCCACCCAGGTGCGCCACAAGTCGACGCTGGCGGTGCCAAGCTCGACGATGCGGCGCTCGGCAATGGCGGATTCCGCCAGGGGCGCGAGCATTGCCGCGGCGACGTGCGCGGCGGAGCCAACGCCGTCGGGGCCACCGCGCTCGACCAGCGCCACGCGCAGGCCGGCACGCACCAGTTGCCAGGCGGAAAGGCGCCCGGCCAGGCCGGCGCCGAGCACGGCCACATCAAACGACTGCGTTGTCATGGGGATGGTTGTGCCGGTGCTCGCCGCGATGGCGCGGCGAGCACCGGCCTCCTTTAAGTCATGGCGTGCCCCTTCGGGGAAGGGGCACGGTACTTCGCGTGCGGCGCTGCACGGACATGCGCCGCACCATGGCCCTACGCCTTACGAGTAGATCTTGCTGCCGCTCTTGACGAACTCGATCGACTTTTCCTGCATGCCTTGCTCGGCTTCGGGCTTGAGCGAGGCAGCGTAGTCGCGCACTTCCTGCGTGATCTTCATCGAGCAGAACTTGGGACCGCACATCGAGCAGAAATGCGCGATCTTGGCGCCTTCGGCCGGCAGCGTGGCGTCGTGGTACGAACGCGCGCGTTCCGGGTCCAGGCCGAGGTTGAACTGGTCTTCCCAGCGGAACTCGAAACGTGCCTTGGACAGTGCGTTGTCGCGCAGCTGCGCGCCCGGCCAGCCCTTGGCAAGGTCGGCCGCGTGAGCGGCGATCTTGTAGGTGATGATGCCTTCGCGCACGTCTTCCTTGTCCGGCAAGCCCAGGTGTTCCTTCGGCGTGACGTAGCACAGCATGGCGGTGCCCATCCAGCCGATGTTGGCCGCACCGATGCCGCTGGTGATGTGGTCATAGCCGGGGGCGATGTCCGTCACCAGCGGTCCGAGCGTGTAGAACGGGGCCTCATAGCAGTGCTTGAGCTCTTCATCCATATTGGCCTGGATGCGTTGCAGCGGCACGTGGCCCGGGCCTTCGATCATGACCTGCACATCGTGCTTCCAGGCCTTGTCGGTCAGCTCGCCGAGCGTGCGCAGCTCACCGAACTGTGCATCGTCGTTGGAGTCGGCGATACAACCCGGACGCAGGCCATCACCCAGGCTGAACGACACGTCGTACGCCTTCATGATTTCGCAGATCTCGTCGAAGTGCGTGTACAGGAAGTTTTCCTTGTGATGCGCCAGGCACCACTTGGCCATGATCGAACCACCGCGCGAGACGATGCCCGTGACACGGTCCGCGGTCATCGGCACATAGCGCAGCAGCACGCCGGCGTGGATGGTGAAGTAGTCCACGCCCTGCTCCGCCTGCTCGATCAGCGTGTCGCGGAACATTTCCCAGGTCAGGTCCTCGGCGACGCCGCCGGTCTTGTCCAGCGCCTGGTAGATGGGCACCGTGCCGATAGGCACCGGCGAGTTGCGCAGGATCCACTCGCGGGTCTCATGGATGTGCTTGCCGGTGGACAGGTCCATGATGGTGTCGGCGCCCCAGCGGATCGACCACACCATCTTTTCCACTTCCTCGGCCAGCGACGACGTCACGGCGGAGTTGCCCAGGTTGCCGTTGATCTTGACGCGGAAATTGCGCCCGATCGCCATCGGCTCCAGCTCGGTGTGGTTGATGTTGGCGGGAATGATGGCGCGGCCGGCAGCGATTTCGCGGCGCACGAATTCCGGCGTCATGTCTTCCGGGCGCAGCGGCAGCGCGGCACCCAGCGCATTGCCGGGGTGCTGGCGCAGCAACGCCTTGTATTCGGGCTTGTCGTACAGCGCTTGCAGGTTCAGCGACTCGCGCAGCGCCACGTATTCCATCTCGGGCGTGATGATGCCGCGGCGTGCATAGTGCATCTGCGACACGTTGGCGCCGGCCTTGGCGCGGCGCGGGTTGGTCAGCTGGGCAAAGCGCAGGTGGGCGGTGGCCGGATCGGCGGCGCGCGCCAGGCCGTACTCCGACGACAGGCCGGACAGCACTTCGGTGTCGCCGCGCTCTTCGATCCACTTGCCGCGTACCGAGGGCAAGCCGGCCTTCAGGTCGATATGGATGTCCGGATCGCTGTACGGGCCCGACGTGTCATACACGGGAATCGGCGGATTGGACATCTCGCCCTTGTCCGTGCGCGTGGACGTCTGCAGGATCGTGCGCAGCGGCACGCGGATATCGGGGCGGCTGCCGGTCAGGTAGGTCTTGCTGGATGCCGGATAGGCAAACTTTTTGTCGAGATCGGTTTCAAGCGACTCGAAAGATGCGGCGGGGGCGGTATTTGTGCGGGCCATGGGTGTCGTCCTCTCTCTTGCGGGGATGGACGAAACCAGGAGCCCTGTGAGCATGGCCGCGGCGGTGTGGCCGGGTCATGTGCCTTGGAGAAGGCAGGAGCTGTTCGGTAACCATGAAACTTCCCACGCCGGTACTAGCCGGATCGGGTTCGAAGGGACTCTCTCAGCCGCACGGCCCATCCGTACGGCACCCCTGTTTCATCCAACGGGGTGAATTTAAGCACAAGGCTCGGGGCTTGACCACCCCTGTTTCAATCTGGAGTGTCGTGCGTCGAGGTATGGCTGAGGGCCATGCGGCCCCCAGACAATGGCATGCACACCATTACGCTGCAATGCACCATGACTTAGCGTGCGCATGCACTGCCATTCGAACACCATTCGAGCACCGCCGTGATTTCAAGCCTTGAAGGTCACCCAAGGCTTCAACCGCGCCACGGCTTCGATCAGCCCGGCCTCTTCCTGTGCCTGCAGCACCGGACCGATCGGCTTGTAGGCCTCGGGCGCTTCTTCCACCCTGCGCTCCTCGCGCAGCGTGACGCAGCGCCACTCGGCGTTGGCATGATCGCTTTTCAAGCGGCGCAAGGCCTGGCGCCGGACACTGCGGCCGGCGCCGTGGCTGCATGACGAGAGCCAATCGGTGTGACCCAAACCGCTCACTATATAGGAAGCATCCCCCATGGAACCGGGGATCAGGGCCAGGTCGCCGTCATGCGCGGGTGTCGCGCCCTTGCGGTGGATATTGAGGCCGTTTTCGCGCAGCACCACGTTATGCGGCACGTCGACCACCAGTCGCGAAGCCGTCGCGCCGCACAATTCGGCCAGCTCCTTGCGCACGAGTTCGGCCAGCACTACCCGGTTGGCCCAGGCATAGCGTGCCGCCGTACCCATGGCCACCAGGTACTCGTGCGCCAGGCTGCCCGCCAAGCCGTACAGCCCGCTAGTCGGATGCTTCAGGCCGGTGGGCCAGGCCTGGCGCGCCCGGTCCATCCAGCGCCGGCCCACGTAGAAGCCGACATCGCGCGAGCCACTGTGGATCATCGCCACGACATCGCCGGGCGCCAGGCCAACGCGATACGCGGCGTGCCTGTCGAAAATCTCGTCCACGACCTGCAGTTCGACAAAATGATTGCCCCCGCCCGGCGTGCCGAGACAGGGATCGCGAAAGACCTCGCGATTGCCGACGTGCGCATCCGGCGCATAGCGGGCACTGCCGCCAAACGCATCCAGCCCGACGCAAGCGGCAAGTTCGGCCTCCAGCCGGTCACGATCGACCTGCGCCCACAAGCCTTGGGGGGCCACGCGATCGATGAACGCGGCGGGTCCCTCGTCGAACAAGGCACGGAATGCGGCGCTATGCACCGGCACGTCGCGGCCGTTATCGAGCAGGGCACGCGTCAGCCTGCTCACAAGGGCATCCTGCTGCGGCAGCAGGGCGGCTTGCTTCAGGCCTGTGGTGATCAGGCGCATGCCGCAGTTGATGTCGGTACCGATCGCGGCGGGAATGACGAAATCCGCGTCGGTGGCAACGATCGATCCTACCGGCGCGATGCCGCCGGGATGAAAGTCCGGCGTGGCGCAGGCTTTGCAAACGCCGTGGTGGCCGTCCGCAGAACGCACCGCGGCGAAGTCGAGCAACTGCCGTACGGCTTTCGCTTCCAGGGCAAGCGTGGCGGGCAACAGCACCGAGGCTTGCGCGTGTTCGTTGCGCAGGTGATAGACACCCTGGCTGCGCTCGACATGGATGCCCTGGCGCTGCAGGGCTTTTTCAAGACGGGGAAGTGAGGACATGGCTGCTGGGAATACAAGGTACGGGAGTGCCTCCGGGGAACCGGGGCAAAAAGTACCTTCTGCGCAGCAGCGTCGAGAAGGGAGCGTGCAGTGTATCTCTGGGGAGCGGCGAACGGCAAGCGCCCGGCCCGCGAGCCCTGCCATGACGGCGCAAAGTGTTGGGGGCCGGACACAGCGCGAGCCCGCGCACATAGCGCGCCGCTTGCTCTACCATGCAATCAGGCATGCCCATGCGCCGCGCGCGCAGAAGACTGCACAGGAGACCTCATGACCGAAGCCGCCACCCACCGCGTGTTCAACCAGGTCCCGGACCTGACCGGCTACAACCTGTTCACCGGCGACCCCGCGCTGCGCGCCGCGCTGGAGCGGCTTGGAGGCGGCTGGCACGCCAGTGCGCTCGATGTCTTCGGCGCGCGCCTGGGCAAACCCGATGTGCAGCAGTGGGCGGCCGAGGCCAATCGCCACGCGCCCGAGCTGCATACGCACAGCCGCACCGGCGAGCGCATCGACGAAGTGGAATTTCCGCCAGCATGGCACGCCTTGCTGGCCCTGCTGCGCAGCCAGCAGTTGCAAGCGCTGCCGTTCGCGCAGCCCAGGGAGGGCGCGTGGGTGGCGCGCGCCGCCGGCTATTTCCTGCAGGCGCAGGCCGAATCCGGATCCCTGTGCCCGCCCACCATGACGTTCGCCAGCATCCCGGTGCTGCAGAAGGAAGCGGCGCTGTTCGCGGAACTGGGGCCGAAGCTGTTTGCCACCGAGCACGATCCGCGCGACCTGCCCTGGCGCGACAAGCACGCCGTGATGATCGGCATGGGCATGACGGAAAAGCAAGGCGGCTCCGATGTGCGCAGCAACACCACCGTCGCGCGCGCCGTACGTGGCGAGGGCCGCGGCGCGGAGTACGCGATCACCGGGCACAAGTGGTTTTTCTCCGCCCCGATGTGCGATGCCCACCTGGTGGTGGCGCGCATGGGCGCGGAGGATGGGCCGCTGTCGTGCTTCTTCGTGCCGCGCTTTCGCGACGACGGCAGCAAGAACCCGGTGCAGATCCAGCGTCTCAAGGACAAGCTGGGCAACCGCTCCAACGCCAGCAGCGAAGTGGAATTCCGCGAGGCCACCGGCATCCTGATCGGCGAGGAAGGCCGCGGCATCCCGACCATCATCGAGATGGCCACTTATACCCGGCTGGATTGCGTGATCGGCAGCGCCGCCATCATCCGCGCGGCGCTGGTGCAGGCCATCCATCACGCGCGGCATCGCATGGCGTTCGGCCGCCTGCTGGCGGAGCAGCCGCTGATGCGCAACGTGCTGGCCGACCTGGCGCTGGAAAGCCAGGCCGCGACCCTGCTCATGATGGAACTGGCGCACGCCTTCGAGCGCGCCGATGCCGATCCGCTGGCCGCCGCCTGGAAGCGCATCGTCACGCCGGCGGCCAAGCTCTGGGTCTGCAAGCGCGCCATCGAGGTGACGGGCGAAGCCATGGAGGTGTGGGGCGGCAACGGCTACGTGGAGGAAGGCCCGATGGCGCGGCTGTACCGCGAGGCGCCGGTCAACTCGATCTGGGAGGGCTCCGGCAACATCATGTGCCTGGACGTGCTGCGCGCGCTCCAGCGCAATCCCGAGGACGCGGGGCGGCTATTGCAGGACCTCGGCCGGCGCGCCGGCGGCCATCCGGCGGTGCGGGCCGAACTCGCCTCGCTGCAGGCGATGCTGCGCGACGCGCCGGATCACCTCGAAGCCGGCGCGCGGCGCTTTGCCCAGGGCCTGGTGCTGACCGCGCAAGCGGCGCTGATGCTCGCCCACGCCGACACCGACGATGCCGAGCGCTTCGTGGCCAGCCGGCTGGGACGCCAGCATGGCCGCGTGTTCGGCACGCTGGAGGGCGACGATACCGCGCTGGCGCGGGTGATCGCACGTGCCTGGCCGGCCTGAGGCACGCGGCCGCGCCACACGCCTCGTCACGCTTTTTTTTCTGGCCATCGCGCTACAGGCGGCGCAGGTCCTGCCGTAAATCCCTTGGTATTAATGTCATGCACTTAATACATAAGTGCGTATTGATCCCCTTTAAATGACCAAGCGGCGCGCCCTGCTACACGGCGGGTGCCGACATCCCGACATGAACATCAGCCAACGCCTGTTGCTATCTTTATCCTTGGCCCTGCTCGCCTTGCTCGTTGTGGGCCTCGGCGGCATCTGGCAACTCAGCGAGTCGGAACAGCGCTTTGAGTACTTCAACGACAACACGCTAGGTAGCGTACGCACCCTGGGCACCCTCAAGGACAACGTCAACGCCATGCGTATCTCGCTTTACAGGCACGCCATGAGCGAAGACCCCAAGGCCAAGGCCGAAGCGGAAGCCGCCCTGGCCCGCGCCGACGAGAAGTTCGACACCACCGCCGCAAAGTATGAGCGCGACGACATCAGCGACGATACCGACCGCAAGATGCTCGAAGCCGACCGCGCCGCGCTCAAGCGCTACCGCGCCGGGCGTGCCGCCATGCTGGAGAAATCGCGCGCCAACGATTTCGCCACGGCCCACGCCATGCTGGTGAGCGGCGAACTGAACGACGCATCGATCGCCTTGCGCAAGGCAATCGACGATCACATCAACTATAACGGCGACCTGGGCGAGCTCGCCGTGACGCAAAATCGCGAGCAGTACACCACGGCGGTTCGCGTGTTCTCGGCGGTCATCGTCGTGGCAGTGCTGGTCACCGGCTTGCTGGCCGTGACGCTGTATCGCCGCATCCACGGCAGCCTGGCCGAAATCGAGGAGACCCTGGAATACGTCAGCGACTCCCTGGACCTGGAACGCCGCGCACCGGTGGGCCGCCTGGACGAGATCGGCCGTACCGCGGCTGCCTTCAACCGCCTGCTGGAGCGGGTAGCCGTGGCGCTGCGCGAGGTGCGCCATTCGACCGACTCCGTCGGCGTGGCGGCACGCCAGATCGCCGCGGGCAATACCGATTTGTCGGCACGGACCGAACAACAGGCTGCCTCGCTGGAGCAGACCGCATCGAGCATGGAAGAGCTCACCACCACCGTGCGCCAGAACGCCGACAACGCGCGCCAGGCGAGCGGCCTGGCTGGCAATGCCGCCAGCGTGGCCGAACACGGCAGCACCGCCGTGCAGCAGATGGTGCAAACCATGGGCGCGATCAGCACCAGTTCCAACCGCATCGCGGAGATCACCAGCCTGATCGAGGGCATCGCCTTCCAGACCAACATCCTGGCGCTCAATGCCGCGGTGGAAGCCGCGCGCGCCGGCGAACAAGGCCGGGGCTTCGCGGTGGTGGCCGGCGAGGTGCGCAGCCTGGCGCAGCGCTCGTCCAGCGCCGCCAAGGAAATCAAGGACCTGATCGACAGCTCGGTCAACACTGTGCGCACGGGCTCGGCGCAAGCCGAGGATGCCGGCAAGACCATGAGCGAAGTCCAGAACGCGGTGAAGCGCGTATCGGACATCATTGCCGAGATCGCTGCTGCCTCCGACGAGCAAAGCGCGGGCATCGAGCAGGTCAACCAGGCGGTGGGCCAGATGGACGAAGTCACGCAGCAAAATGCCGCGCTGGTGGAAGAAGCGGCCGCCGCCGCGCAGTCGCTGGATGACCAGGCCGGCAAGCTGCGCGACACGGTATCGACCTTCCGCCTGGCTACGGCCTGAGCGCGGGTGTGAGGGGCGGACCCCCGCCCTTCACACGGCCCTTCACACGGCCAATACCTCCGCCATCCGCAACACCACGCGCGGGCCGTGCCGGATCAGGTCATGCGCGCGCTCGCCGATCATGATGGCCGGCGCATTGGTGTTGCCGCCAATCAGCGTCGGCATGATCGACGCATCCACCACGCGCAAGCCTTCCACGCCCCGCACGCGCAGTTGCGGATCGACCACCGCGTATTCGTCCATGCCCATGCGGCACGTCCCGACGGGATGGTAGATGGTATCGGCATGGGCGCGGATCATCGCGCGGATCGCGCTGTCGTCGCCGCCATCGGCTGGCAAGTGCGCCGAATACAGCTCCTTGCCGCCGAACGCCGCCAGTTGCGGCTGGGCCAGGATTCGGCGCACAATCCGCACGCCGGCCACCAGGCCGTCGAGATCCCGCGGGTCCGACAGGAAGCACGGGTCGATCATCGGCGCCTCGCGGATATCGGGCGAAGCCAGCCGTACCTCGCCCCGGCTTTTCGGGCGCAGTACGCAAACGTGGCAGGAATAGCCATGGCCCAGGTGGATTCGGCGCATATGGTCGTCGGCCATGCCGACCACGAAATGCAGTTGCAGGTCCGGCTCGTCCAGCCCGGCGTGGCTCTTCAGGAAGGCGCCTGCCTCGGCAAAATTGGAAGTCAGCATGCCGGTGCGCTCGCGCCGGTAGCGCAATATCTCGGCCAGCAGGCGAAACGCGCCGCCCACCGAGACGCCGAACAGCTCGGACGCCGCCACCCGCTTGTGCACGATGACGTCGAGATGGTCCTGCAGGTTGGCGCCCACGCCAGGCAGGTCGTGCACCACGGGAATGCCTAGCTCGCGCAGATGCGAGGCAGGGCCGACGCCTGACACCATCAGCAGTTGCGGCGAGCCGAACGCGCCGGCCGACACGATCACCTCGCGGCGCGCCCGCAACAGGGTCTCGCGGCCATCCAGCCGCGCCACCACCCCCACCGCGTGGCGGCCTTCGAACGCGATGCGCAGCACCTGCGCGCCCGTCATCACAGCCAGGTTCTCGCGCCCGCCATTGCTGGCGCGGTCTGCGGTGTCGCCGCGGTGCAGGTAGGCGCGCGCGGCATTCCAGCGCTCGCCGCCATGCTGGGTCACCTGGTACCAGCCAGCGCCCTCCTGGTCCACGCCGTTGAAGTCGTCGTTGCGGCGATAGCCAGCCTGCTGGGCCGCCTCGATAAAGCGCTGGCCAAAGGGATTGGGCGTGCGCAGGTCCGACACATGGAGCGGGCCGCTGCCGCCGTGCCAGGGATCGTCGTCGCGCCCGGTCACGCGCTCATTGCATTCGGCCCGGCGGAAATAGGGCAGCACATCGTCCCAGGCCCAGCCGTCGCAGCCGGCCGAAGCCCAGCGGTCGTAGTCCGCCGGCGTGCCTCGCGTGTAGATCATGGCATTGAGCGAGGAACTGCCCCCCAGGCCACGCCCGCGCGGCTGGTAGCCACGGCGCCCGTTCAGCCCGGGCTGCGCAACGGTGCGGTAGCCGTAATTATGGCTGCCGGCACGTGGCAGCATGGCGGCGCAGCCCGCCGGCGTCGACACCAGCACATGGTGATCGTGGCCGCCGGTCTCGAGCACAGCCACGCTGTCGCTGCCGCTGTCGGCCAGCCGCCCGGCCAGGGCACACCCCGCCGAACCGCCGCCAACGACGAGATAGTCAAAGGTGGTTTCCATCCGTTTCCCCGCCTGGTCCGAGGTCAGTGTGCCGGGGTTGCGCCGAACGCTTCGGCAGGCCGCGCATGCCGGTCAACCCGGTCTGGCTGGCACGCCGAAAGCATGCCGCGAAATCAGTGTAGGGCTTTGCCAGGGCACTGGAAAGGACGAAGGCGGGTCGGTGTATACGGTTGTTTGAAGCACGCGGCTAGTGGCCGGCCTCCATTGTCAGGCGCCGCCGCATGGCATATGGTGCGGGGATCGAAACGCCGCGCGCGCCAAGGGCAGCGCACGACCCCAAGGAGAGCGCGACATGAGAGAAGTGCCCGAGATGTCATCCGTATTCGACGCCATGCGCGCCGCCTCGCGCCGCGACCAGGCCCCGGCCTGGGCCGTGCGCGCCGACCGGCTGCGGCGCCTGCGCAAGCTGGTGACCGGGCACATGGACGAGATCTCGCAAGCCATCAGCGCCGATTTCGGCAACCGCCCGCGCCAGGAAACCGCGCTGCTCGAAGCCTTTCCCAGCGTGGCCGGGATCGACGATGCGCTGCGTCATGGCAAGCGCTGGATGCGGGTGCGGCGCATGCGCACCGGGCTGTGGTTCAAGCCCGCTACATCGCGGCTGATGCCGCAGCCGCTGGGCGTGATCGGCATCGTGGTGCCGTGGAACTACCCGCTCTACCTGACCGTGGGCCCGCTGGTGGGCGCGCTGGTCGCGGGCAACCGCGCCATGGTCAAGCTCTCCGAGTACACGCCGCGCTTCGCCGCGCTGTTCGCGCGCCTGGCGCAACAGGCTTTCGCCGCCGACGAGGTCACGGTGATCAATGGCGACGCGGAAGTGGCGAGCGCTTTTTCCGCCCTGCCCTTCGATCACCTGCTGTTTACCGGCTCAACCCAGGTCGGCCACCATGTGATGCGTGCGGCGGCCGCCAACCTCACGCCGGTCACGCTGGAACTGGGCGGCAAATCGCCGGCCATCGTCGGCCCTGGCGCCGATCTGGAACGCGCGGTCGAACGCATCCTGGTGGGCAAGCTGCTCAACGCCGGCCAGACCTGCATCGCGCCGGACTATGTGCTGCTGCCCGAGGCACTGCGCGAGCCCTTCGTCGAAGCCGCCCGCGCCTGCGCCGCCCGCCTCTATCCGGACCTGCCGGGCCAGCCGGGCCATGCGGGCAACCCCGACTACACCACCATCATCAGCCCGAGGCACTTCGCGCGGCTGGACGGCCTGGTGAGCGATGCCGCCCGCGCCGGGGCGCGCGTGGTGCCGCTGTCGCAGGTGCCATCGGACCCGGAGCGCCGCCGCCTCGCGCCAGTGCTGCTGCTGGATGTCCCCGCCGACGCCACCGTGATGCGCGAGGAAATCTTTGGCCCGGTGCTACCGCTGGTGACCTACCGCACGCTGGAAGAGGCCATCGACTACATCAACGCCCGCCCACGCCCGCTGGCGCTCTACCTGTTCGAGAAAGACCGCCGCACGATCGACCACGTCATGGCGCAAACCGTGGCGGGCGGCGTCAGCATCAACGAAACGCTGCTGCATATCGCCCAGGAAGACCTCCCCTTCGGCGGCGTGGGCCCCAGCGGCATGGGCGCATATCACGGCCAGGCGGGCTTTGAGACCTTCTCCAAGCTCAAGCCGATCTTCCGCCAATCCGGCATCAATGGCGCCGGGCTGCTGAAGCCACCCTATGGCAAGCGGTTTGAAACGATGATCAAGCTGCTGATGCGCTGAATGACAAGGAAAACCTGCGGCGTTGATCGAAGCCGCCGAACGGGCCAACGCTGCGCGCCATGACGACGGCTGTCTCTCCCTCTCCCCTCAGGGGGAGAGGGCCGGGGAGAGGGGTGGCTTAGCTAGGAGCCACGCAAAGCAAAGCCCGTGGTGTTTTCCGGCCCGCTGGCGTAACGACCACCCAGACTCAACCCACCACCATCGGCCGCCCCAGCATCCGCGCCAGCACCGCTTCCGGCGAATGCGTATGGTCTGAAATCGCCTTCGGCGACAGGTAGTAAGTCTGCTCCATCATGGCCCGGCCCCGCATAGCCGCATGCAGCACCTGGTCGCTGAATACAATCCAGGTCGACCCGGGCGGGAACTGAAATTCCTGCTGCGGGACATTGGCCTGATACTCCAGGTCGGCCTTCGCAAGATCGTGCAACTGCAGCATCCGATGGTCGTACTCCGAGCGCCGGCGCTTGGTGATATGCAGCATCTCCATGACCCGCGCCTGCCCCGGCCACATGCCCTTGGTCTTCGGGACGAAACGCTTGGCGAAATCGCCAAACGGCTCGCCCACCCGCCACACGCGCGGCGCCTGCGGGTCAATGTTGTGGAACACGCGCAGCAGCCGCTGGCCCAGCATCGGGTTCGACGGGAACGAGTCCACATGCAGCCGCGTGTCGTCCTTGCGCCAGCTCACCGGCCGCCCGGCGATCTCGCTCGGGCGCAACGAGGTGCCGGCACGCACCATATGCGGGCCATATTCAGGGAACAGGCTGAGCACGAGTTTCTCGCTGTACTCGGCATAGCGGCGAATCAGCACGTACAGGTCTTTCAGGTCCTGCTCGCCGCCCGTCGCACCGCGCACGGCCTGGTCGTTGGCGCGCAGGTTGATGTTCTTTGACTTGCCGTCCGACCAGCGGCTGTCCAGGAAACGCTCCTCGCCAGGCTCGAACTGGAAGCGCAGCTGGGGGAAGAACAGCACGGCGCCCTGCTCCAGCTCGCGGCGCAACCCCGCCTTGGTGCCGGCATCGAGTTGCGGAGCCCACTCGGTATAGGGCTGGGGCCGGATCAGGTTGAACCCGGGCGCGGCCGCCCCGAGCGCAGTGGCAGGGGGGGGCGTGGAAGGGGTAAGGGTCGAATCAAGTGACATTGGGCATCCTCGGTATGCGGGCTCCGGCGGTCGTGAGCGCGCGTGCGCGCGCGTCGCGGCAGGCGAACAAAGCGCCACTCGCCGGGCCGCCTTGCCATCCCGCGATTCTACCCTCGCGGCCATGGCGCGCCACGCCCCGCCTTGCCCCGCTTGATCCAGGACAAGGCAGTGGCAAGCCAGGAACGCCACCGCAAGCGCGAAAAAAAACACCGCCCGAAGGCGGTGCTTTTCCGATGCGAGGTTCGCGGCAGCCTTACAGGCCGGCAGCAGCGCGCAGCAGCGCGACCTTGTCGGTTGCTTCCCACGAGAATTCCGGCTCTTCGCGGCCAAAGTGGCCGTAGGCAGCGGTCTTCTCGTAGATCGGGCGCAGCAGGTCAAGCATCTGCACGATGCCCTTCGGGCGCAGGTCGAAGTGCTCTTGCACCAGCGCGGCGATCGCCTCGTCGGAGATCTTGCCCGTGCCTTCGGTGTACACCGTCACATTGATCGGGCGGGCCACGCCGATGGCGTAGCTGACCTGCACCTGGCACTGGCGCGCCAGGCCGGCGGCAACCACGTTCTTGGCGACATAGCGGGCAGCATAGGCTGCCGAGCGGTCGACCTTGGACGGGTCCTTGCCCGAGAAAGCACCGCCACCGTGGGGCGAAGCGCCGCCGTAGGTGTCGACGATGATCTTGCGGCCGGTCAGGCCACAATCGCCCTGCGGGCCGCCGATGACGAAGCGGCCGGTCGGGTTCACCAGGTACTTGGTGTCCTTGAGCATCTCGGCCGGCAGCACCGGCTTGATGATCTCCTCGATCACGGCTTCACGGATCTGCGCCTGGGTGATATCCGGCGAATGCTGGGTCGACAGCACCACGGTATCCACGCTGTGCGGGCGGCCGTCGACGTAACGCACGGTCACCTGCGACTTGGCGTCGGGACGCAGCCAGGGCAGGCGGCCATCGCGGCGCAGTTGCGACTGGCGCTCGACCAGGCGGTGCGAATAATAGATCGGGAAAGGCATCAGCTCCGGCGTTTCATCGCAGGCGTAGCCAAACATCAGGCCCTGGTCGCCGGCACCCTGGTTCAGGTAGTCGTCGGAGGCGCGGTCCACGCCTTGGGCGATGTCAGGCGATTGCTTGTCGTAAGCGACCAGCACTGCACAGCCCTTGTAGTCGATGCCGTATTCGGTGTTGTCGTAGCCGATGCGCTTGATGGTGTCGCGCGCAACTTGGATGTAGTCGACGTTGGCGGTCGTGGTGATTTCCCCGGCCAGGACAACCAGGCCGGTGTTGCACAGCGTTTCAGCGGCCACGCGCGCGTACTTGTCCTGGGCCAGGATGGCATCGAGGACAGCATCGGAAATTTGGTCGGCGACCTTATCGGGATGGCCTTCGGAGACGGATTCCGAAGTGAACAAGAAGTCGTTTGCCACGAACTTTTCTCCAGGTTTGGCTATTGCGCGCCAACCTCTAAGCCCGGGCGGCGACGCTTTAGCGGTATTTTCATGCCGTTCCGGTAGAACGGTATCGCCCCGCAAGTTGTCAGTTAACTCGGCGATACGCGCTATTATACGCGCCTGCAAGCTACGCTGCAGCACCCCGGTTTTCTGGCACACCTGCCAAATACCGGACGCTGTCGCGGCCAGGCCGCGCCACCCGATAGGCGACGCGTTTCCGGCCTGGCGCGAGCCTGCAGGCAGTGCAAGCCGTACGGTGGGCCCCGTAACAACACCAGATTCATTTTGATTGCCCCACTAACGGCAGCGCCCGGCAAAACATTAATGACCCACCCGGCCCGCCGGGCCGCTATCGCAATTCGATGACCTTTCTGTTCTGGCTGATTTCCCGCTTGCCGCTCTCCTGGCTGCACGCCATCGGCGGTGCGCTCGGATTGCTGGCGGCACGCCTGCCGGGACGTTATGGCACGCGGCTCAGGGAAAACCTTCGCCATGCCTACCCTGACGCCAGCGATGCAATGGTGGCGGAGGCGGCCCGCTCGACGGGGCGCATGATCCTGGAAATGCCCTATTTCTGGAGCCGGCGCAATCCCGAGGTGCGCATGTACGGCTTTGCCGACCGGCTCTGGCCGGAACTCGACAAGCTGATGGCGCAGGGCCGCGGGCTGATCATCCTGGTGCCGCATCTTGGCTGCTTCGAAGTGCTTCCACAGGCATTTGCCCTGCGGCATCCGGTCACGGCCCTGTACAAGCCGCCACACCAGGCCTGGCTGCGCGACTGGATCGTCAAGATGCGCACCCGCCCCAACCTGGCCATGGCGCCGGCGCTGCCGCGCGGCGTGCGCATGCTGGTCAAGGCGCTCAAGCGAGGCGAGGCCATCGGCATCCTGCCCGACCAGGTCCCAACCGGCGGCGAAGGCGCCTGGGCGCCGTTTTTTGGCAAGCCAGCCTACACCATGACGCTGGTGCAGCGCCTGCAGCAGCTCACGGGTGCGCCAATCGCGGTGATTTTTGCAGAGCGCCTGCCGCGCGGCGCCGGCTTCCTCGGCCATATGCAGGTCATCAAGGACCGGCTGCCCGATGACCAGGCCGAAGCCGTCGCGGTGATCAACGCGGCCGTCGAGAAGCTGGTGAAGACATGCCCGACGCAGTACCTGTGGGGCTACAACCGCTACAAGCATCCAGGCGGCGCGCAGTTGCCGCCCGCGGAGCCCCCTCGGGCCCCGGCGGCCGACGCCTCGCACAACCCCCTGGAGGTGCCGGCACCGGCACCCGCCTCTCTCTCCAACGACCAAAGATGAGCCGTATTTTCACCTGGCTTGGCATCGGCCTCTTGACCGTGCTGGGCAAGCTTCCCTATCCGCTCGTGGCACGCTTCGGCGAAGGCCTGGGCAGCCTGCTCTACCTCATTCCCAGCAGCCGGCGCCGCGTGGTGCAGACCAACCTGCGCCTGTGCTTTCCCGAGCGGACCGACGCCGAGATCGAAACGCTCTCGCGGCAAACCTTCCGCACCGTCTTTCGCAGCTTTGCCGAGCGCGGCATCTTCTGGACCGGCAGCGAGGCGCAGATGCGCCGCTGGGTCCAGATCGACGACCAGGCCGACCTGGTGGCGCTGGACGGCACGCCCCACATCCTCGTCACGCTGCATCTCTCCGGCGTCGAAGCTGGCGCGATCCGCCTCACCATCCACCTGCGCGAACACGTCAAACGCTCCGGCGCGTCGCTCTACACCAAGCAGAAGAACGACCTGTTCGACGGGTTCCTCAAGCACGCGCGCGGCCGCTTCGGCGCCAAGATGATTGCCCGCAACGATAGCGCGCGCGACATCATCCGCTGCCTGCGCAAGGGCGAGGCCCTGCAGCTGATCGCCGACATGGACTTTGGCGAGCGCGACTCGGAGTACATCCCGTTCTTTGGCGTGGAGGCCCTGACCCTGACCTCGGTATCACGCCTGGCGCGGCTGACGGGGGCCAAGGTTGTGCCGATCTATACCGAGATGCTGCCCGACTACCAAGGCTATGTGCTGCGTATCCTGCCGGCTTGGGAAAACTATCCTGGCGAAAGCGTGACCGAGGACACCCGCCGCATGAATGCCTTCTTCGAAGACTGCATCCGCCCCCGCGTGACTGAGTATTACTGGGTGCACAAGCGCTTCAAGCACCGCCCCGACGGCGAGCGCGAAAACTACTGACCACGTGGGCGCGGCGGCGGCATCGCCAGGCAAACATGCAGCCCGCGCCACCCTCGACACGCCGCCAGCAAGCGCCGGACGGCCCGACTACAATCGCACTATGAAACTCCAGTTCACCAAGATGCACGGCGCCGGCAACGACTTCGTCGTGCTTGACGGCATCCACCAGACCCTGAACCTGACCCCGGCGCAGTGGCGCGCGCTCGCCAGCCGGCATTTCGGCGTGGGTGCCGACCAGATCCTGGTGGTCGAGAAACCCACCAGGGACGACGTCGACTTCCGCTACCGCATCTTCAACGCCGATGGCGGTGAAGTGGAGCACTGCGGAAATGGCGCGCGCTGCTTCGTGCGCTTCGTCACCGACCACGGCCTGACCGACAAGCGCTCGGTGCGCGTGCAGGTAATGAACGGCGTGATCACCTTGACGCTGCAGGACGACGGCCAGGTCACGGTCGACATGGGCGCGCCGGAACTCGAACCCGCCCGCGTGCCGTTCCGCCCCGAAGGCCTGCCGACCAAGGCCGAAGGCCGCGATACGCTGTACGGGCTGGAAGTGAACGGCCGCACCGGGTGGATTTCGGCAGTCTCGATGGGCAACCCCCACGCGGTGCAGGTGGTGGACAACACCGAGGCGTTCCCGGTGCTGCAGGACGGCCCCATCATCGAGCATCACGCGAGCTTCCCCAACCGCGTCAACGCCGGCTTCATGCAGGTGGTGGAGCGCCACACGATCCGCCTGCGCGTGTTCGAGCGCGGGGCCGGCGAGACCCTGGCCTGCGGCACGGGCGCATGCGCGGCGGTCGTCGCCGGCATTCGCCGCGGCCTGCTGGACTCGCCGGTGCTGGTGCACACCCATGGCGGCGACCTGACGATTGCCTGGGACGGCGAAGGCGAGCCGGTACGCATGACCGGCCCTGCGACCACGGTGTTCGAAGGCAGCATTGACCTGGACCGGCTGCCTGCCTGACCATAGGAGCTTGCGGCCAGCCACGGCCGCACCCTCCATGGAGTGCCAATGTCGCTCGCCGATTTCCGCATCACCTCGGGCAAGAACTTCAGCCTGGCCGACTTCAACCCCGACGCCAAGCCGTTCTCCAGCGGCGACAAGGTCGCCGACCAGGCCCGCCTCACCGAACTGAGCACCCAGCTCGACGCGCAGCAGGACATCTTCTATGCCGAGCACCAGCGCAAGCTGCTGATCGTGCTGCAAGGCATGGACACCAGCGGCAAGGATGGCACCGTGCGCGGCGTCTTTCGCAGCTTCGACCCGCTCGGCATCCGCGTCGTCAGCTTCAAATCCCCCACCGCCGAAGAACTCGCGCACGACTACCTGTGGCGCATCCATGCCCAGGTGCCGCGCGCCGGCGAGATCGTGGTCTTCAACCGCAGCCACTACGAAGACGTGCTGATCACGCGAGTGCACGAGTGGATCGACGAAGCCGAATGCGAGCGCCGCTACAAGCAGCTACGGGCATTCGAGACGATGCTGCTGGAAACCGGCACCACCATCGTCAAGTGCTTCCTGCATATTTCCAAGGACGAGCAGAAGGCCCGGCTGGAAGCGCGGCTGGCGGATCCGCAGAAGCAGTGGAAGTTCGACCCGAAGGATCTGGAAGAGCGGCAGTACTGGAAAAACTACGAGACCGCCTATGGGGCCGCCATTGCCGCGACCAGCACGCCGGAAGCACCGTGGTATATCGTGCCCGCGAATTCGAAGACGCACCGGAACCTGATGGTGGCGGAGATCCTGATGGCGGTGTTCGAGAAATTGAAGCCGGCGTATCCACCGGGAAAGCCGGCGTTGGCGAAGCTGAAGGTGGTCTGAGGCACCAGGGCAACGCGAAGGGACCAGGCCAGCCCCTTCGCTTTGGGTCAGGCATGCCCGTTGCCGCGATGGATGTCGTGCGTGACAAACGGCTTCTCGTGCGTCGGCATGGCCAGCCACTCCGGATGCTTCAGCGTTTCCCGGATGTCGTCCAGCCCGCTGGTCCAGTGCTCGTTCATTGTCAGCAAGCCAAACTGATAATCCTTGGCGTTGCCTTCAAACGTCTTGTCGCGATAGATCAGCTGGATCACGTTGCGGCGTGCATCGCATGCGTACTCCGCCGCCTTGCGGTACCAGTCGTTGTCACGCTGCCCCTGCGGCACCAGCGCCATCACTTCGCTCAGCATGCGCCGGTAGTTCTGCTGCTCGCTCATGTAATCCGTGATGGTGCGCGTGCGGCTGGAGTACTGGATGTCTTTCTGCCGCTCGGCCACGTCCAGCAGGTTGTGCGGCAGCTTGCCCCGCGCGCTCCACAGGTCCACCTGGAAGATCAGCGCGTCACGCCGGGGCTGGGCCGTCAGCACTTCCGACAGCGGCGTGTTGGACACCAGGCCGCCATCCCAATAGAACTCGCCATCGATCTCCACCGCGGGAAAGCCGGGCGGCAAAGCGCCGGAGGCCATGAAATGCTCGGCATGCAGCTTGCGTCGGGTGTTGTCGAAATAGGCGAAATTGCCGGTCCGCACATTCACCGCGCCCACCGACACGCGCATCTCGTTATGGTGCGAGTTGATGCGATCAAAATCGGCAAAGCGCTCCAGCGTGGCCTTGAGCGGGCTGGTGTCGTAATAGCTGGCATTGGCGGGGCCGCACTGGCGCTCCACCAGGCTGGACCACGGACGAGGCTGGAAGAAGCCCCGCTGCCCCTCGAAGATGGCACGCGCGGCCTCGATGCCGTCGAACCAGATGCGCAGCGGATCAGGCCAGTGCGCGGCGCCCTGTGCTGCCACCTCGTAGGGCAGCAGGCTGGGCAGCCAGGGCTGCTGGCAGATGTAGTCCCAGAAGGCACGCAGCTGCTCGACCCTGCGCTCAGGCGCATTGCCCGCGATCACGGCTGCGTTCAGTGCGCCGATTGAAATCCCGGCCACCCAGTTAGGCTGGATGCCCGCCTCCGCCAGTCCCTGGTACACGCCCGCCTGATACGAGCCGAGCGCGCCGCCGCCCTGCAGCACCAACGCCCTGACCGTGTATTCATGGTGAACCGGCCGCATGCGGCTGGCACCCTCGGGCGCGAGGTCCGGCGGCGCGCAGCCGCCGGGAGGCAGGAGGTTGGGCTCCGGCTCTCGTAGCGCCTCGGGCTTTGGCGCCTCGCGTTTGAGCGCGGGTGCCGCCGGGTTCGCTACCACGGCCGCCGCAGCGCTTTTTGCAGCCTGCTTCGGCGTGCCCTTTTTCTGTGCCACTGTATTTTCCTGTGCCACTTTATCCAGCTTCTGCCGACGTCCACCTGCCACGACCCCTCCTTGATGACTTTGCTTTCCGACCTTGCATGCGGTCATGGCGGCGGGAGGCGGTACCGCCGCCCGGCCGCTTTTTTGCCGCTTACTGCATGTACCAGCCGTGGCTCACGATAAAGGACTGCCCGGTCAGCGCCGCCGACGGGAAGGCGCACAGGAACAGCGCGGTCTGCGCCACGTCGTCCACGGTGGTGAAGACGCCGTCCACGGTGCCGCCGAGCATGACGCGGCGAATCACCTCTTCTTCGCTGATGCCAAGCTCCTTGGCTTGTTCCGGAATCTGCTTGTCGACCAGCGGCGTGCGCACGAAACCCGGACAGATCACGTGCGAGCGCACGTTGTACTCCGCCCCTTCCTTGGCCAGCACGCGCGCCAGGCCAAGCAGCGCGTGCTTGGCGGCAACGTAGGCGGACTTCAGTGGCGAAGCCTCGTGCGAATGCACCGAGCCCATGTAGATCACGGTGCCGCCGCGCTTGTCCTTGTACATATGCTGGAGCGCGGCCTTGGTGGTGAGGAATGCGCCATCGACGTGGATGGCCTGCATCTTCTTCCAGTCGGAGAAGGCGTAGTTCTGGATCGGGTTGACGATCTGGATGCCGGCGTTGGAGATCAGGATGTCGATGCCGCCGAACGCCTTGGCCACCTCCTCGGTAGCGCTGTTGACCGCGTCCTCGTTGGTGACGTCCATCGCCACGGCGATGGCGCGCCCACCGGCAGCTTCGATATCGGCGGCGGCCTTCTGCGCAGCCTCGAGATTCAGGTCGGCGATGGCGACCGCCGCGCCTTCCTTGGCCAGCAGCTCAGCAATGGCGCGGCCGATGCCGCTGGCAGCGCCGGTCACGATGGCGGATTTTCCTTGGAGCTTCATGGACGTTTCTCCTGTCTGGATGATTCAGGTTAGCCGGGCCGGCCGGAGGGGCCGGGACCGATGGAAACCGTTGGAAATCGTTGGATGCCTGGCCGCTCAGGCCAGGTAGTCGAACACCACCTCGCCCAGCCCCAGGGTGAGGTCGGCAACGTAATGCTTGGCGCCGAGGACTTCCAGCACCGGAAGGCCAGCCACCGGCGCGAGCGCATGGGGCGACAGCGACAGCGCCGCAGGCCCGGTCCACGCGCCTTTCATCTGCACGTCTTTCAGGAAGTAGCAGACCAGCTCGCAGATGCGCGCGGAGCCGTCCACGTGCGGAATGATCTTGAGCAGGTAGTTTGGCGTGCTCGCAAGCGCCAGGCCCAGCGCGTCCTTGTCGAGCTCGCGGTGCTTGTAGCCCATGGTGCCGGTGGCGACGCGCACCGGGCCATAGTCGAGCGTACCGACCAGCGTATCGGTGTGGACCGCCAGTGTGGGGCTGGCCAGCTTCTTCGGAAAGCCCCATAGCTCGCGCCCGCCCGCCAGTGGCGGATGGTCGTCGAGATACATGGCGTGGGTATAGTTGCCGGGCTTGCCCTGGTAGGTGACGGGAATCACCTGGCCCGATTCGGTGTAATCGCCAAACCCGGTGGAGTCTGGCATGCGGATGAATTCATAGTTGACCACCGCGCCGGCGATCTCCAGGGGTTCCGGCACCACCGCGCGCAACAGCTCGGGATCGGTACGGTAGGAGATGATGAAGAATTCGCGATGGATGAAGCGGTATGGCCCCATCGGATAGGCCGGATTGGTGAGCGGCATGGCGAATGCCTGCTCGCGGATCGTCTTGATGTCCATCGCCAGCCAACCTCCTGAAGAGATGCTGCGCCGCCTTGCCGGGCGGCAAGGCGAATCGCTGGCGTCCCCGGGTATCCGGGGGGGCGGCCAGCGAGATCAGTCAGACCGGCGATTTTCCTGCGCGGTTCCCTGTTATCTGCTGCATTGCGACAAAGCGTTGCAAGCGGCAGGCAACAGATTCCAGACTATACGCCGTAGCGCTGCCGATAGGCAGCCACTGCCTCGCGCGAGCCGCCCAGCGCGGGATCCTGCGATGCGTCCAGGTAAGCCAGCAGGTCCTTCAGGCTGGCGATGGAGATCACCGGCACGCCATATTCGCGCTGCACATCCTGCACTGCAGAATGCGTGCCGACCTGATCGGCGGTGCCACTCTTTTCCATGCGGTCGAGCGCGATCAGCACCGCGGCCGGCTCCGCGCCAGCCGCGCGGATCATCGCCATCGACTCGCGCACCGAGGTGCCGGCCGAGATCACGTCGTCGATGATCACGACCTTGCCCTGCAGCTTGGCGCCCACCAGCGTGCCGCCCTCGCCATGATCCTTGGCTTCCTTGCGGTTGTAGGCGAAGCCGACGTCACGTCCGAGCCCGGCCAGCGCCACCGCGGTGGCGGACGCCAGCGTGATCCCTTTGTAGGCCGGCCCGAACAGCACGTCGAACTCCAATCCGGATGCCAGCAGGGTTTTCGCATAGAATTGCGCCACCTGGCCCAACATCGCACCCTGGTTGAACAGGCCCGCATTGAAGAAGTACGGCGACTTGCGGCCCGCTTTGGTCACGAATTCGCCGAAGGACAGTACGCCGGCGTCGAGCGCGAAGCGGATGAAGGTCTGGCTCAGGTCGCCAGCGCCGGACTGCGGCGTCGTCTGCTGCGTCATCTTTTCTCTCTGATTTCAAAATTTCCCGAGATGTTACGGATTATCAGCGCCAACCTCAACGGCATCCGCTCCGCGGCCAAGAAAGGCTTTTTCGAATGGATGGGCAAGCAGGACGCCGACATGGTCTGCGTCCAGGAGCTCAAGGCGCAGGCTGCCGACATGACGGAAGCGTTCCTGGCGCCACACGGCTACCACGGCTACTTCCATTATGCGGAGAAAAAAGGCTATAGCGGTGTCGGCCTTTACACGCGCCACAAGCCGGAGCGCGTGATCACCGGTTTCGGCATCGACGAATTCGATAACGAAGGCCGCTATGTCGAGGTGCAGTATCCGCACCTCGCCGTGATCTCGGTCTATGTGCCCTCGGGCTCCAGCGGGGAAGAACGCCAGCAGGCGAAGTTCCGCTTCATGGAAGCCTTCCTGCCCCACCTGCTGCAGCTCAAGGCCAGCGGGCGCGAGATCGTGCTGTGCGGCGACGTCAACATCGCCCACAAGGAAATCGATATCAAGAACTGGAAGGGCAACCTGAAGAACTCAGGTTTCCTGCCGGAAGAGCGCAGCTGGATCGGCGAGCTGTTCGACGTGCATGGTTATGTGGACGTGTTCCGCAAGCTGGACCCGCGCCCCGAGCAGTACACCTGGTGGAGCAACCGCGGCCAGGCCTATGCGAAGAACGTCGGGTGGCGCATCGATTACCACCTGGCCACGACGAAGATCGCCGAGACCGCGCGCGCCACCTCGATCTACAAGGACGAGAAGTTCAGCGATCACGCGCCGCTGTCGATCGACTACGACTTCCCGCTATAACAGGTGCGGCCGAGGGCGCACCTGTTACGCCTAGCGCACCTCTCCAAGCAGCTCCGGGTGCCGCTCCAGCACCTTGAGCAGCTTGACCAGCGCCAGCGGCGGTTTGGTCCTGCCAGTCATGATTTCCCCGCACGCCGGACAAAAGCCGCCCGAGAGCGCGGGAACGGTGGCCGTTTCGCCCTTGTACGTATTGGACACGTCGGGGCACGTCGCGCGTGTCCTGCACCAGTTCCCCCAACCTAGTTACAATGCTGCTTCCCATCCGATTCCGGCATGGGACCCTTCGTATTTCCGAGTGAGTCCGCCATGGTTTTCAAAGTGTTCGTAGATGGTCAGGAAGGCACCACCGGTCTCCGGTTGCTCGACTATCTCTCCGGCCGTTCCGATGTGGAGCTGCTGCGTATCGCCGATGACAAGCGCAAGGATCCGGCCGAACGAGCACGCTTTCTGAATGCTGCCGACGTCGCTTTCCTGTGCCTGCCCGACGTTGCCTCCCGCGAGGCCGTGGCGCTGGTGACCAATCCCAATACCTGCGTGATCGACGCCAGCACGGCGTTCCGCACCACCGACAGCTGGGCCTACGGCCTGCCGGAACTCACGCGCGGCCAGCGCGAGAAGATCCGCGCCAGCAAGCGCATCGCCGTGCCGGGCTGCCACGCCAGCGCCTTCCTGATGGCAGTGCGCCCGCTGGTGGAAGCCGGCGTGATGCAGGCCGACTACCCGGTCTCCGCGTTCTCGCTGACCGGCTACAGCGGTGGCGGCAAGCAAATGATTGCCGAGTTCGAAGCCGGCGGTAACCCGAAGCTGGACAGCCCGCGCCCCTACTCGCTCGGCCTCGCGCACAAGCACCTGCCCGAGATGCGCGTGCAGGCCGGCCTGGCGCAGGCGCCGATCTTCAACCCGATCGTCGGCAACTTCCTCAAGGGCCTGGCCGTGACGGTGCCGGTGTACCCGGATCGCCTGGCGCGCAAGGTCACGCCGGAACAGATCGCCGATCTGTACCGCAAGCACTACGAAGGCGAGCAGTTCGTGCGCGTGATGCCGGTGGGCGACGAGGCCAACCTGGACGGCGGCTTCTTCGACGTGCAGGCCAGCAACGACACCAACCGCGTGGACCTGTTCGTGTTCGGCTCGGCCGAGCGCATCGTGCTGATGGCGCGCCTGGACAACCTGGGCAAGGGCGCTGCCGGCGCTGCGGTGCAATGCATGAACGTGCATGTCGGGGCGGACGAGGCGACTGGCCTGAGCGCCTGACACGCTTAAGCGCTAGTGCGGCGGCACCAGCCGAACGAATGAAAAAAAGCCGGCGATGGTTTCGCCGGCTTTTTTTCGCCCCGGGAAATCCCGTCGGTCAGATCCCGGCCTTGACCGCGACGCCCTTGAGCGCAACGCCAAGGTAGGCGCTGCCTTTGGCGCAGACGTAGGTGCTGTCGCTGGCGGTCTCGTCGTCCTTCCAGTTGCTGCGGATATCGACCACGGCGTTGCCGCCTTCCTTGGTCGCGCGCTGCTGCAACTCCTGCACCGCCTGCACGAAGAGGGTGGCGCACAACTCGTCGTCGGCCGGCGGCGGCGGGCCGCCGGTGGAGCGGCTGTTGTCGATAGGCCGGCGCATGCGCTTGACTGTCTTGAAAGACTGGCCGTCCTGCGCGCCCGGCAGCTTGTTGAAACCGAACAGCAGCCGGATCGACGGGTCCACGCGTTCCTTGGCCCCCGGTGTCGCCAGCGCCTTGTCGATCGGCAGGCTCAGCAGCTGGTCGGCCGCCTGCGCGCTGCCGCCTGCCAGCAACGCGCCGGCCATCAGGCTGAATCGCACCCAACGCTTCATGGTCTTCTCCTCATTGCCCCGGTTCGATGTATTTATCGTACAGGATCCGCCATAAAGAGCGCCTCTCAGGCGTCTTTACTTTTTTAGTGGCTTTTGCCGGTCGTCGTCGCCGCTGTCGACCGGCGCGCCGCTCAGGTTGGCCATATTGGCCCGATAGGCCGGCAGCTGGCCGACGCTGGAATCGATCGCGCGCGCGTAGAGCGGCAGCACCTCAGGCAGGTGCTTTTCCAGCTCGGCGATGCGGGTGCGGCCCGATGGATGGGTGGAGAGGAACTCCGAGCCCGACTGCGCCGACGATTGCGAGACCGCCCCCATCTTCTGCCACAGCGACACGGCGGCGCGCGGGTCGTAGCCGGCACGCGCGGCGATGTCCATGCCAACCAGATCGGCCTCGGTCTCGTCCGAGCGCGAGAACCGCAGCGTGAGCAACTGCGCGCCGGTGCCAAGTGCCATATTGCCGAGGTTGCCGAAACCGAACAATTGCGAGATCACGTTGGCGCCCAGGTTGGTGATCTCGGACTTGGCCGCCCGCTCGCGCGCATGCTCCTGCAGTGCATGGGCGATTTCGTGCCCCATCACCATGGCGACTTCGTCATCGGTCAGCTTGAGCTGGTCGAGCAGGCCGGAGTAGAAGGCGATCTTGCCGCCGGGCATGCAGAACGCATTGACCTGCTTGGAGTTGATCAGGTTGACTTCCCACTTCCATTGCTTCGCGCGCTCGTTCCAGCGCGGGGTCTGCGGCAGGATGCGCTTGGCGATGGCGCGCAGGCGCACCAGTTGCGGGTTGTTGTCGCCAACCAGCGTCTTCTTGGCCTGCGCCTCTTCCTTGAGTTGCTCGTACTCCTGCGAGGCCTGCTGCTCGATGACCTCGACCGGCACGATCTGGCGGATGGACGCGCCGCCGCGTTGCACGCGGATGCCATCTTCAGCGTCCTGCGGCTGGGCCTGGCCCTGGGCCTGGCCCTGGGCCTGGACCGCGCTCATGCTCAGCGCGGCGCTGGCCGCCAGCGCCAGCGCGGCCAGTCGACGTGGCAACGCAATCCCGGCCCGCCGGTGGCGGTACTGACAACGCTGGCGATCGGACATGGACGATTCCTTGGATGCGATTTTCGGCAAGCAGGGTGGGCAAGGGTTGATGCGGCCAGGACACGGTCCGGGCCCTGCGCATCCCGCGCATCGGGGCGGCGCTGACGGTAATGCAATAATACACGGCGCCTTGCCCAGCCTGATTGCCCCGATTGCCCCGACAGCCCCGCTCGCCATCCTGATTCATGACCTTTCAAGCCTATCTCGACATTTTCCGCAATCGCCGCATCGGCGCCATGCTCACGCTGGGCTTCGCGTCCGGGCTGCCGCTGGCACTCACCTCCGGCACATTGCAGGCCTGGATGACGGTGGAAGGGCTGGATATCAAGACCATCGGCTTCTTCTCGCTGGTGGGCCAGGCCTATATCTTCAAGTTCCTGTGGGCGCCGCTGATGGACCGCTATACGCCGCCGCTGCTGGGCCGGCGCCGCGGCTGGCTGCTGGTGACCCAGATCGGGCTGGTGCTGGGCATCGCGGGCATGGCCTTCTGCCCGCCGCACGAGGCGCTGTGGACACTGGCGGCGCTGGCCACGCTGGTGGCCTTCTTGTCTGCCTCGCAGGACATCGTGTTCGACGCCTACAGCACCGACGTGCTGCGCGCGCCGGAGCGTGGCGTGGGAGCGGCGGTCAAGGTGCTGGGCTACCGGCTGGCGATGCTGGTGTCGGGCGGGCTGGCACTGTGGCTGGCCGACCGCGTGATGGGCTGGCAGCAGATGTACCTGCTCATGGCGGGGTTGATGGGCATCGGCATCGTCAGCCTGCTGTGGGCGCCCGAGGCGGAATCGCCGGCGCGCACGCCACGCTCCATGGAGGAAGCCATCCTGGGCCCGCTGCGCGACTTCTTCTCGCGCCCGGGCGCCTGGTGGCTGCTGCTGCTGATCGTGCTCTACAAGCTGGGCGATGCGTTTGCCGGCAGCCTGTCCACCACCTTCCTGATCCGCGGCGTGGGCTTTTCGGCCGGTGAAGTCGGCCTGGTCAACAAGACGCTAGGGCTGGCCGCCACCATTGTGGGCGCGCTGTTCGGCGGCACGCTGATGGTGCGCCTTGGCCTGTACCGCTCACTGATGCTGTTCGGCATCTTGCAGGGGGTGTCCAACCTCGGCTACTGGATCCTGGCGGTGACGCCGCCGCACCTGTGGACCATGGGCGCCACCATCGCGGTGGAGAACCTCTGTGGCGGCATGGGCACGGCGGCCTTCGTGGCGCTGCTGATGACGCTGTGCAACCGCTCGTTCTCGGCCACCCAGTACGCGCTGCTCTCGGCGCTGGCCTCGGTCGGGCGCGTCTATGTTGGCCCCAGCTCGGGCTACCTGGTGGAGGCCTTCGGCTGGTCGGCCTTTTACCTGAGCACCGTGGTGGCGGCGGTGCCCGGCGTCGTGCTGCTATGGGCGATGCGCAACACCGTGCATCGCTACGAAGCCCGGGCCCGCGCCGCGGCCTAGCCCCCGACACCCAGCAGCGCGAACGCTTACTCGCCTGGAGGCTGTTTCAGAATGGCCTCTTACTGCTTGTAGTAGACGATCTGGTGCGAGGTCGCGAGCAGTTCTCCCTGCGGGCTCCAGATCTGCGCGCTCTGGTCGAAGAAGCCCTGGCGGAACACCTGCGCCTGGGCGCTGCCCAGCACGTGGCTGTTGCCCAGCGCGGCCAGGGTCGGGGCGTCGGCATGGAAATACGTGGTCAGCGACACCGTGCCGGCCGGCACGAAGCCGGCGCGCTTGAGAAAGATGCGCGGGTAGAAGGTGTCGCACCATGCCGCCATCGCGGCGAAGTCCGGCGTACGCGCGGGCGCATCGCGCAGCCAGAACTGGGTCACGCTGTCCGGGTTCTCGGTGCCGGCCTCGACATTCGGCTTGGCGCCGCGCACCGGCCGCAACTCATACGCATCCAGCCAGCGCACCGGTGCGAAACCGGCCATCGGGGCGACATCGCTTGCCGGCGGCACCTGCGGGAACACGGCCTCGCCGCAATTCCAGGTCTCGCGGCGCACGGCGAAGAAGGCGGTAGCCGTGGTCGCCACTTCGTCGCCCTGGCGCAGCTCGATGGTCCAGTGCTGGGTGTTGCGGTTGGTGCGCACCGGACGCGCTTCGATCACGAACGGCCCTTCGACGATCGGGCCGGCAAAGTTGACGGTCAGCGCGGACGGATCGCCCAGCCGCTCGGGATGCTGCAGCACGGCTTGCAGCAAGGTGGCCGCAGTGATGCCACCGAAGGGGCCGATCATGTTCCAGTAGGCCGGCGTGGTGCGGCCGTGGAAAAGATTGCCTCCCGCCGGCTCCAGCGCGATCGCGTGGTCGAAGGAATGGATGGTCTGGCTGGCTGGCGTGGCGGACATGTTGGGGACCAAAAAAAGTACGATCGTTCGATAATACTGCAAACGGCAGACAGGCGCTGGCACCGCGTCAACCGGGCGCCCCTCCAATCCGCCGCCGGGTCAGCCCCGCGCCCGCCGCAGCGGATTCCAGCCGAGCTGGTTGCCGATCACCGCCAACAGGATCAGCGCCATGCCAGCGAGCTGTAGCGGCGTGAGCACCACCCCAAACACCAGCACGTCAATCACGATGGCCACCAGCGGATAGACAAACGAGAGCGTGGCGATCGACAGCACGTTGAGGCGCTGGAAGGCGCCATACAGCAGCGTGTACATCACGCCGGTATGCACGAGGCCTAGCGCCAGCAATGCCCCCCAGGTCCGCCCGCCGAACGTCTCGACCGCCGGATGCGCCAGGGGGAACAGCATGACCACCCCCATCGCCATCTGCAGGCCCGCGATCTGCCCCGCCGGAATCCCCTTGAGCCGGCGCGTGGCCATGGTGGTGATGGCGTACAGCAACGCCGCCAGCATCGCCAGCCCGACCCCGGCCAGCATGCCGCCGGTGGCACCGCCGTGCTCCAGCCCGGTAATCAGCACCACGCCGCCAAAGGCCAGCACCAGCCAGGCAAGCCGCCCGGGCGCGATGGCCTCGCGCTGGAACAGCGCCGCCAGCAGCAGCAGGAAGAAGGGCTGGGTGTGATAGACCACGGTGGACACCGAGATGCCGCTGTACGAATAGGCAGAGAACAAGGCCAGCCAGTTGAGGATCAGCGTAACGCCGCCCAGCGCCAGCCAGCCCCAGTCGCGGGTGCGCATGGGCTGCCAGCTGCGCCGCAGGGCGAGCGTGCCCAGCAGCGCGGCGCCGCCGAAGATGCAGCGGAAAAACACGACGTCCAGCGGCGACTGCCCGCTGGTCACCACGAACCAGCCGATGGTGCCCGACAAGGCCATGGCGGCCACCATGCGCCAGGCACCGCCGCGCCGGGCGGGTTCCGTGGCCTGCGGGGCCGGGGTGGCGGCCGGGGAAACCACGGCGGCGCCAGATCGATCGATATTCATGGATGTCTCCTACGGAGCTTCGTACGCTTGGACGTCATTGTTCCATCGTGCATTCAGGTCAACAATCCATCCGATAAGCAATTACCATTTGATCTGTAATCACAAATGCGGGAGCCAGTCCATGCCGGTCGCGCAACTCAACGCCATGGCCGTGTTCGCCCGGGTGGTGGAATGCGGCAGTTTCTCCGCCGCCGCCCGCGAGCTTGGCATGACACCCTCCGCCGTCAGCCGCCATGTGACGCGGCTGGAAGCGGCCATCGGCGGGAGCCTGCTGCAACGGACCACGCGCGCCTTCACCCTGACTGAGCTCGGACAGGCAGTGCACGCCGCGTGCGCCCGGATGGTGGCCGCGGCGCAGGAAGTCAGCACGCTGGCCAGCGACCACGGCGGCGAGCCGCACGGCGTGCTGCGGGTCAGCGCACCGGTGGTGTTCGGGCAGGCCTGGCTGGCGCCGCGGCTGCCGGCCCTGCTGGACCGCTTTCCCGCGCTGGACCTGCAACTGACACTGGCGGACCGCCTGGTGGACCTGGTGGAAGAAGGCGTGGACGTGGCCATCCGCATTGCGCGCGAACTGGCGCCGGGGCTGGCGGCGCGGCCAATCCGCGCGGTGCGTTACCGGCTGGTGGCAGCACCCGGCTGGCTGGCGCGGCATGGCACGCCAGCCGAGCCGGCGGCGTTGGCCGGGCATCGCTGCCTCTACCTGGGCTATGGCGCCTTTGGCGAGCGCTGGAGCCTGCGGCGCAAGCGCGACGGGCAGACCGTGGCGCTGCGCATCCCGCCGAAGGTCACGCTCAACAACAGCGCGGCCATTGTCGCCATGGCGCAGGCCGGCGGGGGCATCGGGCTGGTGCCGGACTTCTCGGCCGCCGCGGCGCTGGCGTCGGGCAGCCTGGTGCCGGTGCTGGACGACTGGGAAATCCTCGAGCCCTACGTGGGCACGGCCTTCGCGGTCTACACGCCAACCCGCCACCTGGCCCCCAAGGTGCGCGCCTTGATTGACTACCTGGTGGCGCAGGCCGCGCTGGAGACCCACGACTAGCACGGCGGGCGGCTAAGCGCAGCCCCCGCCCTCGCCGGCTCAGGCGGCGCAAACCCGGTACACCGCCAGGCTGCCGCGCCAGTTCGAGCCCCAGTTGACCGTCACCCCCTCGTGCATCACCACGCGGTCGAGGATGCGCAGGCCGACCTTGGACGCCAGCGACTCAAAGTCACTGATGGTCAGCACCCGCACGTTCGGCGTGTTGTACCACTGGTACGGCAGCGCCTCCGACACCGGCATGCGCCCGCGGAACACCGACAGCCGGTGCGGCCAGTAGCCAAAGTTGGGGAAGGACACGATGCATTCGCGCCCGACCCGCAGCGTCTCGCGCAGGACCTGCGCAGTGTTGTGGATGGTCTGCAGCGTCTGCGACAGGATCACCGTATCGAAGCTCTTGTCCTCGAACAGCGCCAGGCCGCCTTCCAGGTTCTGCTGGATCACATGCACGCCCTTCTGCGCGCATGCCAGCACGCCTTCGTCCTGGATCTCGATGCCGTAGGCCTGCACGTCGAGCTCGTCCTGCAGCACGCGCAGCAGGCTGCCGTCGCCGCAGCCCAGGTCGAGCACGGTGGAATTGGGCTCGATCCAGCGCGCGATGGCGCGGAAGTCGGGGCGCAGCGCCAGGATATTGGGGTTGGCCGCGGCATTCATGCGCCTATCTCCTCGGCAATGCGTTCGTAGTAGGCGCGCATCAGGTTGTGATAGCGCGGGTCGTCCAGCAGGAAGGCATCGTGCCCGTGCGGCGCATCGATCTCCGCATAGCTGACCGGGCGCTTGTTGTCGAGCAGGGCTTTGACCAGCTCGCGGCTGCGATTGGGGGCGAAGCGCCAGTCGGTGGTGAAGCTGGCCACCAGGAAGCTGGCCTGCGTCTGCGACACCGCGCGCGTGAGATCGCCGCCGAAGGCCAGCGCCGGATCGAAGTAGTCGAGCGCGCGCGTGATCAGCAGGTAGGTGTTGGCATCGAAGTACTCGGCGAACTTGTCGCCCTGGTAGCGCAGGTAGCTCTCCACCTGGAACTCGACATCGAAGGAGAAGCGGATGTCATCGGTCTTGAGCTCGCGGCCGAATTTCTCCGCCATGTCCTCGTCGGACAAGTAGGTGATATGGCCGATCATGCGCGCCACGCGCAAGCCGCGCTTGGGCTTGACGCCGTGCGCGTAGTAGTTGCCGCCGTGGAAATCGGGGTCCGACAGGATGGCGCTGCGCGCGACCTCGTTGAAGGCGATGTTCTGCGCCGACAGCTTGGGCGTGGAGGCCACCACGATGCAGTGGCGCAGCCGATCCGGGTACATCAGGCTCCAGGCCAGCGCCTGCATGCCGCCCAGGCTGCCGCCCATCACCGCCGCGAACTGGGTGATGCCGAACCGGTCCGCCACGCGCGCCTGGGCATTGACCCAGTCTTCCACGGTGACCACCGGGAAGGTGGCGCCGTAGGGCTGGCCGGTGGCGGGGTTGGCACTCATCGGGCCAGTCGAGCCGAAGCAGGAGCCAAGGTTGTTGACGCCGATGACGAAGAAGCGGTCGGTGTCGAGCGGCTTGCCCGGGCCGACCATGTTGTCCCACCAGCCGACATCGCGCAGGTCGTGCTCGTACACGCCGGCCACGTGGTGCGAGGCGTTAAGCGCGTGGCACACCAGCACGGCGTTGGAGCGGGCGGCGTTGAGCGTGCCGTAGGTCTCGACCATCAGGTCGTAGTCGGCGAGCGAGGTGCCGTTGCGCAGCTTCAACGGCTCGGTGAAATGCATGCACTGCGGCGCGACGATGCCGACCGAGTCGGTCGGCAGGGCAAGCGCGGCAGGAGGCGGAGCTACGTCTGTCATGGAATAAGCCCGTTGGCAAACAGGCGTAAAAAAACCCGACCGGCCTTGCGTGGACGTTGCCTGCGGATGACATCAAACCTGACATCAAGCACAGCATCAACGACGGCGCAGCCAAATCGGGTTTTGCACGGGTCTTGCGTCCCGCGTGCCGGTGCCTTGCGTGGCAGGGAACCGACCCACCTCTTTAGCCGCATTTATATTGGCTGCCGGAACCCCCAAAACCAATCCTCCAGGGGTTACCATGCCGCCGCGCGCCCGCAAGCCAGTCTTCAAATCGGCGCGACCCGCTTATTATAGAGCAAACAAACGCGCCGGCGGCGGCGCGCCGCCAGACGCTAACCAAACGCCAATCCAGCCTTGACGAAACCACCCAGCATCCTGGTCATCGAAGACGAATCCGCGATCGCGGACACCATCCTCTATGCGCTCTCCACCGAAGGCATGACGGTCGAGCACTGCGCGCTCGGCAGCGCCGCGCTGGCGCGCCTGCGCGCGCAGGCGCCGGACCTGGTGATCCTGGACGTGGGCCTGCCCGACATCAATGGCTTCGAAGTCTGCCGCACGCTGCGCACCTTCTCCGATGTGCCGGTGATCTTCCTCACCGCGCGCAACGAGGAAATCGACCGCATCGTCGGCCTGGAGATCGGTGCCGACGACTATGTGGTGAAGCCCTTCTCGCCGCGCGAGCTGGCGGCGCGGGTACGCGTGATCCTGCGGCGTGCCGGCAAGCGCGCAACAGCGCAGGAGCCGGTGCAAGCCCCGGCGCCGCCTGAAGGCTTCACGCTCGATGCCGACGGCGCGCGCCTGGCCTGGCGCGGCCAGTGGCTCGACCTGACCCGCTACGAGTACCGGCTGCTGGCCTTGCTGCTGCAGCACCCCGGGCGCATCTATTCGCGCGCGCAGCTGATGGACCTGGTCTGGCACGACGCGGTCGACACCATCGACCGCACCGTCGACACGCATATCAAGACGGTGCGCGCCAAGCTGCGCGCGCTCGATCCCGAGTGCGATTCGATCCGCACCCATCGCGGCATGGGGTATTCGCTCGAAGGCTGAGTCCCTCCTTCACTTCACTCACAACGCACCCACGGCTACGCATGCATATCGGGCTTCGCATCTTCCTCGGCTTCTTCCTGATCGTCGGGCTGGCGGCTTTCCTCACGCTGCGGGTGTTCGTGCAGGAGGTCAAGCCCGGCGTGCGGCAGGCCATGGAAGACACGCTGGTCGACACCGCCCACGTGCTGGCGGTGCTGGCCGCCGACGACATGAAGAGCGGCCGCATTGCCAACGGCGCCTTCGCGCGCCGCCTGGCGCGGCTGCGCGAGGACAAGGTCGACGCCAATGTGTGGGGCATGCACAAGGATGCGGTGGGCTACCGCATCTACATCACGGACGAGCGCGGCATCGTGCGCTTCGATTCCGGCGAGGCCGCCGTGGGCGCGGATTACTCGCGCTGGAACGACGTCTACCGCACGCTGCGCGGCGAGTACGGCGCGCGCAGCACCCGCGCCAACCCCGACGACGACGCCAGCACGGTGATGCACGTGGCAGCCCCCATCCGCGACGGCAACAAGACCATCGGCGTGCTGACCGTGGCCAAGCCCAATGTGACCATGGCGCCGTTCATCGAGCGCAGCCAGCGCAAGATCCTGCTCAACGGCCTGCTGCTGATGGGCGGTGCGTTCGTGATCGGCCTGGCCTGCACGCTGTGGCTGGTGCACGGCCTGCGCCGCCTGCAGCGCTACGCGCGTGCGGTGGCGTCGGGCGAGCGTGCCGAGATGCCGCTGCGCGGCGCCAGCGAGCTGGCCGAGCTGGGGCGCTCGGTGGAGAGCATGCGCTTGCGGCTGGAGGACAAGCAGTACGTCGAGCACTATATCCACACGCTGACGCACGAGATGAAGAGCCCGCTGGCGGCCATCGGCGGCGCCGCCGAGCTGCTGCAGGAGGACATGCCGGCCGCCGACCGCAACCGCTTCGTCGCCAATATCCGGCGGCAGGCGCAGCGGCTTGAGGAAATGATCCGCAAGCTGCTGGCGCTCGCGGCACTGGAGCAACGCCAGAGCCTGGAGACCCACGCGCCGGTTGCGCTGGAGCCGCTGATCGAGCAGTTGCTGCATGAGCTGGAGCCGCGCGCGCGCCAGCGCGACCTGACGCTGCGCTTGCTGCCGCCGGGCCAGCCCGCAGCGGTGGTGAGGGGCGATCCGTTCCTGCTGCACCAGGCGCTGGGCAACCTGCTGGAGAATGCCATCGACTTTGCGCCAGCGGCCAGCACGGTCGACGTGTCCGTGGCGCACGGCAATGAGCCCGCTCACATGATCGCCGTGCGCGTCACCGATCACGGCCCCGGCGTTCCCGACTATGCGCTGGCGCGCCTGTTCGAGCGTTTCTATTCGCTGCCGCGCCCCGGCGGGCAAGACAAGAGCACCGGGCTGGGCCTGTGCTTCGTACGCGAGATCGCCACGCTGCATCGCGGTGACATCACGCTGGCCAACCGCGCCGAGGGTGGCGCGTGCGCGACGCTGACGCTGCCTGCGGCATAGCGGCTTCACACTCAACACACAAGCGCGCGAATCGCTTCACGCAGGCTTCCGCGGCGGCTCACATGGCAAGCCTAAGCTAGCGGCATCGTCACTCCCGCGCGCCTGCCGCCATGAACCGAATCCTGTTTTTCAAGTCCGCCATCACGGCGTTCCTGATCCTGCTGATCCTGATCCCGCTGCACCTCGTGGGCAACGCCGTGCAGGACCGCAAGCACTACCGCGAGGAAGCGGTGCGCAGCGTCTGGCAGAGCTACGCCGGCCCGCAAACCCTGACCGGCCCGGTGCTGGTGCTGCCGTACAAGGAGATCCTGCGTGTGACGGACAGCAGCGACCCCAAGCGGCCGAATGCCACCGTGCTGCAGGCGGAGGCCGGGCAGCTGCTGGTCTTCCCCACCACGCTGCGCGTCAAGGGCGAGGTCACGCCGAGCGAGCGCTATCGCGGCATTCACAAGGTGCTGGTGTACGAGATGCAAAGCCGCTGGCAGGGCACCATCGCGCTGCCCGATCCGGCCGAGCTGCCGCGCTCGGCCGGCCACGTCGGCTTTGAGGTGGGCCAGCCATACATCACGATCGGCATCAGCGACACGCGCGGCCTGATGGCGGCGCCTGCGTTCGAGCTGGACGGCAAGGCGCTTAAGCTGGAGCAAGGCGCACTGCTCAAGAGCCTGTCCCAAGGCCTGCACGCCGAGATCGACCTGCCGCCCGCCAAGGCCGCCAAGCCCGGCCTGGATGGCAGGTCCGCACAGGCCCAGCGCGTGGTGCCGTTCTCGCTGACCTTGCCGCTGCTGGGCGCGCAGTCGCTGGCCTTCACCCCGGTGGGCGACCAGAACGATATCTCGCTCGATTCCGCCTGGCCGCATCCGAGTTTCGACGGTGACTTCCTGCCTCGCACCCGCAGCGTGACCGCGCAAGGCTTTCGCAGCAACTGGAGCGTGACCTCGTACAACACCAAGGCTCGCGGCCAGCTCGCTGGCTCGGGCGACGGCACGCTGGAAACGGTGTCGGTGACGCTGATCGATCCGGTCAACATCTACCTGCAGGCAGAGCGCGCGGTGAAGTACGGCGCCATGTTCGTGCTGCTGACCTTCGCCGGCTTCTTCATGTTCGAGCTCATCAAGCGCCTGCGCATCCACCCGATCCAGTACCTGCTGGTGGGCCTGGCGCTCGCGGTGTTCTTCCTGTTGCTGCTGAGCCTGTCCGAGCATATCTCGTTCGCGCTGGCCTACCTGGCGGCCAGCGGTGCCTGCATCGGGTTGCTGGGCTTCTACTTGTCGTTCGTGCTGCAGAGTTGGCGGCGCGGGCTGGCCTTTGCCACGCTGCTGACGGTGCTGTACGGCGCGCTCTATGGCCTGCTGCTGTCGGAGGACAATGCGCTGATGCTGGGCTCGCTGCTGATGTTCGTGATCCTGGCTGCCATCATGGTCATGACCCGGCGCATCGACTGGTACGCCGCGGGCGCCGCATGGCAGCCGCTGCGCGACAAGCCTGCCGCCCCGGCCGGCGAAGAAGACGCCGGCGCTGCCGCCTCGGCATCAGCCTGAGCGAAGGCGCAACGCCATGCCAACCTACCTTCATTGCGCCCCGCCACTCGCGCTGGCGGCCGTGCTGGGACGGCGGCGGGTGCCGGCCGGCCTGGTGCTGGCTGGCGTCGCGGCGAGCATCGTGCCGGATGTCGACATGCTCAACGTCTGGTACGCCGGGGTGCGCTACAACACCTTGCTGGGCCACCGCGGCCTGACCCACTCGATCGGCTTCGCGGTGGCGCTTGGCCTGCTGGCCGCGCTGGCGGCGCGGCGCTGCGGCTGGCAGCGCGGCATCGCGTTCCTGTTCATCGCACTGAGCACCGTGTCGCATCCCTTGCTGGACCTGTTGACCGACCGCGGCATCGGCACGGCGCTCTTCTACCCACTGACGGCGCAGCGCGTGACCTTGCCATGGCGGCCGCTGCCGCTGGCCGGCGCGGGGCTGTTTGGCGCTGCGCGCTTCTGGCTGGAGTGTGCGTGGATCGGCCTGCCGCTGCTGGCGTTCGCCACGCTCGGTGCTGCGCTGCGCCGCTGGTGCGATCGCATCAGGCCTGTCGATCGCCGCGTGCCGGTGCGCGCCTGTGCGGACTGACGCCAGCATGACAACCACCGCTACACGCATGCGCGATTCGCCCCGCTTGCGCCCTGGGCTGCACTACGACCATGGCCCCGCGCATAACCGGCTCGACCGTATCCTGACCGCGCCACGCCCTGGCCTTGCGCTCACCGGCGCGCGGCGCGGGCTGTGCGAGTTCCTGGCCTTCGGCGTCAAGGAGGCGCGCTCCTGCTTGTTCGCGGGGCTGTTCTTCCTCTGCGTGTTCGCTGTCCCGCGCGGCGGCCTGCTTGGTATCCCGCGCTACGACCTGCTGCTGGCAGCCGCGCTCGGCATCCAGGCGGCGATGGTGTGGGCGCGCCTGGAAACGCTGGACGAACTAAAGGCCATCAGCCTGTTCCACGTCGTGGGCTTCGCGCTGGAGGTGTTCAAGGTCTCGGGTGGCATCCAGTCCTGGAGCTACCCGGATTTTGCGTACACCAAGGTGCTGGGCGTGCCGCTGTTCTCGGGCTTCATGTACGCGGCGGTAGGCAGCTACATCATCCAGGCCTGGCGCATGCTGGACGTGAATGTGCGCCATCACCCGCCGTACTGGATGGCGGGCCTGATGGCGGCGCTGGTCTACGCGAACTTCTTCACCCATCACTTTATCGGTGACTACCGCTGGTACCTGGCTTGTGGCATCGCAGGCCTGTACGCGCGCACCACAGTCCGCTTCCGCCCGCTGGACCGCGAGCGCGAGATGCCGCTGTTGCTGGCCTTCGTGCTGATCGGGCTGTTCGTCTGGATCGCGGAGAACATCAGCACGTTCTTCGCGGTATGGCACTACCCCAACCAGCTTGGCGCGTGGTCGGCGGTGCATGTGGGCAAGTGGAGTTCCTGGTCCCTGCTGATCGTGATGACGTTTACCATCGTGGCCAACCTGAAGCACATCAAGGCCAGCATCCATGTGCCGGCGGCCTGATGACGAAAAAAAGGCAGGCGCGAGCCTGCCCTTTCTCATGGCCGATGGCGCGGCCTAGCCGAGCAACACGCGCAACTGCGCGTCCGCGTTCTCGCTCGGCAGCTTGCGAAAGCCGCTCTTGGCGTAGCGGTGCCACTGCCCCTGCACGGTCGCCACGATCAGCGCGGCGCGCACCGGCACATCGGCGTCGGGCGGAAACGCACCCTGGCTGATGGCGATCTTCAGGCACTGCCGCAGCGAGGCCTCGATCCGGTCCACTACCTGGTTGATGCGCTCCTGCAGGCGATCATGCTCGCCCACCAGCGCTTCGCCGGTCAGCACGCGCGTCATGCCGGGATTCTTCTCGGCAAAGGACAGCAGCATGCGCACCACGGCGTGCGCCTGGCGCAAACCATGCTCTTCCTGGGTGGTGATCTGGTTGATCAGTCCGAAGACGGTCTGCTCGATAAAGCCGATCAGGCCTTCGAACATCTGCGCCTTGCTGGCGAAATGGCGGTACAGCGCCGCCTCCGATACGCTGAGCTTGGCCGCCAGCGCCGCGGTGGTGACCTTTTCCCCGCGCGGCACTTCCAGCATCCCGGCCAGCGTCTGCAGGATCTGCACACGCCGCTCGCCAGGACGCGGGCGTTTGCGTGCCGGCGCCCCGTCCGCGCCTGCGCCCTGCCCGGCAGCGGCCGGAGCCGCACCCGATGGGTGCCCGTTACTGTGCATCATGACCCGATTCTCCGCATTCGTCGTTGGAGTTGATGCATGGATTGTACTTTTACGTCCACATAGCCGGGGCGATTTACGATCCGCGCCCGCACGCGCGGCGCCGATGCCGGCAGCGCCTGCGGCGCTGTCGTGCCAGTCGCCAGCGCGGGCGGATCCTGCGTCTCGGCCGCCACCAGCGTCACCGAATGTTCCTGCGCGGCGTGGCCGGTGTGCTGCCGGTCCTGCGCATCCAGCGTGCTGCGCAGCACGGCGTCACCGCTGGCGCCCGCCACCGCGGAGCCCGCGGGCATCGGCACGTCGTGCGGACGCGATGGCGCCAGCGTGCGCAGGTAGCCCGTCACCCAGGCCGTGCGAATGCCCGTGCCCGCGTAGCGCTTGAGGTGGGACAACGTGTCTTCCACCAGCACCGCACGGTGCGGCGCCACCCGCTGCTGCACCAGCAACCGGCGCAACATGCGCCGGTCCGGCTTGGGCCGAAGATGGCCGTGCACCCACATGTCCTCAATCGCGACCACCCGCTCGAAACACTGTTGGATGCCAGCCACCTTCATGACCGCGCGCGCGTATTGCTCCGGTGCGTTGGTCACCAGGATCTTGCGCCCGGGCAGGCGGCGCAGGTGGCCGACCAGGCCGCGCTGCACCCGCACCATCTCCGCCAGCTCGGGGAAATCATGCGCGGCGCGCAGGAAGTCGGCCGGGTCCACGTTGTGGTGGCGGATCATGCCCAGCAGCGTCGCGCCATAGCGCTGCCAGTACTTCACCCGGACTTCGCTGGCGGTGGCCTCGTCACTGCCCAGCACGCGCGCGACATACGCCGTCATCAACTGGTTGATGGCGGGAAAGATCGCATGCGACGCGTCGTGCAGCGTGTTGTCGAGGTCGAACAGCCAGACCGTGCGGCCGGAATTGTCGCCCGCTGGGCGGCGTCGGCGCGCACCGCGCAGGCTGCGGCGCAAGGGCGGGGAAATAGTGGGCACGCAGGAAGAAAAAGAAGTGAAGCGGCAGCGCGCGACGCGCGCTGCCGTAGATGCGTTCTAGTGCGAACGGATCATGGTACCGAACGCTTGTTCGGTCAGGATTTCAAGCAGCAGCGAGTGTTCGATGCGGCCATCGATGATGTGCACCGAATTCACGCCGCTCTTGGCCGCGTCCAGCGCCGACGAGATCTTGGGCAGCATGCCGCCGGAGATGGTGCCATCCGCGAACAGCTCCTCGATCTCGCGCGCCGACAGGTCGGTCAGCAGGTTGCCGGCCTTGTCCATCACGCCCGGGATGTTGGTCATCATGACCAGCTTCTCGGCCTTGAGGATCTCGGCCATCTTGCCCGCCACCACATCGGCGTTGATGTTGTAGGCCTGGCCGTCGTCGGAAAAGCCGATCGGCGAGATCACCGGGATGAAGGCGTCGTCCTGCAGGGCCTTGACCACCGCCGGGTTGATGGCCTCGATATCGCCCACGAAGCCGATGTCGATGAAGGCGCCGGGGCTTTCGCGGTCCGGCATCTTGAGGCGCTTGGCGCGGATCAGGCCGCCGTCCTTGCCGGTCAGGCCCACGGCCTGGCCGCCATATTGGTTGATCAGCATGACGATGTCCTGCTGCACTTCGCCGCCAAGCACCCATTCGACCACTTCCATGGTCTCTTCATCGGTAACGCGCATGCCCTGGATAAACGTGCCGACCTTGCCGACCTTCTTCAGGGCTTCGTCGATCTGCGGGCCACCGCCGTGAACCACGACCGGGTTCATGCCGACCAGCTTGAGCAGGATCACGTCGCGCGCGAAGCCGTGCTTGAGCTTTTCCTCGGTCATCGCGTTTCCGCCGTACTTGACCACAATGGTCTTGCCGTGGAACTTGCGGATATAGGGCAGCGCCTCGGCAAGGATTTCGGCCTTGAGGGCTGGGGCAATTGCGGCCACCGCGGTAGCGGCAGGCCCAGGGGTGTCGGCGTTCATGGCAAGGGACATCCGTGAGATTCAACAGGTATCATGGCAATTCTGACCGGCGGTGAGCGATTGGTTAAGGGGCTTTTTACCCCGAATAGGCCACCTCCGGCCGCGGCAGGCGCCGATTTTACAAGAAACCGTGGCGCACGCGTGCAGACGGTGGTGCAGCGGGGGTTCAAAACCGGTGCATGCGTACTGCGGCGCACCATGGCGTTCTATCCACGCAACAGTTGTCCAACGGTTGTCCAACAGTCGCATCGCCACCGAATAGCGGCAACACAATGAGCCTGCACCCCGACGATCTTAGCGCCCTGCGCCCCCATTTGCTGCGCTTCGCCCGCCTGCAACTACGCGACCAGGCACTGGCCGAGGATACCGTCTCCGACACCCTGGTAGCCGCGCTGGAACACCCGGAGCGCTTCAGCGGCCAGTCCGCGCTGAAGACCTACCTCATCGGCATCCTCAAGCACAAGATCATCGATACGCTGCGCAGCGGCCGGCGCGAAGTACGCCTGACGCTGGGCGGCGGCGACGAAGACGGCGAGGCGCAGTCGGATATCGATGCCTTCGACGCCCTGTTCGCCAAGAACGGCCACTACCATACGCCACCTTCCGACTGGGGCAACCCGGACCGCGCGCTGGAGCGCCGCGAGTTCTTCGAGATCCTCCAGCTGTGCGTGGACAAGCTGCCCGCCAAGATCGGCCGGATTTTCATGATGCGGGAATGGCTGGAGCTGGAAACCGAAGAAATCTGTCAGGAACTCGAGATCACGACGACTAATGCCTGGGTCATGCTGTACCGAGCCCGCATGCGCCTGCGCGAGTGCCTGGAACTGAACTGGTTTGGGCAGAAGGCGTGAGCGCCTGACGCTCGCCCGAGCTTGTAAGCAGGCCGGGGCAGCCAGGCAAGCTGCCCCGGCCCGAAACCGCCTCTCCGACCGAAGGAAGCCATGCCTGACACGCCACCCCACCGCCGGCTGCTGCCAAACTGCCGCGAGATCCACCACCTGACCATGGAAAGCATGGACCGGCCGCTGAGCTGGTTCGAGCGCGTGCGCATGCGCGGACACATGGCCATCTGCGATGCATGCACCAATTTTTCGGGCCAGATGAGGCTGATGCGCTCCGCCATGTCCCGGCTGGGCCAGGAAGACGAGCTGCCCGGGGACAAGCCGTGAGCGATCCGGCCACGGTGCTGACGGGGCAATTGCGCCCCATCGAGCATTGCAGCGCCTGCGGCGCCGGCTTTGTCTGCGGCTATGCCGCCGGCCTGCCCCACTGCTGGTGCGCCACCCAGCCGTTGTTGCCCGCCCGCCAGATCGTGCCGGGCCAGCACTGCCTCTGCCCCGCCTGCCTGGCACGCCGCCGCGAGGATGCCGGCCAGGCGCAAACCAAGGGCTGATCAGTTCGCCGACTGCGCTGGCGTTGTGCTGCCCGCGCCCGCCGCGGCGAACTGCATCACCACCACCCCCAGCACCACCAGCGCGGCGCCGGCCATGCGCCCCGGCGTCACGGCGCGCGCCGCGAAACCCGCCAGGCCAAACTGGTCCAGCAGCAGCGCGCCCACCATCTGCCCCGCCACCACCGCCGCGATAAAGCCGCCTGCGCCCAGGCGCGGAGCCAGCACCAGTGCCACGGTAATGTAGTACACGCCCGCCACGCCACCGACCCACATCCAGCCCGGCCCGCCCACCGCCAGCGAGGGCAGCGGAACCTTCAGCAGCCACAGCAGCGGCACCACCACCGCCAGGCTGACCAGCAGCGACACCACAGTGGCCCATAGCGGATGGCCCAGGCTGCGCCCGAGCGCGGCGTTGGCGCCGGCCTGAAAGGGGATCACCGCCCCGGAAACAATGGCCACCAGGACGGGAACGAGGCCGGCAAGCGCCGGCGAAAAGTGATTTATACCAGGCATTGTGGCATCTCCTTCGCCAAAAATTGGATGCCCCAGTGTGAAATATTGCGCCGCGAATTACCAATTCTCGTTTCGTAGCGTTAATATGCGCCGCATGAATGATCTCCGCGGTATCGACCTGAACCTGCTGGTGGTGCTGGAAGCCCTGCTGGCCGAACGACATATTTCGCGCGCCGCGCTGCGCCTGCACCTCAGCCAGCCTGCGGTGAGCCACGCGCTGGGCCGCCTGCGCCAGTTGCTGGACGACCCGCTGCTGGTGCGTGGCCAGGGCGGCCTGGTGCCGAGCGCGCGCGCCCACGAACTGGCGGGCCCGCTGGCCGAGGCGCTGGCGCAGGTACGCATCCTGCTGGGGCCTTCCGGCTTCCAGCCCGCCACGGCGCGCCGCAGCTTCCGCCTGGCCATGTCCGACTACGGCGCCATGGCGCTGCTGCCCGGCCTGCTGCGCGCGGTGCGCAAGATCGCGCCTGGCATCGACCTGGTGGTCAGCCAGGCCAGCCGCGAAGCCATGACAGCCAAGGTCGCGGACGGCGAGATCGACCTGGCGCTGGGCGTGTTCGGGCAGCCCCCGGAAGGCGTGCACTGCACGGAGCTATTTGAGGAAACCTATGCCTGCATGGTGGATGCGGCCACGGTGCGCGGCCTGGGCAAGCTTGACCAGGTGGCGTACCTGGCCCGCTCGCATGTGCTGGTGGCGGCCCACAGCGAGCGCGTAGATGCCATCGACGCCGCTGTGGCCAAGGTGGGCGGGCGGCGCAAGATTGCCTGCGTGCTGCCCCACTGGAGCGTGGCGCCAGCGCTGATTGCCGGCACCAACCTGGTCCTGACCACTGCGCGCCGCAGCCTGGCCGCGTTCGAGGAGGACCCGCGCTTCGCGGTGTTCGATCCGCCCTTCCCCCTGCCGGGCTTTGGCTTCAGCCTGATCTGGCACGACCGTACCGACGCCGATCCCGGCCATAGCTGGCTGCGCGACCGCGTGATCGCGGTGGCCGCAGGCGACGAGCCGGACGACGCGATCAGCCTGCGCAGCTAGGCAGCCCAGCTAGCTGCCTGTACGGCTCAGTGCTTCAGTGCTTGTGGTCACCGTGCGCGCCGGCGGCCGGCGCCGTTGCGGTGAGGTCGCGCACTTCGGCGTCGACCTTCTGCTCGGTCACCTTGCCACCCTGCTCGATCTTGAGCGTCAGCGGCACGGTGTCACCCTTCTTCAGCGGCGACTTGAGACCCATCAGCATCACGTGATAGCCACCCGGCTTGAGCTCGACGTCCTGCATGCGGGGCAGGTCGAGCGCGCCGATGGCACGCATGCGCATCACGTTGCCATCCATCTTCATCTCATGCACTTCGGCTGTGGCTGCCGCCGGCGTGCTGACGCCGATCAGCTTGGCGGGCTCGTGCGCATGCAGGGTCATGAACACGCCGGTGGCGGTCTGCGCCGGCACGGTGCCGCGCGCCCAGGCGTTGCTGACATCGACCTGGGCAAAAGCCGCGTTCGAGCACAGCGCGGCGAGCAGGGCGGCGGGCACCGCGGCGAGGAATCTGGCTTGCATCTGGACTATCTCCACTGAGATTCAAAGGACTGCACAAAGAGAACATTAGACCATGGCGTCCCTGGCGACGTGAGCCAGGCGGCGCAAATCGAGGAACCGGCCGGTTGGCTACCCGGCAGCGAACCGTTCAGTCTGGCAGCGGCCCCGGCGCCAACCAATGCGGCACGGTGTCGCACGCGGCAGGCCGGGCGCCGGTCGTTGTTAAACTCGCGGCATGGATACCATCGCAGCCGTGCCGCCAGACACGGCCCCCTCCCGCCCCGGCTCCGCCACGAGCATCATCCCGGTCCGTCACAACCTGATGAGCCTGCGCCGCCTGTTCTGGCTGCGCTGGGCGCTGATGGGCGGGCAAGCGGTGCTGCTGGTTTCGTGCGAGGCCGTGGCCGGCGTGATCCTGCCATACAGCCCCCTGCTGGCGATCCTGTCCCTGCAAGCGGTGTTCAACCTGCTCACCGGCCTGCGCCTGCGCATGCACACCAGCCGCGGCGGCATGCCGAGCGACGCCGAGCTGATGGGCCAGCTGATGGTCGACCTGACGGCGCTGTCGGCCAACCTGTTCTTCACTGGCGGCGCGACCAACCCTTTTGTCTCGTTCTACCTGCCGGGCCTGGCGATCGCCGCCGCGATCCTGCCGTGGCGCAACGTGATCGCGCTCGCCGCCTACGCGATGGCCTGCTACAGCCTGATGCTGATCGAGTATGTGCCGCTGAACCTGCACAACCCGGACAACGCCATCAACTATCACCTGGCCGGCATGTGGCTCAACTTTGTCGCCAGCGCGACCATGATCGCGGTCTTCGTGGCGCGCCTGTCCGGCGTGCTGCGCCAGCGCGACGCGGAGCTCAACCTGGCACGCGAACAGTTGCTGCGCGACGCGCGCATCGAAGCGCTGAACGACCAGGCCGCGGCGGTCGCCCACGAGATCGGCACGCCGCTGGCCACGCTGGCGGTCATCGCCGGCGAGCTGCGCGCCGATGCGGCGGACCCGCGCCTGGCCACCACGCAAGTGTCCGCCTACCTGCCGGACCTGCAGACCATGGAACAACAGCTCGAGCTGTGCAAATCGATCCTGGCCCGCCTGCGCGACGACCACGAGACCGCAGCGCCGCAGCGCATCGATGCGTGGCTGGACGGCTACGTGGAACGCTGGCAGTTGCGCCACCCCCATGCCCGGCTGGAAGCCAATGCCATTGGCGAAGCCGCGGCCCTGCCGGTGGAGGCCGCGCGCGTGGGGCAGATCCTGACGATCCTGCTGGACAACGCCGCGCGCAGCCAGCTGGCCGCGGGGCACGAGCAGATTCCGCTGCGCCTGGCCATCGCGCTGGAGAACACCCGCGCGCTGCCGACGCTGATCTTCCGCGTCACCGACCGCGGCCTGGGCATCCCAAAATCCCAGCGCGCGCGCCTGGGCGAAGCACCGATGACCAGCATGCACGGCGGCCAGGGCATTGGCGTGTACCTGGCGCAAAGCGCGGCCCAGCAGATGGGCGGCCGGCTGGCCTGGCATGACCACCACGAGGGCGGCACCGTGGCCGAGCTGCGCCTGCCCGCGCCTTCCCTGGCAGCCTTACCGGCCGCCTCACCGTTTGCCTCACCCCTGACAACGAGCCCGCGATGACCGACGCCCCCCACGATCCCGCCGCCGCCGGCGCACAGCCCGGCGCCAGCGATGCCGCTCCCTTCCTGGTCGTCGACGACGATGCCGTGTTCGCGGGCGCCCTGGCACGCGCGCTGACGCGCCGCGGCTACGCCGTGCAGATCGCCCATAACCGCCAGCAGGCGCTGGCGCTGGCGGCACAAACGCCGTTTGACTACATCACGCTGGACCTGCACCTGAGCGCGCCGCCGGAAGCCGGCAGCACCGCGCCAGCCGAGTCTGGCCTGCAACTGGTCGCGCCGCTGCGCGCGGCGTTGCCCGATGCGCGCATCCTGGTGCTGACGGGCTATGCGAGCATTGCCACCGCGGTGGCCGCGGTCAAGCACGGTGCTGATGAGTACCTGGCCAAGCCGGCCAATGTGGATTCGATCCTGACGGCGCTGATGGCCGGGGTATCGGAAGACGCGGCCGAAGCCGCCATGGAAGAGCCGGTGCCGCTATCGGTGGCCCGGCTGGAGTGGGAGCACATCCAGCGGGTGCTGTCCGAACACGAGGGCAACATCTCGGCCACCGCGCGCGCGCTCAATATGCATCGGCGCACGCTGCAGCGCAAACTGGGCAAGCGGCCGGTATCGCGCTAGGCGTTCGCCGCGAATCCGCAAGCTCAGAGGCGCAACTGCACGTAGTCCCAGTCCAGGTCCTCTTCCTGCCCGGCGGCTTGCTCGGCAATGCGCAGCGCGTCGCTGGCATGGCGGTCGGCACGCGAGCCGAGATCGCCGGCCTGCACGGCCAGTTCCACCGCGGCTTGCGGCGTGGTGCCGGCCAACACGGCGGGCTTCGCCACCACTGGCGCGCTCGCCTGGCGATGTACGGGCGCGGCCTCCGGGCGCACGCAGAGAAAGACAGTGGCCGCGGCAAGGCCGCAAAGTACGCCGAACGAGGACAGTAGCTCGCGTTTCATTTCGTTTCTCCTGCCAGGTTGGTGGTTGGGGATGCGGGTGCTAATCGGCCGGCTACGATCCTTCGATCGTGCCGGCCGCCACTTTGGCATTGCATCGCAACACGCACCAGCGTGCTTACGAATGCTTACCTGTCTTACGCTTCTCTTTACCAGCGTGTCTTATCCGGGTCTCTTACCAGCGTGAATCACGCTCCCACGCTTTCATTTCCTCTTCCACGCGCTCCTTGGTGTAGCCATAGCGCTCCTGGATCCGGCCGGCAAGCTGATCGCGCTTGCCCTGGATCTGGGTAAGGTCGTCGTCTGTGAGCTGACCCCACTTTTCCTTGACCTTGCCCTTGGCCTGGTCCCATTTGCCTGCGATTTGATCCCAATTCATGGTCGCTTCCTCTATCGTGGATGTCGTGGATGGGTGACGTGCCGACTTGGCGTGCTGGCTCAACCTGCTGAGCCAGCGCGCAGGCCAGTTACTTGGCGTACTTGGTCTTCACGTCAGCCAGGCACTTGTCCTTGGCGTCGCCGGACAGTGCATCGCACTTTTGCTTGTCAGCCTTGTAGGCGGCGTCCATGGTGTCCTTCTTGGCGTCGGCGCGCGCTTCGGCGACGTCGGTGCTGGTGCCGGTGGCGGCAGCCTTCTCGACCTTGGCCGAACCCAAGGCCCGCTCGTGGGCAAGCTTGGCTTCCTTCACGCACACATCCTTGTCATTGCCCTTGGCGTCGTCGCATTTTTCCTTGGCCACGCTGTAGTCGGCATCGGCCTTGACCTTGTCCGCCTTGGCGCGCGCCTTGGCGGTGCCATCGCGGGTCGCTTCGGCGTTAGCCTTGGCCACGTCCTCGTCGCGCTTGGCTTCCTTCACGCACACGTCCTTGGCGTTGTCCTTGAGGCTGTCGCACTGGGCGCGCGCGGCCTTGTAGTTGGCGCTGGCGGTCTTCACGGCCGCGTCGTAGTCCGCTTTGGAACCCGCGGGTGCGGCATGCGCCAGCGTGAAGGCCGCAGGGCCGGCAAACATCATCGAACACACTGCTGCGCTCAGCCATTTCTTCATCATGTCGTGCTCCTTTTTCAGTGGCGGATATTGTGGAGGGCAGTCTCGCTCTTGGCCTATGCCGGGTGCGATCCGCGTTTGCCCACACCGTAAGTACAGAGTACGCATGGGCGCCTCCGACAATCAGGCGTGACGCTCCGAAAGCCGCGTAAGACAATTCCGACATGATTTCCGGGGCACACGACGCCTGCGGCCCTGCGCCGCAGGGCCGCAGGCGTCCTTCGGCGCTAGACTGACGCGCTTTCCAGGAGAATCCACATGACCGCATCCCGCCTGCTGCCCGCAGTGACCATCGCGCTGGCCTCGCTTGGCGCAAGCTGGACGCCCGCCGCGTTCGCGCACATCGTGTTCGAGCAAAAGGCCGCGACGGCAGGCAGCTACTTCAAAGGCGCGCTGATGGTGGGGCATGGCTGCAACGGCAGCGCCACCCGCGCCATCACCGTGACCATCCCGGAAGGCGTGCAAGGCGCCCATCCGCAGCCCAAGGCAGGCTGGCAACTGGAAGTGAAACGCGCGCCGCTGGCCAAGCCCTACACCTCGCACGGCAAGACCGTGAGCGAGGACGTGCGCACGCTGCGCTGGTTTGCCGGCTCGCTGGCCGACGCGCATTTCGATGAGTTCGTGATGCTGATGAAGCTGCCCGAGCAGGCCGGCAAGCTGTATTTCCCGGTGGTGCAGGAATGCGAGGACGGGCGCACCGAATGGACGCAGATCCCCGCGGATGGCCAGAGCCTGCGCGAGCTGAAGACGCCGGCGGCAGCGCTGGAGCTGACCGCGCCGATGCCGGCGGGGCATGCGCACGCGCACTGAGCGGGCGTATTGCAAAACGACAAAGGGCGCACCGAAGTGCGCCCTTTGTCGTCTGGATCGTCTGGATGCCGCTGAACCGGGCTAAGGCTTACAGCACGTAGCGCGACAGGTCTTCGTTGCCGGCCAGGTCGCCCAGGCGCTCATCCACATAGGCCGCGTCGATGGTGACCGTCTCGCCCGATGACTTGGTGGCATGGAAGGACAGGTCCTCCAGCAGCCGCTCCATCACCGTGTACAAGCGGCGTGCGCCGATGTTCTCGACCTTCTCGTTGACCGAGAAAGCGATCTCGGCCAGGCGGCGGATGCCATCCGGCGCGAACACCAGCTGCACCTGCTCGGTGTTCAGCAGCGCCTGGTATTGCTTGGTCAGGCTGGCGTCGGTCTGCGTCAGGATGGCCTCGAAGTCGGAGACCGACAGCGATTCCAGCTCGACGCGAATCGGGAAGCGGCCTTGCAGCTCGGGGATCAGGTCGCTCGGCTTGGACAAGTGGAAGGCGCCCGAGGCAATGAACAGGATGTGATCGGTCTTGATCATGCCGTACTTGGTGTTCACCGTGGTGCCCTCGACCAGCGGCAGCAGGTCGCGCTGCACGCCCTGGCGCGACACTTCCGCACCGCCCACGTCGCTGCGGCTGGCGATCTTGTCGATCTCGTCCAGGAACACGATGCCGTTCTGCTCGACGTTGGCGACAGCCTTGTGCTTGACCTCTTCGTCATTGAGCAGCTTGGCGGCTTCCTCGTCGATCAACAGCTTGAAGGCTTCGTGTACCTTCATCTTGCGGCGTGCCTTCTTGCCCTGGCCCAGGCCGGCAAACATGGTGCGGATCTGCTCGGTCATGTCTTCCATGCCCGGAGGACCCATGATGTCCATGTTCGGCGAGCCGGCGGCAACCTCAAGCTCGATCTCCTTGTCGTCGAGCTGGCCTTCGCGCAGCTTCTTGCGGAAGACCTGGCGCGTATTGGAATCCTTTTCCTCGGGCTGATTGAAGCCGATATCGCGCGGCGGCGGCAGCAGCACGTCGAGCAGGCGGTCCTCGGCGGCTTCCTCGGCCTTGGCGCGCACCTTCTTCATTTCGGATTCGCGCGCCTGCTTGACCGCCATCTCCGCGAGGTCGCGCACGATGGTGTCCACGTCGCGGCCCACGTAGCCCACCTCGGTAAACTTGGTGGCCTCGATCTTGATGAACGGCGCATCGGCCAGCTTGGCCAGGCGGCGAGCGATCTCGGTCTTGCCGACGCCGGTCGGCCCGATCATCAGGATGTTCTTGGGCGTGATTTCCTGGCGCAGGGGTTCTTCCACCTGCTGGCGGCGCCAGCGATTGCGCAGCGCAACCGCTACCGCCTTCTTGGCCTTGTTCTGGCCGATGATGTGCTTGTCGAGTTCGGAAACAATTTCCGACGGGGTCATGGTATGCGACATGGTATCCGTTCAGAGGAAGACGACGGACCGGAGCGGTGCGGCATCCGGGCCCAGGCGGCCACGCAACAGGTCATTGCGCGGCCGGCCGACGCTCATTCCAGCGTCTCGATGACGAAATTGGTGTTGGTGTAGATGCAGAGCTCGCCGGCAATGCCCAGCGACTTCTCGACGATGTCCTTGGGCGAAAGCTCGGTGTTCTCCACCAGCGCCTTGGCGGCCGACTGGGCATAAGCGCCGCCCGAGCCGATCGCGGCCACGCCGCCTTCGGGGTCGAGCACATCGCCGTTGCCGGTGATCACCAGCGTGGTGTCGCGGTCGGCGGTGATCAGCATGGCCTCGAGCCGGCGCAGCGCGCGGTCCGAGCGCCAGTCCTTGGCGAGGTCGACGGCGGCGCGGGTCAGGTTGCCCTGGTACTTCTCCAGCTTGGCTTCGAAGCGGTCAAGCAGCGAGAAGGCATCGGCAGTGCTGCCGGCGAAGCCAACCAGTACCTTGCCGTTGTAGATGCGGCGGACCTTGCGTGCCGTGCCCTTCATCACAATATTGCCGAGTGTGACCTGGCCGTCACCGCCGACTGCAACCTGGTTGCCGCGCCGGACGCTGACGATGGTAGTGCCGTGATACTGTTCCATGATGGCTTCGCGAGAATGTGTCAGGGAGGTAGGTGGCGACGGCTGCGGTGAATTCAAGGGCCGGCGCAAGCGGCTCTGCGTGCGCATCCGTTGCCGCACCGAAGGCAACCAGAACAATATAGACGAGGCGGCGTTGGCTGCGCGCGGCCAACGCCGCTGGAAGACAAAAGGCCACGCATTGCGCGTGGCCTTTTCACCATCCGCGGGCGGGTGCCGGCGGACGAACCGGATCTTGCGTCTGGTCAGTCTGCGTAGACGCCGGCCTTCTTGATCACCGGGCTCCACTTGCCGATTTCCCCGGCCAGGAAGACCTTCAGCGATTCCGGCGTGGCGCGCTGCGCGGGCACGGCTTCGGCGCCCAGCTCAGCCATCTTGGCGCGGAAGTTGGGGTCCGTCACTGCTTTTTGCAGCGCTGCCGAGAGCTTGTCCACCACCGGCTTGGGCGTGCCCTTGGGCGCGTACATGGCGTGCCAGATCTTCACTTCGACGCCCGGCAGGCCTTGCTCGGCGGCCGTCGGGATGTCCTTGAAGGCTTCCACGCGGCGGCTCTGCATGGCGGCGTACGGCTTGAGCGCGCCCGCCTTGAGCTGGCCGGCGATATTGGTGGTCTGGTCGCACATCAGGTTGACCTGGCCGCCCAGGATATCGGTCAGCGCCGGCGCCGTGCCCTTGTAGGGCACCGTGGTCAGGTCGGTCTGGATCGCGCTCAGGAACAGCAGGCCGCACAGGTGCGAGGCCGAGCCGATGCCAGCGTTGGCCAGCGACAGCTTGCTGGCATTGGCTTTGATATAGGGCAGCAGTTCCTTGAAGCTGGCGGGCGGCAGGTTCTTGTTGCCAATCATCACCATCGGCACGTCGGCGATCTCGCCCACGGTTTCGAAGTCCTTGAGCGGATCGAAGCCGAGGTTGCGGTACAGCGCCGGCGCGGTGGACATGCCGATATGGTGGATCAGGATGGTGTAGCCATCACCCTTGGCCTGCGCAACCTTCTTGGCACCGATGGTGCCGCCAGCGCCGCCCAGATTCTCGATCACCATCGTGGTACCCAGGTGCTTGGACATGATCATGACCAGCTCGCGCGAGACCTTGTCGGTTGGGCCGCCCGCGGCAAAAGGCACCACCACCGATACCGGCTTGCTGCCGGGGAATTCCTCTGCTTGCGCGCCCGCATGCACTCCCATCACGCCGACCGTCAGCGCGGCAGCCACAAACTGTGCAACTCGTTTCATGCTATCTCCTGGATACCCTGCTATTCCCGTCCCGACACTGCCCCGGCCGGAGTGGCGCGCCCTGTCGGGCGCTGCCATTCCTGCGCTGCCGGCCCGATCCGGGCGGCAGCGCCGACCATGACGCGGGCACAGCGCATACGGCCGCGGCGGCTTGGGCCGCGCGACCGGAGCGCAATGCTATCAATGTCGAAAAGTGGCAAATATCCGGAATAACCCGCTAAGACATTTCTTCGCAAAGGTGCGCTAAATGTATCGAACTCGACGCAGCCTGCGGGAATCGGTGCGCAACGGGAGAACCACAGGAGACCAACGGAAGCTCAACAGAAGATCAACAGAAGATCAACGGAAGAAGCCGAGCATTTCCTCCTGCAGCACCCCCGGCGCCTCCTCCGGGATGTAATGCCCGCAGGGCACCGCGCGGCCGCTGACCTCGCCCGCCACCTCCTGCCACAGCGACAATGGCTCGAAACAACGCGCCACCACGCCATGCTCGCCCCACAGCACGCGCAGCGGGCAATCCAGCCGGCGGCCATCGGCGCGGTCCGCCCGGTCATGGTCCAGGTCGATGGTGGCTGCCGCGCGGTAGTCCTCGCACATGGCGTGCACGTGGGCCGGATCGCGCATGGCGGCGGTGTAGGCGGCCATCGCCTCGGGCGCGAACGGGCTCAGCCCGGCGTGGCGCAGGCCCATCAGCTTGTTGAGATAGAACTCGGGCTCCGCGTTGATCAGCGTTTCCGGGAATGGCGCCGGCTGGATCAGGAAGAACCAGTGCCAGTAGGCGGCGGCAAATGCCATGCTGGTGCGTTCGTACATGGCCAGCGTGGGAGCAATGTCCAGCAGCATGGCGCGCGTGACCCGGCCGGGATGGTCCGCGATCAGCCTATGCGCCACGCGCGCGCCGCGGTCGTGGGCGCATAGCGCAAAGTGGTCGAAACCCAGCTGCGCCATCACCGCCACCTGGTCCTGCGCCATCGCGCGCTTGCTGTAGGTTTCAAAGCCGGCCTTGCCCGGCGGCGCGCTGCTGCTCCCATAGCCGCGCAGGTCGGTGGCGATCACGGTGAAGTGGTCGGCCAGCGCGGGTGCCGCCTTGTGCCAGATCAGGTGGCTCTGGGGATGGCCATGCAGCAGCAACAGCGGCGGCCCGGAGCCGCCGCGCACGCCGGCGATCTCCAGGTCGCCGATGTGCAGGCGAAAGGGCTCGAAATTGGGGAACAGCAGGGCGCTGGCGTCGTTCTGCATGTAGTGTCTCCTCGGGTCTCGGGGGCCTGCTGGCGATGATAGACGCAAACCGCTGGCGCGACGGCGCGCGGGCCGAGGACGGCCGCCAGGGTGCCGAGTTGACGCAACTGAATTGCATCACCCGGGGCGCTATGGTTAAATCGGTCCATGAGCAGCAGCCCCTCCCCCACCCAGGCCATGCCTGGATCCGCCATGCCCCCCGCGCCGGCCACCCTGGACGCAGCCCACGAACGCCTGCGCGAGCTGGGTGCGCGTGTGACCCAACCGCGCCTTGGCATCCTGGCCTGCCTGATGGAAAGCCACGAGCCGCTGACCCACCAGGCCGTGATCGACCGCATGCCGGCCGATGGCGAAGCGATCGACCGCGTGACCGTGTACCGCGTGCTCGACTGGCTGGTCGAGCAAGGGCTGGCCCAGAAACGGGCCGGCCACGACCGGGTCTTCCGCTTCAGCCTGGTCGAGCATGAGGCCGCGCGCGCGCAGGTGCACCGGCAGCACAGCCACTTCCATTGCAACCGCTGCGACCGCACCTTCTGCCTGGACGGCGTCAGCGCGCCGGCGCAAGCCGCGCCCAAGGTGCCGAGCGGCTTTGCCGTGGAGCATGTGGAGCTGACCGTGAACGGCGTTTGCGCCGAATGCGGCGCACGCACCCCTGGCAAGCATGGCTGAGCGGCGTCACCGCCCGCTCGCTAGATAAACGAACAAGTTACCCAAACCCGACTTACCCCGCGCACGACAGGCCAAAGCGGCATCCCTTCCCGGAGAAAACAATGTCCAAACTGATCCCGGTCACGATCCTGACCGGCTTCCTCGGCAGCGGCAAGACCACCCTGCTCAAGCGCATCCTGAGCGAGCAGCACGGCATGAAGATCGCCGTGATCGAAAACGAGTTCGGCGAAGAGAACATCGACAACGAGATCCTGGTGCAGGATGGCCGCGAGCAGATCGTGCAGATGAGCAACGGCTGCATCTGCTGCACCATCCGCGGCGACCTGGTGGCGGCGCTGTCCCAGCTGATGACCCGCCGCGACGCCGGCGAGATCGATTTCGACCGCGTCGTGATCGAAACCACGGGCGTGGCCAATCCGGGCCCGGTGGCCCAGACCTTCTTCATGGACGACGAGATCGCCCAGCGCTACCTGCTGGACGCCGTGATCACCCTGGTGGACGCCAAGCACGCCAACCATCAGCTCGACAAGCAGGAAGAAGCGCAGCGCCAGGTGGGCTTTGCCGACGCCATCTTCGTCACCAAGGCCGACCTGGTGCCGGAAGGCGAGATCGCCGACCTGCGCCACCGCCTGCTGCACATGAACCCGCGCGCGCCCGTGCGCACGGCGCATTTCGGCGAAGCGCCGATCGACACAATCTTTGACCTTCGGGGCTTCAACCTGAACGAAAAGCTGGAAATCGACCCGGATTTCCTGCGTGCCGAGGCCGAAGAGCATGATCACGACCATGCGCACGAGCACGCTCACGGCGACCACTGCGCCGATGACTGCGGCCACGATCATCATGACCAGCACGGTCACGGCCATGATCACAAGCACGACCACCACCATCACCACCACCACACCGACCGCATCGGCTCGTTCGTCTTCCGTAGCGAAAAACCCTTCAATTACGCCAAGCTGGAGGAATTCCTGTCTGGCATCCTGTCGGTCTACGGGGAAAACCTGCTGCGCTACAAAGGCGTACTCTATATGGACGCGGTGGACCGGAAAGTGGTCTTCCAGGGCGTGCATCAGCTGATGGGCAGCGATATTGGCGCAAAATGGGGCGATGAAACCCCCGGCACCAAGATGGTCTTCATTGGCGTGGACCTGCCCAAGGACGCCATCCTGAAGGGCCTGGCCACCTGCCTGGCCTGAAGCCGGCAGGCAGCGCCGCCCGCCCTGCCGCCCCCCCCTCGTCGGAGGGGGGCCGGGATATCAGGGAAAACTCCCCGCTTTTCTCCCATATCTCCAAATTTTTTGTTCAAGTACAATAGGCTGGATTTAGTGCGGGTAACGTAGCCTTTTGTCTTTTGGCCATTTGGTCATTTGGCGATGGTGCCCGCAATGCAGGGCGGCGGTCGTCGTCAGCATGAGGCGGGCTGCCGGCAGGTGCGGTCGCAGTGCTTTATGCGGAGACCGCCCTCCGCTTGGGGCACCCGTCACGCGCCGTCATCGATCGACGCGAGAGAGAGGTGTCCCATGGTAGCCGCAACGAAAACGAAACAAAGCCGCAGCAAAAGCAGCAGCGCTGCGGCCGAGACGCTGAAGGCGCAGTCCATGGAGGCTGCGCCTGCTCCCCGCGGCAGTACGGCGCACGCCGGTGCGGGCGAGGCCAAGGGAGGCACGCACAGCAGCCAGTCTGCAGCCAGCCAGAGCGAAACCTCCGCGCCGCGCAAGCGGCCGGACACTGCACCCGAGCGGACCAAGACGCCGCCGGTCGCACCAACAAGAGAATCAGCAGCAACCATGAGCAGCAATAAACTTCTGACTGAAGCTGAAATCCTGAAGATGGGCGACAAGGATTACATGAACGAAGCGCAGCTTGGCTTCTTCAAACATCGCCTTGAGCAGCTGCGCGACGATATCCTGAAAAACGCCGACCAGACCACCGAGCACCTGCGCGAAACGGTCATCGTGCCGGATCCGGCGGACCGCGCCACCATCGAGGAAGAGCACGCGCTGGAACTGCGCACGCGCGACCGCGAGCGCAAGCTGCTCAAGAAGGTCGAGCAATCGCTGGCCCGCATCGAGTCCGGCGACTACGGCTGGTGCGAGGAAACCGGCGAGCCGATCGGCGTGCCGCGCCTGCTGGCCCGGCCCACCGCCACGCTGTCGCTGGAAGCCCAGCAACGCCGCGAACTGCGCCAGAAGCTGTTCGGCGACTGATTCCGCGACTGCCCGGGGCTTGTCGCCCCGCGCGCCAGACGGCCCGGTTCTCCGGGCCGTTTTGTTTGAGCGGCACGACACCGGCAGGCATCGCCTGCCATTCATCATTCGCCTTTGTGGTGTCACAGGCACGGGCCTATCATTAGGAACGGCGGGATTCGTGCGGCCATCGCGCGCCCCGAATTGCCTGCTTTCCCCCTTGCTTTCTGATACAGTCGCAACTTTGTTGCAATAACACGCGCCCCAACCCCGGCGCGACTCGATGCCATGGCCGATCGCCTGCCCGTCACCGTGCTGTCCGGATTCCTCGGTGCCGGCAAGACAACCCTGCTCAATCATGTCCTGGCCAACCGCGAAGGCAAGCGGGTGGCCGTGATCGTCAACGACCTGGCCGACGTCAACATCGACGCCCGCCTGCTTGGCGATGGCATGTTGGCGCAGGCTGGCGAGCGCCTGATCGAGCTGACCAATGGCTGCATCTGCTGCACGCTGCGCGAGGATCTGCTGACCGAGATCGGCAAGCTGGCGCGCGAGGGCCGCTTCGATTACCTGCTGGTCGAGTCGACCGGGGTCGCCGAGCCGCTGCCCATCGCGGAGACCTTTACCTTCGAGGATGAGCAAGGCGTGGCGCTGGACACCGTCGCCCGCCTGGATACCATGGTGACGGTCGTCGATGCCGCGCACTTCCTGCAAGACTTCAACGAAGCCGACTTCCTCCAGGACCGTGGCCAGGCGCGCGACGAGGACGACGACCGCACGGTGGTCGACCTGCTGATCGAGCAGGTCGAGTTCTGCGACGTGATCGTGCTCAACAAGCTCGACCTCGTCAGCGAGGCCGAGTGTGAGCGCCTCGCCGGCATCCTGCATTCGCTCAACCCGCGCGCGGCCATCGTGCCGGCCAGCTTTGGCAAGGTACCGCTGGACAGCATCCTCGACACCGGCCGCTTCGACTTCGACGCCGCCGCCGCCGCCCCGGGCTGGCTGGCGGAACTGCGCGGCGAACACGTGCCGGAGAGCGAGGCCTACGGCATCGGCAGCTTCGTCTACCGCCGCCGCCGCCCCTTCCATCCGCAGCGCTTCGCCGAGCTGATCCACACCGAGTGGCTGCGCGAGCATGGCAATGTGCTGCGCTCCAAGGGCTTCTTCTGGCTGGCCACGCGCATGCACGCAGCCGGCACCTGGGGCCAGGCAGGCGGCGTGTGCCGCCACGGCGGCGCCGGCGCCTGGTGGGCCGCGCTGGATTCGTCCGAATGGCCGGAAGACGAAGCAGGCCGCGCCGAGCTCGAAGCCGATATGACGGTGGATGGCAAACCCGCGCCATTTGGCGACCGGCGCCAGGAACTGGTGCTGATCGGCCAGGACCTTGACCGCCCCACGCTCGAAGCGCTGCTGGACGCCTGCCTGCTGACCGACGCGGAAATGGCTGCTGGCCCGGATGCCTGGGCGCAGTACGCCGACCCGTTCCCGAGCTGGGACGACGGCCTGGACGATGACGGCCACGAGCATGGCGACGACTGCGGTTGCGATGACCCTGGCCACGATCACGGCGGCCATGGCCACTGAGGCCGTTCGGCCCTGGCAGCGCCTGCAGCGCCGGCGCGAGCGCGGCCTCGGCCTGTGGCCGGCGCTCTGGCTGGCGCTGTGCCTGCTGCTGGCCCAGCATGCCGGACTGACACACCGTATTCATCACGGTGGGCTGTTCAGCCCGACGCTACAGGCCGCCGCCGGCAATGGCGAGGCTGCCCTGCCTGTTACCGGCGCCAACGACAACGAGATCCAGGTCACCGATAGCGCCCGGGCAGATCCCGACCTGCCGCTCTCGCTCAAGCTGGCGGGGCACTTCTGCGTCTTGTTCGACGGCGCCACCGTGGCCGCCAGCCATTGCGGCACGCCGGCCATGCCGGCGCTCACGCACCTGCAGTCGCCGGTGCCGTTCAGCGTGGGCTGGCGCCGGCCCGACCTGCAACATCCCCAGCCTTTCCGCTCGCGCGCCCCTCCGGCCGTTCACGCTCTCGCCTGAAACCCGGGCCGCGGTTGCCAAGCCGCCGCCCGCCGCCTGTCGCATCGCGCCGCGCTCCTGAATCTTGCTGCCCGCCGCCGTCCCGCGCATTTAGCGCCGGACGGCGTGCGGCCGGCATCCGGACGCTGGCGTCACGCGCTCGAAAGCACCCAAGAACAATGCGAGCCATGTCTTTCCGCCTCCAACAAACCCATATCCTGCGGCGCACGCCGCTCGCCGCCGTGGCGGCCCTGATCGCCTCCGCCTCCGTTTCCACAGGCGTGTTCGCGCAAAGCGCCCCGGCTGCATCGACGGCTGCGGCAGCAGCCGCGCCGGCAGCACCCTCCGCCCCGACCACGCTGCGCGAGGTGGTCATCACAGCCAACCCGCTGGGCAGCGAGCTCACCGACCTGGTGGCGCCGGTCTCCACCCTCAGCGGCGATGCCCTTGCCGTGCGCCAGGGCAGCACGCTGGGCGACACCCTGGACAAGCTGCCGGGTGTGTCCTCCAGCTACTTCGGCCCGAACGCCAGCCGCCCGATCATCCGAGGCCTGGACGGCGACCGCATCAAGGTGCTGCAGAACGGCGGCACCACGGTCGACGCCTCCACCCTGTCCAACGACCACGCCGTGCCAATTGATCCGCTGGTGGCAGAGCGCATTGAAGTGGTGCGCGGCCCCGCCGCGCTGATGTACGGTGGCAACGCCATCGGCGGCGTGGTCAACGTGATCGACAACCGCATCCCGAAGGAGCCAATCCAGGGCATCGGCGGCGCGGTGGACGCCAGCGCCACCGCCGGCGGCGACAGCGCGCGCAACGCCAGCGGCCTGCTCGAGGCCGGCAATGGCCAGATCGCCATCCATGCCGACGCCTTCGCCCGCAAGACCAGCAACCTGCGCATCCCCGGCTACGCGCGCAGCGCCAGCGTGCGCAACAGCCAGCCGCTGCCGGAGGGCGAAAGCGAGGCCTACGGCCGCCTGCCCAACAGCAACGCGCAGCAGTCGGGCGGCTCGCTGGGCGGCGCCTACACCTGGGCCGACGGCTTCGTCGGCGCCAACTACAGCGAGTACCACAACGAATACGGCACACCCGCCGAAGACACGGTGCGGCTGCAGATGCGCCAGCAACGCTTCGCGCTCGAAGGCGAGGCGCGCAACCTGGCCGGCAACACCGGCGGCTTCATCGAGTCGGTCAAAGGCAAGTTCAGCTACACCGACTACGAGCACAAGGAAATCGACGCGGGGCAGACCGGCACCATCTTCAAGAACAACGGCTGGGACGCACGCTTCGAGGCCAAGCACGCGCGCATCGGCAACATGACTGGCGTGATCGGCACCCAGTTCGGCTCGACCCGCTTCTCGGCGCTTGGCGAGGAGGCCTTCGTGCCGAGCACCGACACCGACAACGCCGCGCTGTTCATCTTCGAGGAAATGCCGCTGACCGCCAGCGGCGACCTCAAGCTCAACCTGGGCGGCCGCATGGACCACACCAGCGTCAAGGCGCAGGCCAACGGCAACGACCGCTTCTCCGACGCCAGCCGCAGCTTCAACGCCGGCAGCGCCTCGGCCGGCCTGCTCTACAAGCTGGCGCCGGCCTGGTCGCTGACCACCAACCTGGCCTACACGGAGCGCGCCCCGACCTTCTACGAGCTGTACGCCAATGGCCCCCACGTGGCTACCGGTTCGTGGGAGCAAGGCGACCCCAACGCCAACAAGGAACGCGCCACCTCGCTGGACCTGGGCGTGCGCTTCAAGTCGGGCCCGCACAGCGCCGGCCTGTCGGGCTACTACAGCCGCTTCGCGAACTACCTGGCGCTCACCAACACCGGGAGCGCGCGCGACGCGGAAGGCGATTTCGTCGCGCCCGGCAGCGCCGGCGCATTGCCCGTGATGCAATACATGGGCGTGCCCGCCACGCTGTACGGCTTCGAGGCCGAAGGCAAGGCGCGCGTCGCGCAGAAGCTGCTGACCGGCAGCGACACGCTGGACCTGGAGGCCCGCGCGGACTACGTGCACGGCGAGAACCGCAACACCGGCCAGCCGCTGCCGCGCCTGTCCCCGCTGCGCCTGGGCGGCGCGGTGGTATACGGCGCCGGCCCGTGGGGCGCGCGCGCGGACGTGACCTACGCCGCCCGCCAGACGCGCGTGCCGTCCAACGACACGCCCACCGATGCGTACACCTTGCTGGGCGTGTCCATCACGTACAAGTTCAAGATGGCGGGCACCCAGACGCTGGTCTACCTGCGCGGCGACAACCTGACCAACCAGGACGCCCGCAGCGCCACCTCGATCCTGCGCGACATTGCGCCGCTGGCAGGGCGCAGCGTCAAGCTGGGCGTGCGCACAACGTTCTAAGCAGCACCGCGGCGGCGGGTCTTGCCCGCCCCGCGTGGTAACAATCTGGTATCGGTGCCGGCATGATGGCGCACGGGGGATAGAATCCGCATGGTGCGCGCGCGGCACACGGCCGCGCGCTCCTGGATCTTCCCGAGCCCGCCCATGTCCGGTACCGAACCCGCAAACGCTTCAGCGGCTGCAGCCGCCGCTGCCCCCGCCTTCACCCGCCCGCGCTGGCTGCGCGACCTGCTGCGCTTCCTGCCGCTCAAGAGCCAATTCGTGCTGTCGGGCAGCGTACGCGACCTGCAGGCCTGCGAGGTGGCGCCCGGCGTCATCGCGCCGCAGTCCTTCGCGTTAGCCATGCATGGCGCCCTGCGCGAAGCGGGCTACGCCCATGTTTTTCTCTACGACCCGATAGCAGGCTTCCAGGCGCTGTGCGCGCCCGGCGAAGACAGCAAACCGGCCGAGGCCATCCTGCAGCAATTCGGCCTGACCGTGAGCGAAGGCCGCGCCAATGCCGGCATCGACCTGCTCGGCGCCACGCTGGAGCGCTTCGCCGCGCACCCCGGCGAGCCGCTGGCGCTGATTGTGGATTTCGCTTCGCGGCTGCTCACGCGCGCAGACAACCCCAGCCCCGCCGAACACCAGTTGTTCACCCGCGCGCTGGTGCTGTCGCACCAGGTCCGCTCGCGCCCGGCCGGCACGGCGCGCAAGCCCTTCTTCAACAGCATCCTGTGGGTGGTCGACAAGGAAGGCGACCTCCCCGACTGGCTGCTGGTGGGCAACCCGCGCCTGCGCCATATCCCAGTGGCCAAGCCCGATCACCACGCCCGCCGCGCGCTGGCACCGGCGCTGCTGCGCGGCCTGGCGGGCGCGCAGGACGCCGATGCGCAGGCCATCCAGCAGGCGCAGCAGGCTTTCGTCGATGACACCGAGGGCATGCTGCTGCTCGATCTGAACGCCATCGCGCAACTGGCGCGCGTAGAAGGCGTGCCGCTGGCCCAGGTGGCCGACGCGGTGCGCCGCTACAAGGTGGGCGTCACCGAGGACCCCTGGCTGAAGATCGATCGCAACCGCATCCGCGGCGCGAGCGAATTCATTAGCCGCCGGGTCAAGGGCCAGGGCCACGCGGCCACGCACATGCTCGATATCGTCAAGCGCGCCATGACCGGCGTGGGCGGCGGGCGGCGCGGCGGACGGCCGCGCGGCGTGGCCTTCCTGGCCGGGCCCACCGGCGTGGGCAAGACCGAGCTGGCCAAGACCATCACCAGCCTGCTGTTCGGCGACGAGAGCGCCTACATCCGCTTCGACATGTCCGAGTTCAGCGCCGAGCACGCCGACCAGCGCCTGATCGGCGCGCCGCCCGGCTACGTCGGCTATGACGTGGGCGGCGAGCTGACCAACGCGATCCGCGAAAAGCCCTTTGCGGTGGTGCTGTTCGACGAGATCGAGAAGGCCCATCCGCGCATCCTCGACAAGTTCCTGCAGATCCTGGACGACGGCGTGCTGACCTCGGGGCGCGGCGACCGCGTGTATTTCTCCGAGGCGCTGATCGTGTTCACCTCCAACCTGGGCATCTACCGCACCGGCGCAGATGGCCAGCGGGTGGCCAACGTCAACCCGGCCGAGCCCTTCGAGGCGGTACAGGCCAAGGTGCGCAGCGAGATCGAGCGCTACTTCAAGCTGGAGCTGAATCGCCCGGAGATCCTCAACCGCATCGGCGAGAACGTGATCGTGTTCGATTTCATCCGCGCCGATATCGCCGCGCAGATCTTCACGCAGATGGTGGACAACGTGCTGGCCGACCTGGCGCGCCAGGACCTGCACCTGAGGCTGGCCGCCGGTGCATTGCAAGCGCTGCGCGAGCGCTGCCTGGCCGATCTCACCAACGGCGGGCGCGGCATCCGCAACCAGGTCGAAGCCCACCTGCTAAACCCGCTGGCGCGCGCGCTGTTCGACCAGGACGCGCAGCCGGGCGAGCGCTTCGAGATCGCCGGCCTGACAACCGGCGCCTTCACGCAGCTCAGCCTGCAACGCCTGTGAGCGGCGCCGAGGCAGCGCTGGATTTGTCGCGCTTGCATTTCCCCGTCACGACGCTCGGCCCAGGGCAGCGCGTCGGCATCTGGCTGCAAGGCTGCTCGATCCGCTGCCCCGGCTGCATCTCGGCAGACACCTGGCAGGCCGGTAGCGGGCGCAGCGTGAGCGTGACAACGTTGATGGCGACGCTGGCACCCTGGCTGGCACAGGCCGAGGGCGTCACCATCTCGGGCGGCGAGCCGTTCGAGCAGCCGGAGGGCCTGATGGCGCTGCTGCATGCGCTGCGCGCGGCCTGCCCGCTCGACATCCTGGTCTACAGCGGCCATCCCATCGAGGCGCTGGCACCCGTGCTGGCGCGCGCCGACGGCCTGATCGACGCGCTGATATCCGACCCGTTCGCGCTGCGCGCGCCGCAGACGCTGGCGCTGCGCGGCAGCGACAACCAGCGCCTGCACCTGCTCACCCCGCTTGGCCGCGCGCGCTTCGGCGCCTTCGAGCGCCCGCTGGCCGCACACGATCGCGCGCTCGACCTGATGTTCGACGACGACGGTACCGTGTGGCTGGCCGGCATCCCCCGGCGCGGCGACCTCGGGCGGCTGCGCGCGCTGCTGCAGGCCCAGGGCCACACCATCACCATCACCGAGGACCGCGCCGCCAGGCGGCCCGAACCCAACGGATACTCCCAGCCATGATGCGTTTTTGCCCCAACTGCCAGACCGAACGTTCACTGGCGGAGATCTTCTGTGAAGGCTTGTTCGGCCACGCGCCCTGCGGCTGGGACCTGTCTGGCGAAGCGATCCATGCGCCGGGCTGGCGCCCCGCGGCAACGGCAACCACCGCTACGCCTGCCGCCGCGCAGCAGGCGTCCGGCGTGGTGCCAGGCCACTGCCTCAATGGCCACCCGATGGCCGCCGACGACCTGATCTGCCTGCAATGCGGAGCCGATCCGGCAGGCGATGTGCTGAACGCCAACGCCGAAGCCAACGCCGAAGCCAACGTCATCGCCGGCTGGCGCCTGCTGCACCGCATCGCCAGCACCGACGGCGTACGCGAGCGATATGCCGCGCAGCAGGTCGATACGCAACGCCACGCCGTGCTGACGCTCTACCGCGCCGGCGCCGAGCCCGACCCGGCCGTCTACGCGCTGCTGCAACGCCTGCCGCGCGCTCACGTGCCAGAGATCCTTGCCACCGGGCGCTGGCAGGAGCGTGCCTATGAAGTGGCCGAGGAACTCAGCGGCGGCACGCTGGCCGACCTTGGCATCGTCGCCGGCGACCTCGAGCGGATTCGCCATATCGTGCGCGAGCTTGGCGAGGCGCTGCATGTGTTCTCGGAAGCCGGGCTGCGCCACCGCGACCTGCGCCCCGGCACGCTGCTGGTGCGCCAGCGCGAGCCGCTCGACCTGGTGGTCAGCGGCTTCGGCTCGGCGCGGCTGTCGGACTTCGACCTCGACATCGTCTCGCCGCTGGAGACCTCGCGCTATATGGCGCCCGAAGCCATCGCCGGCGGCGTCGCGGCCGCCTCCGACTGGTGGAGCCTGGGCATGATCCTGCTGGAGCAGGTCACCGGCGGCGCCTGCTTCGCGGACATCCATCCGCAGGCCTTCCTGATCCACGTGCTGGCCAACGGTGTGGCGCTGCCCGATGACCTCGATCCCGAATTGCGCCTGCTGCTGCGCGGCCTGCTGGCGCGAGACCGCAATCAGCGCTGGCAATGGCCGCAGGTGCAGGCATGGCTGCATGGCGAGGCAGTCGATACCCCCGCCGACAGCAGCGAGCAGGCCACCGAGCACGACAGCAGCGCCGCCAGCGCCATCGAACTGGGCGGCCGGCGCTACCGCAGCCCGGCGCAGCTTGCACTCGCCGCCGCGGAAGCCGGCAACTGGGACCAGGCCGGCGACCACCTGCGGCGCGGCGTCATCGTGACCTGGGCGCAGGATGCCGCGCTGCCCGCGCAGCGCCTGTCCGGCCTGCGCGAAGTGGCGCGCAACGAGGGCCTGGAAGACGATTTCCGCCTGATGCTCGCCCTCAAGCTGCTCAACCCGGAAATGCCGCTGATCCTGCGCGGCGACATTGTCACGCCGGGCTGGCTGCTGCAGCATCCACAGCAGGGCTACGCGCTGCTCGCAGGCCTGGCGCCCGACCTGCTGTCCCGCTTCGACAACGAGCACTGGCTGGTCCGCCTCAAGATCCGCGCGGCCCAGGTGCGCCAGCGCGCGCGCAGCCTGGAGATCGAGCTTGACGAGGACAGCCTGCGCATCCACTTGTTGTCGAGCTCGCGCGCGCGTCTCGCCGCGCTGTGGGAGGCGCGCCGGCGACTGCTACCGGACAGCAGCCATGCCGGCGTGCTGTCGCTGGCCGAGCGCCGGCTGATTGGCGAGGAAGACCTGATCGTGCTGCTGTCCGCCGCGCCCGGCCAGTTCCGCTCGATCGATGCGATCGTCGAGCAAGCCGCGGCGCTGGCCCGGCGCGAGGACGTGCTCGCGTTCAGCGACAACACCGCGCGCGCCTGGCTCGAACAGGGCCGGCAGGTGATCTGGCAGGCGGTGGACGCGCGCCTGGAAGGCTTCGCGCGCAGCAGCGTGGCCGCGGTCGATGGCTGGGCCGCGCAGTTCCGCCTGGAGCGGCGGCTGCCGCTGGCGCAGGCGCTGGTGCTGCTGGCGGTGCCGCCAGAGCAATGGCTCGCGCCGCAAAAGCAGCAATACGTGGCCGACATCCTCGACTTCTTCCAGAAGAAGGTGGCCACCGCCGTGCTGCGCGGGCCGCTGGTGCGCATGAGCATCGGCAAGACTACCGCGCGCATCGACCTGCGCGAGCTCGACAGCGCGCGCCGTCCCGCCGGCGCGTTGCTCGACCACTTGCTCCAGCGCAATGCGCAGCCGATCTCGCTGGACCCCGCCCTCTTCGGCGAGCGCCCCGAGCTGGAGCTGCGCCTGCAGAGCCTGTACCGGCACAGCACGCTCTACCGTCGCGATACCGGCATCGACGGCCTCTACCTCGGCTTTCCGTTCCTACTCACGCGCGACGCGCGCGGCAACACCAAGACCCGCATCGCGCCAGTGCTGTTGTGGCCGGTCAAGCTGCTGCTGGAAGTCGGCAGCCGGGGCCAGGCAGCGCTGGCCTTCGACGGCGAGCGCGAAGAGGTGCGCCTGAACCCGGCGCTGGAAGCGCTGCTGGGCATGGAGGCCAGCCGCCGCTGGCGCGACGCCGCCGACGAGCTGCTGGGGCGCTCCGCGCTCAAGGCCGGCGAGGTGATGGACGCCTTCGGCACGCTGGCCAGCGCGAGCGAGCGTGTGCTGGGGCGCCTGCCCGGACTCGACACGCAGGTGCAGCCTTATCAGGACGCCCTGTCGTGCGCGGCAGTGCTGTTCCATGTCACCTTCATGGGCCAAGCGGTCGGCGAGGACCTGCGGCAGCTCAAGACCCTGCCTGGCGGCGGCACGGGGCTGGAGACCGCGTTGCGGCTGGGCGCGGGCCATGCTGCCGCGCCGGATGCCGACGCTGCAACCGAAGCGGCCGACGCCACCGACGCCACGCAGCCGCCAGAGCGCGAGCGCTACTTCACCGTGGCGAGCGATCCCTCGCAGGAAGCGGCAGTGTTGCAGGCGCGGCGGGCGCCGGGCCTGCTGGTCGAAGGCCCGCCCGGAACCGGCAAGAGCCAGACCATCGTCAATATGGTGGCCGATGCGCTCGGCCGCCAGCGCAGCCTGCTGATCGTGTGCCAGAAGCAGGCCGCGCTCGACGTGGTGCGAAAGCGGCTGGTTGCCGAAGGACTGGAGCAGCGCATCGTCATGTTGAGCGACGTGAACCGCGACCGCGAGCCGGTGATCCGTGGCGTGCGCGAGCAGCTCGAGGCGCTGTTGAAGACGCCTGACGCCGGTCCGCCCGCATGGCGCGCGCAACGCGAGCGCGTCGCCGCGCGCATCGAAGCGCTGGAGGGAGAACTGGACCGCCACCAGCAAGCACTGCACCAGGTCGATGCGCGCATTGGCCTGAGCTACCGCGCCTTGCTGGGCGAACTGGTGGCGCTGGAACAAGGCGGGCCACCGCTGGACGTGCCGGCGCTGCGCGCCAGGCTGGAGCCGCTCGACACCGCCAGCCTTGCAGCGCTGGAAGAAGCCTGCGCACCGCTGGCCCGGCACTGGCTGCCCGCGCGTTTCGAAGGCAGCCCGCTGGCGCGCCTGCGCCCCTTCGCCACCGACAGCGCCACGCTCGCCGATTTCAGCGAGAACTTCGAGCGCCTGGTGCAAACTGAACAAGCGCGCGCCGATGTGCTCGCGCACCGTCCCGCGGCATTCGAAGTCGAAGATCCCGGCCCGCATCGCGCATGGCTCGCCAGCCACGGCGACGCGTTGCTCGCGCTCGACGACGGGCGCCGCGCCGACCTGGCACGCTGGCTGCCACTGTTCCGTGCGCTGGGCGCAGCGCCAGCCAGCACGGCCTCTGGCGCGACCACGCGCGGCGCCGCACTGCTGGCGCAGCTCGCGCAGGTGCAACAGCAGCTCGCCGACTGCCCGCAGGACGCGCATGATGCCGTGCTGTCGCCCGCGCTGGCCGCACTCGACGCAGGCGAACTCGCCGCAGCGGTCGCACGCGCCGAGCAACTGGCGACGCCCGCCGGCCTGCTTGGCCGCCTTAGCCCGGCGCGCTGGCTGCGCCAGCGCAAGCAACTGGCCTTGCTGCAACGCTGCAGCGGCAATGCCGCGGCCGGGACGGATTCCAGCCGGCTGACGGCGCTGGCCATGGCAGCGCGGCTGGAACAGCAATGGCGCGCGCCACGCCAGGCCCTGCGCGACATCCTGCAACACCTCTCGCTACCCGCGCCCGCCACCGACGCCGGCCCGGCACTCCCTGCGCTATGCGCCGACGCGCAGGCCCGCCTGCACGATGCAGCGGCAATGTGCGATCGCCTCGCGCAAGCCCCTCGCGCCGAGCAGGTCGAAGCCGCGCTCGCCAGCGGACGGCGCGAGACGGTGGTCGCCTTGCTGGCCGGATTCGACGCGGCTTTCGCGCGCTGCGAAGCACGCCGCCTCAGCCACGCCGCGCTGCAACGCCTGGCCGGCTGGTGCGAGCCGGATTGGATTGCCGCCTGTGATGAAGCAATTGGCGGCAACAAGAACAGCGCGCCTTTGACGGCGCCGCTTGCGGCGGCATTGCCCACGCTGCCGGCCTATCAGCGGTTCCGCAGCCGCGCCAGCCAGCTCGGCCCTGACGCGCTGGCCGTGTTCGCCACGCTGCGCGACAAGCAGCAAGCGCTCGAAGCGATACCGGCCGACACGCTCGAGGCCGAGGTGCGGCGCCTGCTCAACCGGGAGGCGCGCCTCGCCTGGAAGCGGCAACTTGAGCTGCATCACCCGGCGCTGCAACTCGAACGCGGCGAAACCGAGGCGCGCGTGAGCGCGCTGGCCGCCGCCGACGTCGAGATGCGGCGGCTCAACCGCGCACTGCTGGTTCATGGCATCGAGCGCAGCCGCGTGCGCCCGCTCAAGGAATGGGAGGACATCACCCGCCTCACCGGACGGCGCGCGCGCAGGCTACGGGAGTTCATCGAGCTGGGTGCGCCGCTGGGGCTCATGGCGCTGCGCCCGGTGTGGCTGATGAACCCCGACGTGGCTAGCCGCGTGCTGCCGCTCAAGGCAGGGCTCTTCGACACCGTGATCTACGACGAAGCCTCGCAGATGCCCATCGAGTACGCGTTGCCGACCCTGTTCCGCGGCCGCGTCGCTGTGGTCAGCGGCGATGAGAAGCAGATGCCGCCGACCAGCTTCTTCTCCAGCCGCATCGAGAGCGACGAGGCCGAGCTGTTCGACGGCGAGGCCCCTGACGAAAACGCCGACGAGGCCGTGCAGGACGCCTTTGACGAGGAGTGGAACCGGCGCGAGATCAAGGATTGCCCCGACCTGCTGCAACTGGCCCGCACCACCTTGCCCAGCGCCACGCTGCAGATCCACTACCGCTCGGCCTACCGAGAACTCATCGGCTTTTCCAACGCTGCGTTCTATGGCAGCCGGCTCAGCGTGCCGGTGCGCCATCCGCGCACGCGCATCCTGCAGGACAAGCCCGTGGAGCTGATCCGCGTGGACGGCCTCTACCAGAACCAGACCAACCCCGCTGAAGCCGAGAAGGTGGCAGACCTGCTCGCCACGCTATGGCAGGCGCCGTTCGCCGAGCGGCCCTCGGTGGGCGTGGTCACCTTCAACCGCAAGCAGGCCGACCTGATCGAAGAAGTGCTGGAGGCACGCGCCTCGCGCGACGGCGATTTCCGCGCCGCCTACCGCGAGGAACGCGAACGCAGCGAAGGCGGCGAGGACATGGCGGTATTCGTCAAGAACGTGGAAAACGTGCAGGGCGACGAGCGCGACATCATCGTGTTCTCCACCACCTTTGGCCGCAATGGCCAGGGGAGCTTTCGCCGCAACTTCGGCGTGCTCGGCCAGAAGGGCGGCGAGCGCCGCCTGAATGTAGCCGTCACGCGGGCACGCCGCAAGGTGGTAATGGTGACCTCGATGCCCATCTCCGATATTTCCGACATGCTGTCCACGCGCCGCGCGCCGGCCATCCCGCGAGACTTCCTGCAAAGCTATCTTGAGTATGCCCGCACGCTGTCCGCCGGTGAATTCCCCGCCTGCGAAGGCCTGCTCGGCAGGCTCCAAGGCGAACGGGCGGAAAGCGCGCGCAGCGCCGGCAGCGAAGTCGACGATGCACCCCAGGACGGTTTCAAGGCCGCGGTAGCCAGCTATGTCCGCAGCCTCGGATGGGAGCTCGCGCCGGCCAGCGAAGGCGACGCCTTCGGGCTGGACTATGCCATCGAGGACCCGCGCACCGGCCTGTATGCGCTGGGCATCGAATGCGATGCGCCGCGCCACGCGCTGCTGGCCCGCGCCCGTGCCCGCGAGATCTGGCGCCCTTCGGTCCTGGCGCGCGCCATCGCGCGTATGCACCGCGTTTCCTCGCACGGCTGGTACCACGATGGCGAGAGCGAGCGTGCACGCCTGAAGGCAGCGATCGAAACCGCCACGCGCCCGGCGGTGCAGCTGGACGAAGCGCTGGGCGAAACCGCCACGCATGCCGCCGCCGAAGCGGCATCGACAGGAGCGACGCCATGAGCGGCCCCAAGGTAGTCCGGGTAGTCACCCGGGAAGAGCGCATCGCACGCGGGCGCGACCAGCTCGCGCGACTCGACCACGCCATCGCCAACTGGAGCCACGAAGGACAGCGCCTGGGACAGCTCGACCAAGCCACGCTGGCGGCCACGCGCGAGCGCCGCGCCGGCCTGCAGGCGCTGCTGGAAGCCGATCGGTTCGAGGCGCTGCAGCGCGGCGCCGCGGCTGAGCTTGCCTTCCTGCAGGGCGATCTCGAGGCATGCCGGCAGCGTTGCGCGGAGCAAGCCGGACAGGCCCGCCAGCAGCAGCGGCAGTTGATGCAGAACGCCGCCACATTGCGCCGCGCGGATCAGCAGCGGGGTCAGCAACGGGCTTTGCCAGCGGATTTGCTGACGGCGCTGCAGGCCATCGAAGACGGCACCCTGCATGGCCCGCAAGCGCAGGCTGCGCTTGCACGCGGCTTCACCCTGATGGCGCCGCCGGAAGAGCAAGCCGCGCTGAGCGATGCGCAGCGCGCGCTCGCCAACGCCCTGTCGGCTGGCGAGCCCACCGAAACGCTGTCGCAATGGCAGGCGCGCCAGCCCGGCGCCACCGATGCGCGCCTGCGCCAGATCGATCGTCACATCGGCATGCTGGAAGCGCTGGATGACCACGACGCCGCCGCCGGCTTCGCCGCGCGCGCAGCCAACGCCCAGGCCGAGACGGCATCGGCACGGCACAGCATGCTGCTGGACAGCCTGTTGCTGGATCTTGCCGCGGCAGCGCGGGAGCGCCAGGTGCGTGCCGCCTGCCTGCTGCGCCTGGATACGCTGGCGGCGCGCCTGGACAGCCTTGGCACGTTGGGATCCGGCGCCCCGGATCAGGACGCTCTCGCCCTGCGCAAAATCATCGACATTGCGCGCCAGGCGGCGGACGCAGCCACCATCGGTGCGCAATGCGAGCACGGCGAAGCAATGCTCGAAACCCTGCTCCAGCGTCAAGCCGCGCTCGCCCGCCGCGAGGCCGTGCTGGGAGGCCTGGCCAGCCTTGGCTACGAGGTGCGCGAAGGCATGGCGACCGCATGGGCAGAGCACGGCAAGGTGGCGCTGCGCAAGACTGCCACGCCGGGCTATGGCGTGGAACTTGGTGGCGCCGGCGACAGCGCACGGCTGCAAGTGCGCGCCGTGGCCTTCTCCGAGACACGCGACACCAGCCGCGACCGTGATATCGAGACCCTCTGGTGCGGCGAATTCACCCGTTTGCAGGCACTGGTGGCGCAGCGTGGCGCAGGCATCGAGATCGAGCGCGCGCTGCCGGTGGGCGCCGCGCCATTGCGGGTCGCGACGCTGGAGAACGATCCCGCGCAGGCTGCCCCCGCGACGGCTGCGCCGCTGCAGCGCACGCTGCCACGCGCGTAGCCACCCGTCAGGGAATGCCGTTGCGGCCGTGGCGCACGAAACCCTCCCGGCCGCCAAGCCGCTCGAAATAGGCGGCTACCGCAGGATAGTCTGGATGCGGCTGTGGCGTGGCGTACCAGCGGTTCACCGACAGGCCGATCGGGATATCCGCCAGCGTGAAGCGATCGCCAGCCACATAGCCACCGGTACCTGACAGTTGCCGCTCCAGGATGCCGATATGCCGAGACCAGTCGCCGACGGACGCGGCAAGCGCCGCGGCATCCTGATGCAAAGGCGATTGCCTGACCAGTGCCATGAACGCGTAGCGCCACGCATTGTTCAGCTCCGTCGCCTGCCAGTCCATCCATTGGTCCACCCGCGCACGCTCGCGCGCCGCAACCGGGTAGATGGCGCCATCGCCATCGCCATATTGCGACGCCAGGTAGCGGATGATGGAATTCGACTCCCACAACACAAAGCCGTCGTCATCGAGCACCGGCACCATCGCATTCGGATTCAGCGCGAGGAATTCTGCCGTATCGGTGGCGCGGTAGCCCGAACCCCAGTCCTCGCGCACGAACGGCAAGCCGAGTTCGTCGCAGCACCAGAGCACCTTGCGGACGTTGATGGAGGAGGCCTTTCCGAGGATCTTCAGCATGGGCGGGGAGGCGCGCGTGGCGCAAAGAGAATGGCTTCCAATATAAAGCCGGGCTGTCAGGCCGCACAGGCACAGTTGCGCCGATTTGCGGCCTGACAGTTGACATTTGAGAGTTGGGCAATCGGAAGTTTGTGCCACGCGGCAGGGCAAGCACTGCGCAAAACCGCACGCTCGCTGTGCGCGGCCGCCTCACCCCGGTGCATCCGGCGCTGCGGGTCTGCCCGCCTTGACATGGATGTCTGCATCTCCTGACAATGCCTGCACAGCATCTTGCCTACCAGGGACCCATCGATGACGATCATCCGCCGCGCCCTTGGCGCCGCAGCACTTGCCACAAGCCTCGCCTGCGCCGCACTCTCCCCAACCGCTGTTGCTGCCAGCCTCACCATCGGCATGTCGGGGGACATCACCTCGCTGGACCCGCACTATCACAACGTCACGCCCAACGCGAACGTGGCCGAGCATATGTTCGAGGCCCTGATCGCCAAGGACGAGAAGATGCGCTTCAAGCCCGCGCTGGCGCTCTCGTGGAAGCCGGTCGACGACACCACCTGGGAAATCAAGCTGCGCCCCGGCGTGAAGTTCCACGACGGCAGCGAGTTCACCTCGGCCGACGTGGTCTACTCGCTGAACCGCCCCGCCACGGTCAAGAACAGCCCGTCGCCGTACACCATCTACACCAAGGGCTTCAAGGACATCACCGCGGTCGACAAGCTGACCGTGCGCATCACAACCCACGGCCCTTATCCGCTGGTGCCCAATGACCTCTCCACCATCTACATGCTGTCGAAGAAGGTCGCGGAGAACGCCAGCGGCGACGACTTCAACAGCGGCCGCGCGATGGTCGGCACCGGCCCGTACAAGTTCGTCAGCTTCCGCAAGGGCGACCGCATCGAGCTGACGCGCAACGACAGCTACTGGGGCAACAAGCCGGAGTGGGACACCGTATCGCTGCGCATCCTCACCAACGACGCGCCGCGCGTGGCCGCGCTGCTCGCCGGCGACGTGCAGGTCATCGAGAACGTGCCCACCTCGGATATCCGCAAGCTCTCCGCCGATCCCGGCGTGAGCGTGTTCAAGGTGCCGACCTTCCGCATGATGTACCTGCACCTGGACAGCAACCGCGACGTCACCCCCTTCGTCACCGACAAGGCCGGCAAGCCGCTCGCCAGGAACCCGCTCAAGGATGCGCGCGTGCGCGCCGCCATCTCGCACGCCATCTCGCGCCAGGCCATCGTCGACCGCGTGATGGAAGGCGCCGCCGAGCCCACCGGGCAGCTCGTGAACTCCACGTTGTTCGGCCATGTGCCGAGCCTCAAGCCTGACACCTTCGACGCCGCAGGCGCCAAGAAGCTGCTGGCGGACGCGGGCTATCCCGACGGCTTCGCGCTCACGCTGCACGCGCCCAACAACCGCTACGTCAACGACGAACAAGTCGCGCAGGCGATTGCCTCCATGCTCGCACGCGTCGGCATCCAGACCCGGGTTGAAGCCATGCCGTCCGCCACCTTCTTCACGCGCGCCAACAAGCTGGAGTTCTCCTTCATGCTCGCCGGCTGGGGCGCGGACACGGGCGAGGCTGGCTCGTCGCTGAAGTCGCTGCTGGCCACCTACGATCCGGCCAAGGGCTGGGGCGCATCCAATCGCGGCCGCTATAGCAATCCGGCGCTGGATGCCAAGCTGGCCACGGCGCTGACCACCATCGACGATCGCGCGCGCGAGAAGTTGCTGCAGGACGCGACCGAGATCGGGATCAAGGATTACGGTGTGATCCCGCTGTATTTCCAGATCAACGCATGGGCGGCGAAGAAGGGGTACAAGGTGGTGCCGCGCCAGGATGAGCGTACCTACGCATTCGCCATCACCAAAGGCTCCTGAGCGTTAGCCCGTCACCTCGATGACCGGCGCGCCAGCGCGCCGGTCACGCCATCGCCGCGCGCCATGCCTCACGCGAAGGTGATGAACTGAGCCGACGACCACACCTTGCCGTCGTCTCGTTCCCGGCCATGGAAGTACACTGGGCGGTGGCCATGGGGCCCGTTCACCGGCTCGACGTCGACCACGCCGCTCACGTCCACCGGCAATGCCTTGTCGGTGAGCCGCTCCAGCGCGATAAACAGTTCCGTGCCGCCCAGCTCCAGCCGCAGACCGTCATTGGCGAGCAGTTCGGCGCCGCTGACCTCCCAGCGAAAATCCGGCGCATGGGCGAAGGGGTTGCGCTGCAGCGGATCTCCCACCTTGATGAAGCTGTCGATGTGCCCTTCGATCACGATGCGCGCGGCAGCGAGGTTGCTCACGTCGATTTCCACGCTGTCCGCATCGCCATAGGTATCGCTGCGAAAACCGATGTCGGTCGCGCCTTCGCGCCAGCAGGCTTCTTCCTGATGCTCGAAGCCGTGCCCGCCGAAGCGGTTGATCGTGCCATTGAGAATGCGGATGCGGCCTTGCCAGGCGGCCCAGCGATAGCGGTCGCGGATCCGCGCGCCGCCCCAGCGCACGCGGATCAGGCGCTCGGAGAAGCCCGCCTCCCGATGCAGGTTGCGCTCCCAGATCAAGCCATTGTGATCATAGGCCGCCAGGTACTCCCAGCCGGTCTGGCCGAGGAAGCGATAGTCGAGCCGGGCCGGACCGCGATGCGAGGCCGGCAGCGAGAATGCGTCGCCCTGCACGAAGTCGCCGCAGCGCACCAGCAGCGCCGTGTGCTCGCCGGTGCTGGCCCAGGTGTGGCGCGCGCGCAGTGCGCGGCCGATCGCCTGCCGGTCCAGCCGCTCGGCCAGCACGCCGGTCAGCCCGCCGCGCACGCCGAACACCTGCACGCCGGGCGAGCCGCCGCCAGGGCGGCCACGGTGCTCGTCGCCGCTGGCTGCCACGCCCAGCTGGTAGCCGCGCGCCATCACATCGCGGTAGAGCCAGTCGAAATGCCCCCAGCTGGAAGCGATCTCCACCAGCCGCTCGAGCTCGGGATGATGCCAGTCCGGGATGTAGCGCCGCCCGCCCACGTGCGGCATGATCAGGTGCTGCTCGGGCGCGCCGACATAGGCGTCCCATAGCTCCTCGACTGGCCAGCGCCCCAGCTCGGCCGCCGTGCCCTTCATGTCCTCGTTCCAGACCAGCGTACGATTGTGTTCGCCGCGGGCGTTGTAGGGAAAATCCGGCGCGTCGTCGCCGAGGAACACGACGTTGTGATCCCCGCCGGCCGTGGAGCTGCCGCACCACTCCTGCACCGGGTAAGCGACAAAGCGGCCGGGCTCGTTGAAGGTTTCCACGGCTTCCAGCCCAAGCTGCCAGTTGGCATCGGTGATCTGGAAATCGTTGACGGTGTAGCCGAACACATCGATGCCGCCCACGTCGCGCGCATAGGCCACGTTGTAGGCCGGGCTATTGGTGCCGACCGTGTCGTGCGCATGCACATGCAAGTCGGCGTAGAAGGCGCGCGGCGCATCGGCTGCGTCGAAGACCGTCAGCCACGCCGAGCCCTTGGCAACGCGGGGCGCGTCCGTCAGGGAAGCTTCCAGGCGCAGCGTGCCGGCGCTGGCGGGCAGGTCGTCGATGCCCACCGATGCCCAGCCCGCCTGGGGCACGGGATAATCGCGCTGGTGGACAAGCTCAATGCCTTGCCACGCGGCAAGGCGTATCGAGCCGCCTGCCGCAGCGCAGATATTGCCCCATCTGTCCATCAGCGAAGCCCTGAGCGGCAACGGCGTGCCCGGCCGGGCAAAGCGCGGCGCCTGCAGCAGGACCTGCGCCGGCTGCCCGGCGTGGATATCGATCACCGCATCGCCCGGCACCGCCACGAAGCGCGAAGTGCCTAGCGGATCCACATAGAGCCGGAAGCGAAAGCTGTCTTCGATAAAGGTCTGCACGCGCGTGCCGGGCCCGCCGCGGCGCCGGTCGCCAAGGCGGATCAGGATGTGATCGCCGGCATTCAGGTAACCATCGACCACATCGACGATGATCGCTTTCTGGAACGGGCGCTCATGCCCCTTCTGCTCGAAGCGCACGTTGAGCGATTGCACGCTCGCGGGGCTCTGGCCAGGCACAAGCGGCGCGGCCTGGTACTCGGCGCTGATGTAATTGGCGCCGCCCGGGTCGGTGGTCTGGAACAGCGCCCAGTCGGAGTAGAACTTGAACGTCGCCTTGAGCCACGCGCCATCCGCCACGCCGGAGGCACCGACCTCGTAGTCGAGGATGATCTCGGCCCATTCGCCCGCTTCCAGCCGGCTCACGGAGCAGCTCACCCGGCCGGCGAACGGCAGCGCCTTGTTCTGCTCGTACAGGCCGGCGGGCGCGTGATGCGTGCCCAGGCGCTCGCGCAGCGCGGCGTAACGCGCGGCCAGTGTTGTCTTGTCGGTCATTGGGGGGAACTCCGATGTCAATGAAATGGCCACGGCGCGCTGGCATCCCACACCGGGATGCCCAGGTAGGCATACCAGGGCGCCATGACCAGCAGGCCGTAGGCAATGCCGATCAGCACCGACACCACGCCCACGCGGGCATAGTCCGCCGTGGTGAAGGTGCCGCTGCTATAGGCCACCACGGCCGCGGTGATCTGCGTGGGCAAGATGTAGGCAAAGCTGTCGCTGTCGCACACCAGCAAGGTGAACGCGGCGGGATGCAGCCCGAGCTTGGGTGCTAGCGCCAGCATGATCGGCGCGATCATCGTCACGGCGGCCACGTTGGACAGCATGGCCAGGCGCGCCACGTGCGTGCCGAGCATGACGATCAGCAACGCCAGCCACCACGGATGGCCCGCCGCGAAGCGGTACAGCCAGTCGGCCACCCACGGCGCCAGGCCGGTCTCGCCAATCGCGGAGGACAGGCTCAGCGCGCCGGCCAGCAAGAAGAACGTGCCCCAGATCGTGCGGGCCTGGATGTCCCTCCAGCCCAGCCCCGTCAACCCGGGCACGAACAGCGCGGCCAGCCCGAGCAAGGCCACGATTTCGGAAGGCAGGCCATGCCACGACTCGGTCGCCCACAGCACGGCCACCACGGCAAACACCGCCAGGATCGTTTTGGATTGCACACCTGCCGGCGGCAACGCGGCACGCTCGGCGGCAATCGCCGCCTGGCCGCCAGGCAGCCGGACCGCGCGCGACTTGAAGTAGGACTGCACCCACAACTGGGTCAGCACGAACATGCCCAGGTACGGCCATTGCAGCTTGAACCAGTCGAGATAGGAGATGTGCAGGCCGAGGTTCTTCTGCAGCAGGCCGACGATCACCATATTGGGCAGGTGCGCGGTGAGAATGCACATGCCGCTGATCATCGAGCCATACACCAGCGACTGAATCACGATGGCCTTCTTCGCGCTGCGCTCACGCGGCGAGTCGCCAAACAGGCCCACGATGCCGTTGACGACCGGCAGCAACGTAGCCGCGCGCGCATTGGCCGCCGGCACGAGAAAGCCCAGCACGAAGTTGACCACGAACATCACCCAGATCACGCCATTGGCGGTACGCGTCTTCAGCTTGTCGAGCAGGAACAAGGCGATCCGCCGGTCCAGCCCGGCCGCCTGCATGATGGCCGAGAAGATGAACGCTGCCAGGCACAGGAACACCACGGGCGTGGCAAAGCCGCTGGCCGCCTTGGAGAACGGCGTCACCGCATGCGCCAGCACCAGCAAGGCGGGGATCAGCATGCCGCTCACGCCGACCGGCACGGCCTCGCTCATCCAGACCAGGCTCGCCCAGGCCACCACCGCCAGCGTGGCGCGGCCTGCGGGCGGCAAGCCCTCCGGCTGCGGGAGCACGAACAGGATGGCGAAAAAGGCGATCCACGCGGCCACGAAGCCCAGCTGCGCTTTGCGCAATGGACCCGGCCGGAACCAGGCCGGCGGCTTGTGCAGGTATGCTTGCCAACCGGCGCGCGAATGCGCCGATGACGGGTTGAGGGGAGAGTTCACTGCGGCTCCTTGGCGGTTTCCCGATACGCACGTAAGACGCCGCACTGGTCAGTCCGGCCTTGGAAGGCAATAATACGTTTTAATACAAGATGTCCAACGAAGGCATTGGCATATTGTTATGCTGTTTTTCACAAGCCTTTGATACAACAGGGTTTTACATGAGTGTTGCGCGTGAGAACGCCATTTCACTGTACGAGCAGATCGCAGATTTGTTGCGCGAAGAAATCCAGAAGCGGCGCTTCGACCCGTCTGGAAAGCTACCTTCCGAGGCCGAGCTGGGCGAGCGTTTCGGGGTGAGCCGGGTCACGGTGCGCCTCGCGATCACGCGGCTGGTTGATGCTGGCCTGGTCGAGCGCAAGCAAGGCAAAGGCACCTTCGTGGTCGACAAGCGGCTGCGCCATGGCCTGGATACGCTGCGCGGCTTCTACGATTCGCTGGTGCTGCAGGGACACGCGCCAGAGATGCAACTGGTCGCGCTGGAGCGGATCGCCGTGCCGGCCCGGCTGCGCGGTATCTTTCCCGCCGCGCTCGGCCACTGCATCGCCTTGCAGCGCCTGCATCGTCTCGATGGCGAGCCGATTGCGCTCGCCGAGACCCACATTGCCTGCGATGCCACGCCCGGCTGGGAAGATGCCGAGCGCAATCCGTCCTACACCTTGATCGGCCAGTTGCTGGGCATGCCGGTCGACCGGGCCGACCTCGTCATCCGCGCGCGCTCGGCGGGCCAGCACCTGGCGGCCGTGCTGCAGACCTCGCGCACGCATCCGCTGCTGGAACTGGAACGCACATCGTTCACAGCGGATGGCACGGTGTGCGAGCACACGCTGTTTTCCATACGGTCGGAGCGGTATGAGTTCGCGCTCAATAGCGCGGGCGGCGTGCGGGTGCCGGCGTGAGTGGCTCCTTTCATCTCACCTCCCCCTTGTCTTGATCCTTGCCCTTGTCCTTGCCCTTGTCCTTGTCCTTGTCCCTGGACGCGCCGGCATTGCCGTACCACGGCGGCACCAGCGAGTACATCGCCGCCGAGCACGGCACGCCGTGCAGCACCAGCCGGTTGCGGGCGATGCATTCGAACTGCGCGCCGATCTTCTGCGCGACGGCGCGGCTGACCATGTTGTGCTCGGCGGCGACCACTTCCAGGCGCGTCAGCCCGAGGCGGTGAAAGGCATAGCACGCCATCAGCTCTGCCGCGCGCGCGCCCAGTCCCTGCCGCTGCCGGGTCTGGCGGATCCAGTAGCCGAGGTTGCCGAAGTTGTAGTCGCGGTTGATCTGGTTGATGGAGACGCCGCCATACAGCTCCCTGCCGTCCGGGGCGAATACGCCGATGTCGTAGGCCTCGCCGATGGCCATGCTCTGCGTGCACAGGTCGACCCAGTTCTCGGCATCGCGCACGCTATAGCCCGCGTGGCACCACGGCAGCCATTTGCCCACGGTCTCGAGTGATTCGTGCACGGCGGCCACGAACTGGGGCACGTCGGGATAGCGGAAGGGGCGAAGGAGGAAGCCTTGGCCGTGAAGGGCTTGCATGGTGCGTCCTTGGGACTCGGTCAGCGCGGGAACTTGCCGGCGTGCGCATCGTGGGGCATGACGCGCCCGGCCTGCATGCCAGTGCGGCGAGCGTCATGGCCAGGCCGCCTCATCTCGGCCTCATGGCTTCGCCAATCAGCAGCCTGGCCTGCACGCGCGCATGCAGCAGCGCCATGTCGGCATGGCGCAGGCTCGGGTGGCGGCTCAGCGCGGCCATCACCTTGCCGGACTGCCGGATCGAGCCAGCGCCGGCATCGGCGGCGGCGCGGTCGATCAGCGCGTCGATCTCCGCGTCGGACAGCGGACGGGCGATGCGGGCGGCCAGGCTCAGTGCCGTGTCGTCGAAGCGGGCGCCGTCGTCGAAATGAATGCAGCCCTCGATCATCACAGGCAAGCCTTGCGGGTCGATCTCGCCAAAGCGCAGCTCGCGGATGTCGACCGCATGATGGCGGCCGTCGAGGTAGAGCGAGCCGTCGATGTAGCCGGGCTCCGGGTTGAGCGGGAAGACAAGGCGCGTGCCCGCCAGTTGTTCAAGGCTGTAGGTGGGCAGGTCCATGCCGTCGAGCCGGATCGCCGTGCGCACCGGCGCGCCGCCGAGCACGAATGGCGCCAGTTCTATCTCGAGGTCGGCGCCGTGCGCGTGGATCGTCGAGGCGCAGAGATGCGCGACCAGGGGGTGAAGCAGTGCGACGGGAAAGGCAGGCATGGACGGTTTCCTCGCAAAGGGTCAGGGACTGGCGCCAGGGCATGGTGGCGCCCGCATTACCAGCGTTACCGCTCAATCCCGGTTGTACACCTCGCCGCCTTCCTCCGCCAGCGCGCCGGCGGCGGCCAGCGACGCCAGGATCCGCTCAAGGATGGCCGCCATGTCCTGCGCGGGCATGAAGCGCGCATGGATGCGCTGCATCAGCGGCGCCTGCGCCATCCACGCCAGCAGCGCGTCGCGTCGCATGCGCTGCTGCTCAAGCAGCTTGAACTTCACCAGCACCTTGATGGCATGCGTGGCATTACGCCCGGCATCGGCGCTGAGGTAAGCCAGCCGCCCATCAGCAACGTCAAGCGCGGCCGCTACGTTGGTGAAGGGCCGCCCGTGGCCGGGAATCACCACGCGCACATCCAGCGTGGCGATGCGCGCCAGCACGGCCGCCTGCTCGGCGAAGCCGCTCTCACCGTCGAGTTCCGGGAAGATCACGCCAAAGCCGTTCTCCCACAGCGCATCGCCGGAGATCAGGATGCCTTCTTGCGGGGCGAACAGCATCACGGCATGGGGATCGTGGCCGGGCGCGCCTACCACCTGCCAGTCGAGCCCGCCCAGGCGCAAGGTGTCGCCGTCCTGCACCACGTCATCGAAGGTGAAGCGGTCGCACTGCTGACCGGTGGCGCGGTAGCTGAGGGCGTCCACGTCCCACGCGCGCACCGCCTCGGCCTCCGCGGCGGGGATCAGCGTGCGCGGTTGCCAGCGGCGCTGCAGCGTGGCGTTGCCGCCGCAGTGGTCGGAGTGCAGGTGCGTGTTCACCAGGCGCCGCAGCGCCCGCCCGCCAAGGCCGGCCTCGACCAGCGCCAGCGTCTGTGGCGCATGCGTGACGTAGCCGGAATCGACCAGCGCGGTGTCGTCGCCATCGACAAACAGGATGTTGTTGGCGGATAGCCAGCCGCGCTCGAAAACGCGCATGGTGCCGGGCAGGTTTGGAGGCGTGAAAGTGGTTGGCATTGGGGTGTCGGCAAATCAGCTAGTCAGCGCGCGGCGTGGGAGGTGGCGGTGCATCGGCTCGCCCCGCGCCAACCGGCGATGCGGCGGCGGCACGGAATGCGTCCGAGGCAAAGAAAGGATCCTGGGCAAGCCGCGCGGTGAGCATGTCGAGCGCATCCAGGCCCCAGAACAACTGCCCCTCGGCATCCCCCTGCAGCGCAGCGGTAGGTACGCCGAACACGCCGCGCGCCAGCGCTTCGTCCCCGTTTTCCCGCAGGCGCGCCTTGACCGCATCTTGCGCCAGCGCAGCGGTAGGTACGCCCAGCGCACCGCATAGCGCGTCGAACTCGGCCTGCTGCTGGGGCACGTGGCCTTGCTGCCAGACGAAGCGGAAAACCGGTGCCAGCGTGGCGTGCGAGAGCCGGCCTTCGAGCTCCAGCGCGACCGCCAGGCGCAGCAAGGGCAGCGGATTGAACAGGTGCACGGCGGGCATGGCGAGCGGCGTGCCGTCGCGGTGCGCGATCCAGGTAACGTGCTCGAAGGTAAAGCGGCGCTTGGGCGCGATCTCCGCCGGGCCGACGTTGCCCCAATGGCGCAGCAGCCCGGCAAACAGCAGCGGCACGTAGCGCACCGAGACATCGGCTGGCAAGGCCCGGGGCAAGCGCTCGAACGCCAGGTAGGCGAACGGCGAGATCGGGTCGAAGTACCAGTCGATGGCGGTTGTCATGGCCGGGTCACGCTGTGTTGTGGGTGCGATGCATCATGGCGCCGCTCTTGCGGCCAACGCCGCGGCGCGCTGCGGCAGCAGCAGCCAGATCCTGCGCCGCCCGGCCTCGTCGCTGCCGGACCATGCGGCGATCTCGTCGATGGTGCGCAGGCAGCCTTCGCAATAGCCGCTCGCGGCGTCCATGCGGCACACGTTGCGGCACGGCGACGGCACGGGCTGCGCGTGCTGGGCGGCTTGCGCGCCGCGCGTGAGCTCGGCGGCGAGGCGGGTGGCTTGCGACATCGCCTCAGCCCTCGCCCCGGGTGCCGCGCATGACGCGTGCAAGCAGCGGCTTCATGCCGATTGGCGCTGCGCCACGTCGGCCACCTCGGCCCCGGTCATGCGCTGCAGATCCTGGGGCGTGAGGTTGAACACGGCGTGCGGATGGCCGGCGGCCGCCCACAGGCTGTCGTAGCGGAACAGGTCGCTGTCGAGCAGCATGACGGGCGCCACCGCGTGGCCGATCGGGCAGACGCCGCCAATGGCGTAGCCCGTCTTCTCGCGCACGAACCTGGCGTCGGCCTTGCCGAGCGGGCCCACCACGGCGGCGACCTTGGCTTCGTCGACGCGGTTGCTGCCGCTGGCGATCACCAGCACCGGTGCGTCGTCGGCGACGCGGCGAAAGATGATGGACTTGGCGATCTCGGCCACCGAACAGCCGAGGCCGGCCGCTGCCTCGGCCGAGGTCTTGCCGGTGGCGGGCAGCATGACCACGGGCTTGTCGTGGCCAAGGCCGGCCAGCAGGCCGGCCACGCGCTGCGCCGCTTCGGGCAGCGCGGCGGTGTCGTTGGCGTTGGCGTTGTCGGGAGAGTGAGCGTTCATGTCGATAGGGTTCGGATGAAAGGCCTTATACGCAGGCAGGCGCGGCGTCCGCGGCGGCGCCCCACTTGGTCAGCAGCGCGCGTCCCACGCGCGAGCTGTTGGCGCGGCCGATCGACTGCGAGATGAAATCGCCCGCGCGCACCACCTGCTCCAGGTCCACCCCGGTGTGGATGCCCATGCCGTGCAGCATGTACAGCACGTCTTCGGTGGCCACATTGCCGGTGGCGCCCTTGGCGTAAGGACAGCCGCCGAGTCCTGCCACCGAGGCGTGGAAGATCGAGATGCCGACCTGCAGGCTGGCCAGGATATTGGACAGCGCCTGGCCGTAGGTATCGTGGAAATGGCCGGAGAGCCGGTCGATGGGGAATTCGGCGGCGACCGCGTGCATCACCTCCTGCACCCGGCCCGGCGTACCCACGCCGATGGTGTCGGCGATGTCGATCTCGTCGCAGCCGAGATCGCGCATGCGGCGCACCACGTCCACCACCGCGTGCACCGGCACCTCGCCCTGGTAGGGGCAGCCCAGCGCGCAGGAGATGCTGGCGCGCAGGCGCAGGCCTTTTTCCTTGGCGGCGGCGGCGACAGGCGCGAAGCGCTCGATGGATTCGGCGATGGAGCAGTTGATGTTCTTTTGCGAGAACGCCTCGCTGGCGGCGCCGAAGATCACGACCTCGTCCGCCGACGCGGCCACCGCGCCTTCGAAGCCCTTCATATTGGGCGTGAGCACGGAGTACAGCGTGCCCGGCCGGCGCTGGATGCGCGCCATCACCTCGGCGCCATCGGCCATCTGTGGCACCCATTTGGGCGAGACGAAGGAGGCGGCCTCGATATTGACGAAGCCGGCGTCGCTGAGACGGTTGATCAGGTCGACCTTGACCTCGGTCGGCACCATCGCCTTCTCGTTTTGCAGGCCGTCGCGCGGGCCAACTTCTACGACTTTTACATAGTGGGGCAGGGTCACGATGTCTCCTCGCTGTCTGGTTGCTGCGCACGCGTCGGAGCGTGCGCGATTTAACTAATGTGCGGACATTGGGCTCGGGCTCCCGGCGCAAACGCTCCGCCCCGGCGCCCGGCTTGCTCAATAGCCGCGTTGCAGGTCGACCACGCCGGCGATCGGCTGGCCCGCGCCCAGCGCGCGGATCTTGGCCGCGATCTGGGCGACGCTGTCTTCGCGCAGCGTCAGTGCCGCGATATGCGGCGTGATGGTGATGCGCGGCTCGGCCCAGAACGGATGCTCGGCGGGCAGCGGCTCAGTGCGGAACACGTCGAGCGTGGCGCCGGCAATCTGTCCCGACTGCACGGCGGCCAGCAGGTCTTGCTCAACCAGGTGCGGGCCGCGCGCCACGTTGACCAGGTAGGCCCCCTTGGCGAGCTTGCCCAGCAGCCCGGCATCCAGGATGTTCTCGGTTTCCGGCGTGAGCGGCAGCACGTTGACCAGCACGCGCAGGCCATCCAGGAACGGCGCCTGGCCAGCCTCGCCGGCAAAGCCCTGCACGCCTTCGATATCGCGCGCCGTGCGGCTCCAGCCGCGCACCGGGAACCCGAAGCCGGCCAGCGCCTGCGCGATCTGCGCGCCGAGCGTGCCCACGCCCATCACGCCCACGGTGAAATCGGCGCGGCGATGCGGCTTGAGAAAGCGCCAGGTGCCGGCCTGCTGGGCCAGCGCGTACTCGTCCAGGCGGCGGAAATAACGCAGTACCGCGTGCGTCACGTAGTCGATCATCTGCGCGGCCATGCCGGCATCGTCCAGGCGCACGATGGGCACGCCGGCCGGCAGCGCGTCCGGGTCGGTGTCGCGCAGGCTCAAGATGCCGTCCACGCCGGCGCCCAGGTTGAACACGGCTTTCAGGTCGGTACGCCCGCGCAGCATCTCGAGCGGCGGGCGCCACACCACGGCGTAGTCGACCTGCTCGTTCTTGCTGTCTTCCCAGGTCAGGCATTGCGCTTCGGGCAGGGCCTCGGCAAAGCCGTCGATCCAGGGCTGGTAACGGCCGTCCGGTACATACAACTGCAACTTCATCTCATCTCCACTCTGGTCTTCTTTCTCTTCTATTTTCGCAGAGGATAGGCGTGGCCTGCGGTTTTCTTGCAGCGGGCGCCGCCTGAAGGGGCGGCTCAGCCGTTGCCGGCTTCGAAGGACAGCAATTGCGCGCCTTCGCCGACCTGCTCGCCCACGCCATACAGCACCTCGCCCACCACGCCGTCGGCCGGCGCACTGATGGTGTGCTCCATCTTCATGGCCTCCATCACCAGCAACGGCGCGCCGCGCGCAACCCGGCTGCCGGCCTGGACCATGACCGCGATGACCTTGCCGGGCATGGGCGCGGTGAGCTTGCCGCCCTCGCCTTCGCCCTCGGCAGCATGCGCGAGCGGGTCGATCCAGGTGAGGGCCACATGACGGTGGCCGCTGAATACATGGAAGGTATCACCTTCCGCGTGGACCTGCCCACGGGCGCGCCGCGTGCCGAGATCGACACGGATATCGTCCGCCGCGCACTGCGCCCGGAAGGGCGCGGCCTGGTCGGCGAAGAACAGCGTACTGCCGCGCGCATCGGTGGCGAGCGTCACGTCGGCGATGTGGCTGCCCGCCAGGCCACCCACCGAGAAGCGCAGGGCGCGCCGCTCCCCGCCATTCAACCGCCATGCGCCCGCATGCTGCCAGGGCGAATGCGCGTCGGCCGGGTCCACGCGGCGCGCGCGGGCTTGCGCATCCAGCAACGCCGCTACGGCCAGCGCGATCACTTCCATGCCGACCGGCGCGGGCGGCGGGAACAACGCCGCCTGGTTGCGCTCGATCAGGCCGGTGTCGAGGTCCGCCGTGCGGAACGCTTGCGAGGTCACCAGCCGCCGCAGGAAAGCCACATTGGTGGACAGGCCCACCACACGGTATTCGGCCAGCGCCTGCGCCATGCGCGCCAATGCCTCCTCGCGGTCGCGGCCCCACACGATCAGCTTGGCGATCATGGGGTCATAGTACGGGCTGATGGTGTCGCCCTCGCGCACGCCGGAGTCGATGCGCACGCCAGCCGGGCCGTTGCCGTCCTGGCCCAGCGCGAATGTGACCGCTGCCGGTGTGCGCAGGTAGCGCAGCGTGCCGGTGGAGGGCAGGAAGCCCTTGTCGGGGTTTTCGGCGTAGACGCGGGCTTCCAGTGCATGGCCGTGGATGCGCAGTTGTTCCTGCTTCAGCGGCAGCGGCTCGCCCGAGGCTACGCGCAGTTGCCATTCCACCAGGTCCTGCCCGGTGATCATCTCGGTGACCGGGTGCTCTACCTGCAGGCGGGTGTTCATCTCCATGAAGTAGAACGAGCCGTCCTGGTTGGCGATGAATTCCACCGTGCCAGCGCCGACGTAGCCCACGGCCTGCGCGGCGGCAACAGCGGCTTCGCCCATGGCGCGCCGGCGTTCCTCGCTCATGCCAGGGGCCGGCGCTTCCTCCAGCACCTTCTGGTGGCGGCGCTGCACGGAGCAGTCGCGCTCGAACAGGTAGACGCAGTTGCCGTGCGTGTCGGCAAAGACCTGGATCTCGATATGGCGGGGGCGGGTCAGGTATTTCTCGACCAGCACGCGGTCGTCGCCGAAGCTGGCGCTGGCCTCGCGCTGCACGGACGCCAGCGCGGCTTCGAAGCCGTCGCTGGCTTCCACCACGCGCATGCCCTTGCCGCCGCCGCCGGCGCTGGCCTTGAGCAGCACGGGGTAGCCGATGCGGTCGGCCTCGCGGCGCAGCAGGGCGGCATCCTGATCCTCGCCGTGGTAGCCGGGCACCAGCGGCACCGCGGCCGCCTCCATCAGGCGCTTGGCCGCGCTCTTGCTGCCCATGGCGCGGATGCTGGATGCCGGCGGCCCGATAAAGACGAGGCCGGCTTCTGCGCAAGCTTCTGCGAAGCCGTCGTTCTCGGAAAGGAAGCCGTAGCCGGGATGGATGGCCTGCGCGCCGGTGGCCTTGGCCATCTCGATGATGTGGTCGCCGCGCAGGTAGCTGTCGCGCGCTGCCGCGCCGCCGATATGCACGGCCTCGTCGCACAACGCCACGTGGCGCGCGTTGGCGTCGGCGTCGGAGTAGACGGCTACCGTGCGGATGCCGAGGCGGCGGCAGGTGGCTGCCACGCGGCAGGCGATTTCGCCGCGATTGGCGATCAGGATCTTGTTGAACATGGCGCCCTCCCCTGATGAACCTCTGCCCGCAGCCAGTGTGGTTGCGGGGACGGCGGCCATTGACCATGGGCCCTTGGCCGCCGCCATTGCCGCCAGCTTACCCTGCGTAGCCCTCGGTGCGGATATCCAGCCGTGCCAGCAGCGCGCGATCGCGATCGGCCTGGGGGTTGGCGGTGGTCAGCAGGCGGTCGCCGTAGAAGATGGAATTGGCGCCGGCCATGAAGCACAGGGCCTGCAGCGCGTCGTCCATGGTCTCGCGGCCGGCGGACAGGCGCACCATGGCGCTGGGCATGGTGATGCGCGCCACCGCGATGGTGCGCACGAACTCGAACGGGTCGATCGGCGCGGTGTCGGCCAGCGGCGTGCCCTTGACCGCCACCAGGTTGTTGATGGGCACCGACTCGGGATACGGGTCGAGGTTGGCGAGCTGCGCGATCAGCCCGGCGCGCGCCTCGCGCGATTCGCCCATGCCGACGATGCCGCCGCTGCACACGTTGATGCCGGCCCCGCGCACATGGCCAATGGTGTCCAGGCGGTCCTGGTAGGTGCGGGTGCCGATGATCTCGCCGTAGAACTCGGGCGAGGTATCGAGGTTGTGGTTGTAGTAGTCCAGCCCCGCGTCCTTCAGGCGCTGCGCCTGCTCGGCTTCCAGCATGCCCAGCGTGACGCAGGTCTCCAGGCCCATGGCCTTGACCTCTTTCACCATTTCGATGACTGGCTCAAGGTGGCGGTCCTTCGGGCTGCGCCAGGCGGCGCCCATGCAGAAGCGGCCAGCGCCGCTGGCCTTGGCGGCGCGCGCGGCTTCCAGCACTTCGTCGAGCGCCATCAGCTTGCCCGCGGTGACGCCGGCATCATGGTGCGCGCTCTGCGGGCAATAGCCGCAATCCTCTTCGCAGCCGCCGGTCTTGATCGACAGCAGCGTCGAGAGCTGCACGGCGTTGGCATCGAAATGCTCGCGGTGCACCTGCTGGGCGCGGAACAGCAGATCGTTGAACGGCAGCGCGTACAGCGCGGCGACCTCGGCGACGGTCCAGTCGCCCGGCTTGGTGGCGGGGGCAGACTCGGTAAAGCGGCGGGCGGTCTGGCGCAGGGTGTCGGCGGAAATGGTGGCGACGGTTTCGCCGGCGTGGGTGGTTGCGGTCATGTTTGCGATCTGTTCCGGTAATTCGTTCAGTGTTTTCAGTCTTGGTCCGGTGCGCGCTCAGGCGGCGACACCATCGCCTGCGGCATGGCAAGCGGCAAGCAGCGGCGCCAGCGCGAGCTGGCTGGCGGCTTCGGCCGGCGCGACCTGCCACGGCAGCGTGCCGAGCCAGGGCGCGCCCAGCGCCGCGCGCAGCGTGTCGATGTTCTCGTCGGCGAGCTGCATGCCGGGATCGATGCGGTTGGCGATCCAGCCGGCCAAGTGCAGGCCGCGCGCGCGCACGGCTTCGGCGGTAAGCAGCGCATGGCTGATGCAGCCCAGGCGGATGCCGACCACCAGCACCACCGGCAGGCCGAGCATCACGGCAAGGTCGGCCGTGTCCCAGCCGCCTTGGTCGCGCGGCGCGCCGTCCAGTGGCACGCAAAAGCCGCCGACGCCTTCCACCACCACCGCGCCGGCCCGCGCCTGCAGCGCGGCAAACGCGGCGCGGATCGGCTCGCGCGTGATGCGCGTGCCCTCGATGGCGGCGGCCAGGTGCGGCGAAGCCGGCGTGCGCAGCAAAAACGGGCACGTCTGCGCCTGCGCAACGGCCACCGCGCTGGCTGCGCGCAGTTGCGCCACGTCATCGTTGTGCCAATAGCCGTTGCGCCATTCGCTGCCGCTTGCCACTGGCTTCATGCCAACGGCCTGGTGGCCGGCGGCGCGCAGCGCGTGCAGCAAGGTGGCGCTGGCGTGCGTCTTGCCGATGCCGGTGTCGGTGCCCGTGACAAAACAGGCGATCATGACGCCTCCTTGCGCGGCACCACGCTGGCCAGGCTGGCCAGCAGGCGCTCGACATCGGCCACGGTATGCGAGGCCGACAGCGTGATGCGCAGGCGCGCGGTACCAACGGGCACGGTGGGCGGGCGGATCGCGCCGACGCGGATGCCGTCGGCCTCCAGCGCCGCGGACAGTGCCAGCGCCGCCACGTTGTCGCCCACGATCACCGGCTGGATCGCCGTCGAGCTCTCACCCAGGCGCCAGCCAGCCGCCCGCGTCAGGCCGGCCAGGCCGCTGCGCAGCGTATGGATCAGCTTATCCAGCTGCGCGCGGCGTAGCCGCCCTTCGTCGCCGGCGATCAACGCCAGGCTGGCGGACAGGGCGTGCGCCACCGCCGGCGGCGAGGCCGTGGTGTAGATGTACTGCCGCGCGGTGTTGACGAGATGATCGATGATGGTCTCGTGCGCGGCCACGAACGCGCCCGCCACGCCGGCGGCCTTGCCCAGCGTGCCGATATAGATAAAGCGCGGCGACGTCAGCGCGAGGTGCTCCAGCACGCCGTGGCCTTGCTCGCCCAGCACGCCGAAGCCATGTGCGTCATCCAGGATGATCCAGGCATCGTGCCGCTCGGCCAGCGTCAGCAGCTCGGCCAGCGGCGCAAAGTCGCCGTCCATGCTGAACACGCTGTCGGTGACGATCAGCTTGAGCGGGCTGGTGCTGGCGGCCAGCAAGCCTTCGAGCTCGGCCACGTTGCGATGCGCGTAGCGGCGGACCTCGGCCCGCGCCAGGCGCGCGCCGTCGATCAGCGAGGCATGGTTGAGCGCTTCGCAGAAGAGCGTGGCATCGGCGCTGCCTAGCGCGGTCAGCACCGCCATGTTGGCCATATAGCCGGTGCTGAAGTAGAGCGCGGCCGCGTGCGGAATGTTCGGCGCGAACCACGCCGCCAGTTCCCCTTCGAGCCGGTGGTGGGCCAGCGAATGGCCGCTCACCAGGTGGGAGGCCCCGCTGCCCGCGCCGAACTGGCGCGCGCCCTCGGCCATGGCCGCGATCAGCGCGGGATGGTTGGCCAGGCCCAGGTAGTCGTTGCTGCAGAACGTCAGCAACGAGTGCATCTCGCCGCCGCAGGCATCGCTCACGGCTTGCTGCGGCGCACAGGCGGAGTACGCGGTGCGGCGGCGCCGCGTCAGTGCCTTTTCGTCGCGCTCGGCGGCGGCCAGGGTCAAGTGCTCAAGCAGCATCGCGTATCTCCGTGGGTGCGCCGGTACCGTTGCCAGCGCTGTCGTTCTGGTCCATGCCGGCGAGTACCGTGTCGAGCGTGGCTTGCAGCTGGCCTGCCAGCCATTGCGCAAGCGCCGCGTCGAACACGTACGGGGGCATGATGTAAAGCGTGCGGCCGATCGGCCGGATCAGCACGCCGTGCTTGCGCGCGGCATGATGGAAGCGCGCGGCGAACTCGCCCGCGTCGGCCGCGTATTCTTCGCGCACATCGGCGGCCCAGATCAGGCCGCGCTGGCGTACGTGATGCAGCCGGGCATCCGCCGCCAGCCCTGCCATGGCCTGCGTGAGCCACTGCGCGCGCTGGCGGTTCTGCGCCACCACGTCTTGCTTGGCGAACAGGTCGAGCGTGGCCAGCGCGGCGCGGCAGGCCAGCGGGTTGCCGGTATAGGAATGCGAGTGCAGGAAGCTGCGGGCGCGGTCCGGGTCGCGCGCCTCGGCCACGAAGGCCTGCTGGATCGCGCTGCGCGACAGCACCAGCGAGAGCGGCAGGTAGCCACCGCTGATGCCTTTGGACAAGCACAGAAAATCCGGCCACAGGTGCGCCGGCAGCGGTGCGCCGGGCTCGGCCGCGCCGCGTGCCTGCTCCCACGCGAAAAAGGTGCCGGTACGCCCGCACCCCACCGCGATCTCGTCGGCGATCAAATGCACGCGGTAGCGGTCGCACAGCGCGCGCACGCCTTCCAGGTAGAGCGGATCATGCATGGCCATGCCCGCGGCGCACTGCACCAGCGGCTCGATGATGAGCGCGGCAATCTGGCCGCCGCGCGCCTGCAGCAGCGCCTCCAGCGCATCCAGCGCGCGCTGCGCAACCTGCGCGGCGCTCTCGCCCGGCGCGGCCTGGCGCGCATCCGGCGACATCACCACGTGCGAGCTCATCAGCATCGGATCGTAGGCATCGCGGAAGATCGCCACATCGGTCACCGCCAGCGCGCCCACGGTCTCGCCGTGGTAGCCGTGGCGCAGGCAGACGAATTCGCGCTTGCCGCCCAGGCCGGTGTTGCGCCAGTAGTGGAAGCTCATCTTCAGCGCAATCTCCACGGCGGACGCGCCGTCGCTGGCATAGAACGCATGGCCGAGCGCGCCGCCGGTCAGCGCCGACAGGCGCTCGGCAAGCTCTACCGCCGGCGCGTGCGTGCAGCCGGCCAGCATCACGTGCTCAAGCATGTCGAGCTGCTCGCGCAGCGCGGCGTTGATGTCCGGGTTGGCGTGGCCAAACAGATTGACCCACCAGGAGCTGGTGGCGTCGAAATAGCGCTGGCCGTCGGTGTCGTGCAGCCAGGGGCCCTCGCCGCGGGCGATGGCGAGCGGCGGCTCGCCGGCATCGGGCCGCAGCGGCGTGCACGGATGCCATACCGCGCGCAAGCTGCGCTCGCCGAGCGTGGGCTGGGCAAGATGCGCGCTCGGCGCCAGGGACGCGGAATTGGACTGGTCTTCCAAGGAAACCCTCCTTTGTTGACCGCGCGCTGGCCGGCCCAGGCCGGCGAAGCCTGGCGTGGCGGCACTTGCGTGCGGGTTGGGGAGAGTCATGGTAGGGAGCTACCTGGTGAATTGGCAAACAGCGCCGGATTTACACGTTGACGACACGTTGAACGACAAAGCACGAAGAAGCACCTAACCGCCTCGTATCCCGATGCTTGCGTGCGCCTATCTCCACCCTGCGCAGCCGGATGCGGCGCGCGATTCCATCCGTCTATCGAAAAAAATCACGCATCATGGCTGCGGATCGAACGAAAGCCCGATCTCCTTGAAGAACCGCTCGACCTCCGGCAGCCAGATCGGCACGCCCGCGCGGGCGCCGAACAGCGTATGGGAGTCGCCCGCGAATGTGCCGTAGTCCACCATGCGGGCGTTAGCGGCAGGGCCATGCGCCCGCGCGGTATAGGCCTCGAAGAATTTTGCCGGCAGGGGCTGCGGCCAGTAGCTGTCGTTATCGCCGTACAGCCACAGCGAGGGATAGCGCGCCTGTTTGCCGTAGTCGCCGAACGCGTCCACCAGGTTGAATTCCCAGCGGCTGCAAGACTCGTCGCGCAGTCCGCCGGCAAAATTGATCACGCCCAGCACGCCCGGATAGGCGATGGTGCTGAATGCCATGGTGGTCAGCCCGCCATGCGACTGGCCGATCACGACGATGTGCGACTTGTCCACATAGGGCTGCTTGATCATGTATTCGAGTGTGGCCACCACGTCTTCGGCCTGCACCAGGCCGTTGCTCTCGACATTGCAGCCGCCGCCGATATAGGCGCCGCCGGATTTGGAAAAGCCCTGGCGCATCGGCAGCGCCACAACGTAGCCGCGCTTGACGAATTCCGCGCTCTGCAAGAGGTAGCGTGCGCGCGACTGGAAAGCTGGCTTGCCCAGCGCCTTGCCGTGATTGATCACGACCAGCGGAAACGGGCCGTCGCCGGGTGGCTTGAAGATGGTGGTCTCCAGCTCCAGCGAGAACATGACGCCGGGCTTGGGAACCATTGCGACCTGCTCAGACGAGCCGGGGATGATGGCGGTGATCGCCCCTGGTGCCTGCGTGGCCTGATTCGCGGATGGCGTGCGCGCCATCGGCCCGGTGAATGGCAGGGTCAGCAGCAGGGCCAGGGCCAGTCGTTGCATCCACCTCATGATTTGCCTGCTCCTTGGTTGCCCCTGCCGCGCGAGGCGCCGCTTGCCTGCTGCCCGCCGCCTCAGGCCGTGCGCCTGGGCAACGGATGCCCCGGCAGCAGGTCGTACGGATGGCGCCAGCCAGGCAGCGCACGCAACCGCTCGGTCCAGGCGTGGAGTTGCGGATACTCCTTGCGCCAGTGCACGCCGATCTCGTCGTCGTAGAACACGTAGCCGGCCAGCGAAAAATCCGCAATGCTCAGGCGCTCGCCCAGCACGTAGGCTCGCCCGGACAAATGCGTGTTGAGCACGTTCCACGCGCTCTCGCAGCGCTGCCTCAGGAACTGCAGCACTGCCGGGTCCGGCGCCTTGGTGAAGGTGCGCAGGAAGCGGTAGGTTGCGGTGTACGACGTGAACTTGTGGTTATCGAACAGCAGCCAGCGCAAGACCTCGGAGCGTTCGGCCTCGCTGGCGGGCCCGTAGATGTCGAGGCGCTGCGCGAGCAGGTCCAGGATCGCGCCCGATTGCGACAACCGCTGTCCATCGAACTCCAGCACCGGCGCCTCGCCCATTTCGTTGATGGCACGATACTCGAGCGTATGCGTCTCGCCGTTGAAGTAGTCGACGAAGCGCGGCGTCCACAGCGTGCGGCCACGCTGCACGCCGACGGTTTCCAGCAGCAATGCCACCTTGTAGGTGTTGCCGGATTGTGCGAAGCCATACAGCAAGTACTCCGTGTCCCGCGCAGCAGCAGCAGCAGCAGCCATCGATTCCGTCATGGTGTCTCCCCCAGCATTTCGCCATCGACATAAAGCCAGCGCGGCGCCTCGCCGGCGCTGCGCGGCTCGCGTACAAAGCGGCTGCGCTCGTGCAGCCGCCAGGCGCGCCCGCCCACCTTGTAGCGCGCCACGAACTCCACCTGGGCATGCGTCTCGTCCTGCTGCGCATGCGCCTTGACCGCCAGCCCGAGCCAGCGCGTGTCCGTGTCCGCGGCAAGGTCGGCCGGGCAGGTAGATGGATGCCAGGTATGGCGCAGCCAGTCCACGTCGCCCAGCACATAGGCGCTATAGCGCGAGCGCATCAATTGCTCGGCGTTGAACGGCAGCGCCTCGCCGCGATGAAAGCGCCCGCAGCAGGTGGCGTAGTCGCCCCCGCCGCATGGGCAGCCGCCGGTGCCGGCGCCGGACGCGCGCGCTTTCATCCGATCAGCCCCGGCAGCTCGCGCATATCGGTGAAGGTAGTGACTGCGCCGGCTGCCAGCAGCGATTGCGCCGCGTTGCGCGCAGCGTAGCCGAGCACCGTCATGCCCGCGGCAACGCCTGCGGTCACGCCCGTCGGACTATCCTCGATCACCACGCAGCGCGCAGGCTCCACATCCATGGTGCGCGCCGCCAGCAGGTACACGTCGGGCGCCGGCTTGCTGCGCTCGACCTCGGTCGACGAGAAGATATGCTCGCGCTCGTCCTGCTGGAATAGCTCCACCAGGCCGGTGCGCGTCAGTTGCAGCTTGACCTTGATGCGATCCGCGCCCGAGGCCACGCAGACCGGCAAGCCAGTCGCGACGATCGCGCGCACCGCCTCACGCACATGCGGCACCGCTTGCACTTGCGCCTCAAGGACTGCGTTGCGACGCACGAACCATTCCGACAGCCAGTTTTCCGGCAGCGGCGCGCCACGCCGGCTGGCGATGTTGTCGAGCTCTTCGCGCACCGCGCGGCCGAGAAACCACTTAGTGGATTCCTCGATCGAGATGCGGATGCCAAGCTCGTTGAGCATCTCGTTGAGCACGCGGTTGACGATGGGCTCGCTGTCGACGAGCACGCCGTCGCAATCGAAAATCACGCAGTCGAAACGGGGATGGCGGATCGGCTTGATGCTGGCATTCATGCGGGTTTCTTTTCCTTGCTGCTGTCTGTGCTGTTATCTGTGTTGCTTGTATTGCTCGTGCTGCTTGTGTTGTTGTCCATGCCCGGCACGGCACGCAGCGCCATCGGGCGCTTGCTCTTGAGGTGTGCCTCGATCTGGTCGAAGCGGTCGAAGCCCCAGAACGGCTCGCCGTCGATGATCACAAAAGGCGAGCCGAACACGCCCTTGGCCATCGCCACGTCGATCTCGGCCTTGAGCTGGTCCTTGATCTGGAAGCTGCTCGCGCCGGCATCCATGGCATGCGCGTCGATGCCGAGCGGCTCGGCCAGCTTCACCAGTTCGGCCGGCTCGGCGATGTTGATGTCATCCACGAACAGGGCGTGATAGACCGACTTGGCAAACGCGGTGGCGATATCATCGCCGTGATGGTTCTGCAGCCACAGCACGGCGCGCGCGGCCTGCGTGGTGGGCAGCGGGAAGTGCGTCGGACGCTTGTACTCGATATCGTGGAAGCGCGCGGTGCGCTCGAAATCGCGCCAGGAATAGTCGCCCTTGAGCGGCACCTGCGGCAGCGGCGAGCTGCCGGTGGTCTTGAACACCACGCCGAGCAGGATCGGATGCCAGGCGACGATGCGCCCGTACTTCTGCGCCAGCTCGTCGATGCGCGTGCTGGCGAAGTAGCCGTATGGCGAGGAAAAATCGAAGTAGAAATCGATGGCAGCAGTCATTGTCTGGGGGCTCCTGGCTTCTGGCCGTTTGGGTTCAATGCTTCGGTGATTCGATGATGCGCCAACAGGTTGGTTCCGTGCTGCGCGCGAGCCGCCCTCAGGCCAGCGCCCGAGCGATCAGTATCTTCTGAATGTCGCTGGTGCCCTCGTAGATCTGGCAGACGCGCACATCCCGGTAGATGCGCTCGACCGGGAAATCGCTGACATAGCCGTAGCCCCCAAAGACCTGGATGGCGGCCGAGCAGACCTCCTCGGCCATCTCGCTGGCATACAGCTTAGCCATGGCGGCCTCCTTCAGGCAAGGCCGGCCCGCATCCTTGAGCGACGCGGCATGCCACACCATCTGCCGCGCCACCTCTATCTTGGTCGCCATGTCGGCCAGGCGGAACTGCACGGCCTGGTGCGCGAACAGCGGCTGGCCGAAGCTCTCGCGTTCCTTGGCATACGCCAGCGCCGCGTCGAACGCCGCGCGTGCCATGCCGATGCTTTGCGAGGCGATGCCGATGCGTCCGCCCTCCAGGCCGGACAGCGCCATCTTGTAGCCGGCGCCCTCCTCGCCCAGCATATTGGCCGCCGGCACGCGGCAATCCTCGAACAGGATCTGCGCGGTGTCCGACGAATGCTGGCCGAGTTTTTCCTCCAGCCGCGCGACGATATAGCCGGGGGTGGCGGTGGGCACCAGGAAGGCACTGATGCCGCGCTTGCCCGCGGCCTTGTCGGTGACCGCGAGCACGATGGCCACGTCGGCGTTCTTGCCGCTGGTGATGAACTGCTTGACGCCATTGAGCACGTAGTCGTCGCCATCCCTCACCGCGCTGGTGCGCAGCGCGGCGGCATCCGAGCCCACGTGCGGCTCGGTCAGGCAGAAAGCGCCGAGCATCTCGCCGCGCGCGAGAGGCACCAGCCACTGCTGCTTCTGCGCCTCGCTGGCGAAAGCCATCAACATGCTGCACACCGGGCAGTTGTTGACGCTGATGACGGTCGAGGTGCCGCCATCGCCGGCGGCGATTTCTTCCAGGATCAGCGCCAGCGAGAGATAGTCGAGCCCGGCGCCGCCGTATTGCTCGGGCACGGCCACGCCGTAGGCGCCGAGCGCGGCCAGCTCGCGGTGCACCGCCTGCGGGAAGGTCTTGTCGCGATCCCACGCGGCGGCGTGCGGCGCGATCTCCTGCCGCGCGAACTGGCGCACGGCATCGCGGATCATTTCCTGTTCTGGCGTGAGCAGCATGTCAATTCACCAAGGTGGTAGCGGAGTCGGGAACCATGAATGCCGTGCTCACCACGGGATCACGCTGCCATCGTAGTTGCGAAAACCACCGTTATCCTGGCGCGTCGCGCCGGCGATCACGCCGCGCATGCCGGATACGCTTTGCTGCGGCGTGAGGTCGGCTTCCTTGCCGCCCATCTCGGTCTGCACCCAGCCCGGGTGGAAGGCCAGGCAGGTAGCGTGGCGCGCGTCGAGCGAGGCGGCCTTGAGCGCCGCGTTGGCCGCCGCCTTGCTGACCCGGTAGAGCCAGCTGCGGTTGCTGTCCATGGTGCCGATGCTGCCCATGCGCGAAGCCAGCACCGCCAGCACGCCACCCTTGCCCGAACGCCCGGCCTCGACCAGCGGCAGCAGCAACGGCAGCGCCATCATCGGCCCCAGCACATTGACGTGCATCACCTTGTCGAAGTCTTCGCGGGTGACCGGCTGCGCGCCTTCGGTGCGCGGGCCGATCACGCCGGCGTTGTAGATCGCTACGTCGATGGACTCGCCGTCCAGCTTCCAACCCAGCCCGGCGACCTGGCCCGCGTCGGTCAGGTCGGCGCGCAACGCCTCCGCGCCAAGCGCTTCGATGGCCTTGATGCCGTCATCGCTGCGCGCGACGGCCAGCACCCGCCAGCCATCGGCACGGTACTGGCGCACAAATTCGAGACCGATGCCACGCGAGGCACCAAGGATGAGAGCGGTTGGCAAGGCAGTACTCCTTCTTCTATATCGTTTGCGGCCTGGCTGCCGCGCGGTGGCGGCAGCTGCTCAGTTGCGGTCGATGCCGCGGGTTCAGACGATCTCCAGCCCCACCGCGGTGGCTTCGCCGCCGCCGATGCACAGGCTGGCCACGCCGCGCTTGCCGCCGGTCTTGCGCAGTGCACCGATCAGCGTAGCCATGATGCGCGCGCCCGAGGCGCCGATCGGGTGGCCCAGCGCGCAGGCGCCGCCGTGGATGTTGACCTTGTCGCGCGGGATCTTAAGGTCGTGCATGGCGGCCATCGGCACCACGGCGAACGCTTCGTTGATCTCGAACAGGTCGACGCTGTCGGTAGTCCAGCCGAGCTTGCGGTAGAGCTTGTTCATCGCTTCCACCGGCGCGGTGGTGAACCAGCCGGGCGCCTGCGCATGCGAGGTGTGGCCGAGCAGGCGGGCCAGCGGTTCCAGGCCGAGCCGCTTGGCGGTGGATTCGCGCATCATCACCAGCGCGGCGGCGCCGTCGTTGATCGATGACGACGAGGCGGCGGTGATGGTGCCGTCCTTGGCAAAAGCGGGCTTGAGCGATGGGATCTTGTCGACCTTGATGCGGCGCGGGCCTTCGTCGGTATCGATGATGGTGTCGCCACCACGCCCCGGCACCGTCACCGGCGCGATCTCCCAGCGGAAGTCGCCACGCTCGGTGGCCTGCTGGGCGCGCCGCACGCTCTCCATGGCGAACTCGTCCTGCGCCGCGCGGGTGAAGTCGTACTTGGCCGCGCAGTCCTCGCCGAAGGTGCCCATCGAGCGGCCACCGCCTTTTTCGTCCTTGATGTAGGCGTCTTCCAGACCGTCGAGCATCATGTGGTCGAAGATCATGCCGTGGCCGATGCGGTAGCCGCCGCGGCCCTTGGGCACCAGGTACGGCGCATTGGTCATGCTCTCCATGCCGCCCGCGATGCCGATCTCGAACGCGCCCGCGATCAGCGCGTCATGCACATTCATGGCGGCGCGCATGCCGGAGCCGCACATCTTGTTGACGGTGGTGCAAGCCACGCCAAGCGGCAGGCCAGCGCCCAGCGCTGCCTGCCGGGCGGGCGCCTGGCCCAGGCCCGCGGGCAGCACGCAGCCGAACACCACTTCCTCAATCTGCTCCGGCGCGAGGCCCGCGCGTTCGACCGCCGCGCGGATGGCGGCGGCGCCGAGCTGCGGCGCCGTCAGCGTGGCGAACTCGCCCTGGAAAGCCGCCATGGGGGTGCGGGCGGCGGATACGATGACTACGGGATCATGCATGGTGTGTCTCCAATGATTGGGGCGCTGGCTGGCGGCGATTGTTGGCTCTTCCGGGAATCTCTCTGTACTTGCCGACGACTGATGACCGATGTTCAGCGGATCGACGCTTGCGGCGGATCGCCGAACTGGCGGTAGGCGGCCTCAAGCTGTGCGTGCAGCTCGTCGTTGCTGCTGGCGGCCATGCCCAGGTCGCGCAGCAGGCCGTCGGACACGCCGTAGACCCAGCCATGCACCGTGACCGGCTGCCCGCGGTCCCACGCGTCCTGCAGCACCGTGGTCTGGCACACGTTGTTGACCTGCTCGATCACGTTGAGCTCGCACAGGCGCGTATGCGCATCTTCCTCGCGGGTGATGGTGCCAAGGTAGGCGCCGTGCTTGTCGGCCACGTCGCGCACATGGCGCAGCCAGTTGTCGGCCAGGCCGATGCGCTGGCGCTTGAGCGCCACCTTGACGCCGCCGCAGCCATAATGGCCCACCACGGTGATGTGGCGCACCTTGAGCACTTCCACCGCGAACTGGATCACGGACAGCGCGTTGAGGTCGCTATGGGCGATGACGTTGGCGATATTGCGGTGGACGAACACCTCGCCCGGTGCCAGCCCGAGGATCTGGTTGGCCGGCACGCGCGAATCCGAGCAGCCGATCCACAGGTACTCGGGCGCCTGCTGGTTGGCCAGGCGCATGAAGAAGCTCGGGTCTTCCGCATTGACGCGGTCCACCCACTCGCGGTTGTTGCGGAAAAGCTGGGCGATAGCGTCACTCATGCGACTCTCCTTGCGGGTGCGGGATCGTTGCCGTGCGCGCGCGCTTCGGCGTCGCCGCCGCCGGCGGCATAGCGATGGATAAAGCGTTCAGAAACATCATAGGCATAGAAATCATGGATTTGCCCGGCCAGCAGCCGGTCCTTGTGAGCCTGCCACATGGCAGGATCGAAAAAATCTTCGTGGTGCCGCAGGAAGGCAGCACGCACGCGCGCGTCGCCGAGCAGGAAGGTGCGATAGGTCTCGGGGAAGATGTCGTGCCGCCCGACGCTGTACCAGACCTCGCCCGACAGTTCCTCCTCCTCGTTGCGCGGCTGCGGCACGTGGCGGACATTGGTGTCCGTCATGTACTCGATCTCGTCGTAGTCGTAGAACACCACGCGCCCGTGGCGCGTCACGCCGAAATTCTTGTAGAGCATGTCGCCGGGAAAGATATTGGCGGCGATCAGCTCCTTGATGGCGTTGCCGTACTCGACGATGCCGTGCTCGACCTGCGCATCCGAGCCTTCCTGCAGCCAGATGTTCAGCGGCGTCATGCGGCGCTCAATATACACGTGGCGCACGACAATTTCCTCGCCACCATCCTTGCCGCGCTGGTATTCGATCATCGACGGCGCATGCAGCTCCAGCTCGCGCACCAGCGCATCGTCGAAGCGAGACAGCGGGAAGGCCACGTCGGAGTACTCCAGCGTATCGGCCATGCGCCCGACGCGGTCGTGCTGCTTGACCAGCTGGTACTTCGACTTGACCAGCTCGCGCGTGGTCTCCTTCGGCGCCGGGTAGTAGTCCTTGATCACCTTGAACACGTAAGGGTACGACGGCAGCGTGAACACCAGCATCACCAGGCCCTTGATGCCGGGTGCGCTGATGAACTTGTCCGACGAATGCTGCAGGTGATGCAGGAAGTCCCGGTAGAACAGGTTCTTGCCCTGCTTCTGCAAGCCCAGCGAGGTATAGATCTCCGCGCGCGGCTTGCGCGGCATGATGTCGCGCAGGAAGGTCACGTACGCCGACGGGATCTCCATGTCGACCATGAAGTACGAGTGCGTGAAGGAGAACAGGATCAGCAGTTGCACCTTCTTGAGCAGCACCGTATCGAGCGACAGCTTGCCATCGGGCGTGTGCACGATGGGAATCGCCAGCGGGAAGGTGCGATCGGCATTCAGGATACGGCCGATGATGAACGCCGACTTGTTGCGGAAGAACAGCGACGACAGCACATGGATCTGGAAATTCGGCGCAATGCGGAAGTCACCGAAATACTCGGTGACGGCGCGCACCACATAGCCGATATCGCGCGTGAGATCGTCAAACGGCCGCTCGAGCTGGAAGTTATGGACGATGCGTTCGAAGCACGCCGCCATGCCCTTGCGGCTGCCCGGATAGTAGGCGCGAAAGGTCGGCCGGGTGGGCGACTCCTCGTTCTCGATGTACTCGGTCGAGATGGCCGGGCGCACGAAGATGAAGTCGTTGTTGAAGTACGAACGGTGCAGGATGCGCGTGCACACCGAGTTGAAGAAGGTCTCGGCCAGTTCCGGCTGGTGATGGTTGGTCAGCAGCCCGATGTAGTGCAGCTTGATCTGCTGCCAGATCTCGTCCTCGATATTTTCCGCGTCGTATTCGTCTTCCAGGATCACGCTGGTTTCGCGCACCCGCTCGTTGTAGAAGTCGATGCGGTCGCGCTGCAGTTGCTGCAGGCCGAGCCAGTCGGCCGCTTCGAACTTCAGCTTGGCCAGGTGGCTGACTTCGCGGAACAGCCGGTAATGCTTGTCAAACCCGTCCAGCATGGTCCGGGCCACGTCGTAGGCGATCTGCGAGGACAGCAGCTTGGGGAAGTGGGACATGTCGCAGACCGGTGACTAAGGCTGGAGGTGGTTTCCGGAGATTGTAAATTGGTTCGGCGGCCGGGCGAGTGCTCTTTCGGTCAATTCGGCGTGGGCGGTGGGGCACTTAGGCTGGCGCTGCCGCCTTGCGGCGCCGCGCCCGGCCGCGTGCTGCGCCGGCATCACATGGTTTGCGAGAACAGCTCGCGCCCGATCAGCATGCGGCGGATTTCCGAGGTGCCCGCGCCGATCTCGTACAGCTTGGCGTCGCGCCACAGGCGGCCCACCGGGTATTCGTTGATATAGCCGTTGCCGCCCAGGATCTGCACGGATTCGCCGGCCATCCAGGTGGCCTTCTCGGCGGTATAGAGAATCACCGCGGCGCAGTCCTTGCGCACCTGGCGCACGTGTTCCTTGCCCAGGGAATCCAGGTTCTTGCCCACCGTGTACAGGTAGCTGCGCGCTGCCTGCAAGGTGGTGTACATGTCGGCCACCTTGCCCTGGATCAGCTGGAACTCGCCGATGCTCTGGCCGAACTGCTTGCGGTCGTGGATGTAGGGCGTGATGACATCCATGCACGCTTGCATGATGCCCACCGGGCCGCCGGAGAGCACGGCGCGCTCATAGTCCAGGCCGCTCATCAGCACCTTGGCGCCCAGGTTCTCGCCGCCGAGGATGTT